>CAYLVP010000057.1:0-19503 GCA_964387155.1 uncultured Rhodobacterales bacterium | reverse complement strand
CGGGCCAGGACATTCTCTTCTTCTGGGTCGCGCGGATGATGATGATGCAGCTGGCAGTTCTGCCCGACGACCTGCCGGTTGAGGCGCGCATCCCGTTCAAGGACGTCTACCTGCATGGCCTCGTCCGCGACGCCAAGGGCAAGAAGATGTCGAAATCCACCGGCAATGTCATCGACCCACTGGATATCATTGACGAATACGGCGCCGACGCTCTGCGCTTCTCATCCGCCGCGATGGCCGCGCTTGGCGGCGTTCTGAAGCTGGATATGGAACGCATCAAAGGCTACCGAAATTTCGGCACCAAGCTCTGGAACGCCGTCCGATTTGCCGAGCTTAACGAATGCTTCACAGATGACGCGCGTCACTACGGGGTGTGTACGGATGGTGTACGCGATCTGCACATCACCCAGACCGTTAACATTTGGATCATCGGAGAGACCGCGAAGGTCCGCGAGACCGTCGATACGGCGCTCAAAGCCTACCGCTTCAACGACGCCGCCGACGCGCTTTACAAGTTTGTCTGGGGCAAGGTCTGCGACTGGTATGTCGAGCTCTCCAAGCCTTTGTTTTATGACGGTTCTGACGCCGAAAAGCTCGAGACCCGCGCCACCATGGCTTGGGTGATGGACCAATGCATGATCCTGCTGCACCCGATCATGCCTTTCATCACCGAAGAGCTTTGGGGCGTCACCGCCCCGCGCGACCAGATGCTGGCCATCACCGACTGGCCCACCTATCAAGCCTCTGATTTGGTTGACGAAAATGCCGACCGCGAAATGAACTGGGTCATCGCTTTGATCGAATCCGTCCGCTCCGCACGCGGCGAAATGAACGTGCCAGCCTCCCTCGAAGTCCCGCTGATCGAGGTCGCGCTGGACGACAAAGGCCGCTCCGCCTTCGCCGCCAATGCCGCCATGATCAAGAAGCTCGCCCGCTTGGGCGAGATCAGCCAGGGCGAGGCCCCCAAAGGCTCCGTCTCGATCCCCACAGCCGGCGGCAGCTTTGCCCTGCCCCTTGCAGGCATCGTCGATGTCAGCGCCGAAAAATCCCGGCTGGAAAAGAGCCTCGGCAAGCTCACAAAAGAGCTCGGCGGCCTACGCGGCCGTTTGAACAATCCCAAATTCACAGCCTCCGCCCCACCGGAAGTCGTTGAAGAAGCTCGAGAAAATCTGGCTGCACGGGAAGAGGAAGAAGGCAAACTCAAAGCCGCTCTGGCAAGATTGGCTGAACTGGGATAGACGCCCTGTCTCCATTTGATTGCCAAATACTCAAAATCCTTCGCCCACAAAAAGCGCCGGAGTTTGAGTATTTTTAATCAAATGGAAACCAAGATCGTGCATTGCTAAACGTCCGGTACAGGCTGGAGAGCCGATGACCGGATCGGATGGAGACGCGACCGCAAGGCGCGTTCCGAAGGGCGGTTGGAGCGGGGCTCTAGCCGCCCTTTTTCGAAGCCATCCCCCGCGCCACGGCGGCCATTTGATCCGGAGTGCCAATCAGCGCGGCTTGCTCCACAGACTCGGCCATAAGCACCGCACTCTCATCCTGTGTTTCAGCCACATGGATCAGCCGTTTTGCCGCACGGAGAGCGCTTCGGCTTTGGCCCGCGACCTGCGCCGCCAGCTCTTGCGCGCGGGCGTGAGGGTCCTGCGCCATCTCGGTGATCAAGCCCCATTCAAGGGCTTGCGGCGCCTCGACCACCTCCGCCGTGTAGATCAGCCGACGCAGGATGTCGGACCGCAGCAGATCGGGCAGCACGGCCATCCCGCCCATGTCGGGAACGAGACCCCATTTCATTTCCATGATCGACAGCTTGGTGTCGGGGGCCGCGATGCGCAGATCCGCCGCTGCGGCCAGCAGCAGCCCCGCCCCGTAGCACACGCCATGCAGCGCGGCGATTACCGGGACCTCAAGATCGCGCCAGGCCAGCGTGAATTCCTGAAAGCGATTGCGCGTGCCATGGGTCCGGGGGACCAGCACCTCCTGCGTATCTTGTCCGACCAGAGAGGACAGCGACACCAGATCGATCCCCGCGCAAAAGCCGCGGCCCGCCCCCCGAAGCACCACGCAGGAAATATCCGCCTCTCGCAAGTCATAGGCCGCCGCGATGCCTGCATCGAGCATCTCCAGCGAGACCGCGTTCATCTTCTCGGGGCGGTTAAGCGTCACCGTGGCGACGCGCTCGGAGATGTCGGTGTGAATAAGGCTCATGGGGCGTGAGCCTAAGCACGGCAGAGCCGCAAGACCAGCCTTACCTCACGACCCGCTCGACCGCGCGCATCATGCCCTTGGAATGGTCATAGACCAGCGTCAGAATGCGCCGCGCGGGCGGGGCCTTGGCGATCTGCGGCAGGCTGCGGACCGATCCGGCCGCGAATGTTGCAGCGATGAAGCCGCGACGTGTCAGCTTGGGCATCAAGGCGCCCTCCAGTTGCGAATGGCTTGCACCTATGCGCCCTGCCCGCGCATTTCAACCTTGCGGCCCGGCGCAGGTTTGATTTGATGCACAGCATGACAGACCCCCGCCTGACCCCGCTCGCCCAATCCCTGCCCGCCTCCATTCCCTTTGTGGGCCCCGAAGCGCAGGAGCGCGCGCGTGGCGCCGCCTTTACCGCCCGGCTGGGGGCCAATGAAAGCGTCTTCGGCCCCTCCCCCAAGGCAATTGAGGCCATGCGCAGGGCGGCGGGCGAGGTCTGGCAATATGGCGACCCGGAGAGCCATGATTTGCGCCACGCCCTAGCGCACCATCACCGTGTTGCCCCGGACAATATCATGCTGGGCGAAGGGATTGACGGGCTGTTGGGCTATGTTGTCCGGCTGCTCGTGGGGGCTGGCGACGCCGTAGCGACAAGCGACGGGGCCTATCCGACCTTCAACTACCACGTCAGCGGGTTTGGCGGCGTCCTGCACAAGGTGCCCTACAAGGACGACCACGAAGACATCGACGCGTTACTTGCCACAGCGGCAGAGACCGACGCCAAGCTGATTTACCTGTCCAACCCAGACAATCCGATGGGCAGCTGGCACAGCGCGGCGGCCGTCGAGGGGATGATCACCCGCATCCCGGACGGGGCTATGCTGCTGCTGGATGAGGCCTATGCAGACCTTGCACCGCCCGGTGTGGTGCCAGATCTCGACGTCACCAACGCAAATGTGATCCGCATGCGGACCTTTTCCAAAGGCTATGGCATGGCCGGCGCGCGGGTGGGCTACGCGATTGGCGAGGCCGGGTTCATCAACGCCTTCAACAAAATCCGTAATCATTTCGGCATGTGCCGGATCAGCCAGGCTGGGGCTCTGGCCGCGTTGGAAGATCAGGCTTACCTGGCCGAGGTGAAGGAAAAAGTCGGCAACGCCCGCGACCGTATTGCATTGATCGCAAACGAAAACGGCCTTACCCCTTTGCCTTCCGCTACCAATTTTGTGACCATAGATTGCGGGCGCAACGGCGACTATGCACGCGCGGTTCTGGCCGGCCTTCTGGACGAGGGCATCTTCGTACGCATGCCGTTCGTTCCCCCACAGGACCGCTGTATTCGCGTCAGCTGCGGGGCAGATACGGACCTGGAGGCTTTGGCAAAAGCCCTCCCCCGCGCGCTGAAAGCGGCCCAATAACGCCCCCAAATTGCCCTTTTCAAACCGGGTTCAGACGCTAGGCTTAATTATATGATGCGGGATTATGAACCTCGACGCCCGACCGGGCGGGTGGAAGACTACACCGTTGCATTCCTGTGGATGGCGGGGTTGGTGCTGTTCATGGGGCTGACCGCGCTTTGGGCTGCCTATGGCTATCTGGCCTCGCTTGTCACAGCCGGATTGCTGCGCTGGGGCATCGCACTTTTGCCCCGAAAAGACTAGCTCGGCCTGCCGACCCGCGCGGGTCGTCGCCCCCCCCATATTGCAACTGAATGGCAAGCGTCGGGCGACGCCAAAGCCCGCTTGGTTACGCGCGAGCGCCTTGACAGCGCACCGTAGATACGAGACGCAGCAACAAGTCTTTTCTCTGCCTCCTTTGGCGAAAGGATACCCCAATGCCCCAGGCCAGCCATGTCTTTCCGCGCCATTGCCATGCCGATCTGCCGACCGCTGTTGCGGGGGACGGGTGCTTTCTGATCGACGCAGATGGCAAGCGGTATTTCGATGGCTCGGGCGGGGCTGCGGTGTCATGTCTGGGGCATTCGAACGCCCGCGTCACGCAGGCGATCAAGGATCAGGTGGACAGGCTGGCCTTTGCGCATAGCGGTTTTCTGACCTCGGAGCCTGCCGAAGAGCTGGCCGATCTGCTGATCGCACATGCGCCGGGTGATCTGGACCGGGTCTATTTCGTCTCCGGCGGCTCGGAGGCGGTGGAAGCCGCCATCAAGCTCGCCCGACAGTATTTTCTGGAAACCGGCCAGCCCGACCGGCGGCGCATCATTGCCCGGCGTCAAAGCTATCACGGCAACACGCTGGGGGCTTTGTCGGCAGGTGGCAACGCGTTGCGCCGCGCCCAATTTGCACCGCTGCTGGTCGAGATGAGCCATATCGCGCCCTGCTATGAATACGCAGAGCGCCGCGACGAGGAAAGCCCGGTTGACTACGGCCAGCGGGTTGCGGATGAGTTGGAGGCAGAGCTGCAGCGCCTTGGCCCCGACACGGTCATGGCCTTCATTGCAGAGCCCGTGGTCGGCGCGACCTTGGGCGCAGTGCCACCCGTGGAGGGCTATTTCAAGCGCATCCGGGAGATTTGTGACCGCCATGGCGTGCTGCTGATCCTCGACGAGGTGATGTGCGGCATGGGGCGGACCGGGCATTTATTTGCCTGCGAGGCGGATGGCATCGCCCCGGATATTCTGTGTATCGCCAAAGGGCTGGGTGCAGGCTACCAGCCCATTGGCGCGATGCTGTGCACGGCTGACATCTATGACGCTATTGCGACCGGTACCGGGTTTTTCCAGCATGGCCACACCTATATCGGCCACCCTGTTGCAACCGCAGCCGGGCGCGCCGTCCTGCAGGAAATGCTGGAGCATGACCTGATGGCGCAGGTAAGGGCGCGTGGCCGCTTTTTCGAAGCGCAACTGCGCGCGCGCTTTGGGCAGAACGCCCATGTCGGGGATATCCGTGGGCGGGGCCTCTTCTGGGGGGTAGAACTCGTGGCAGATCGCGAGAGCAAAGCGCCCTTCGACCCCAAACATGGCGTGGCGGGCAAGATCAAGAAAGCGGCCTTTGCTCGGGGGCTGATCTGCTATCCGATGCCCGGCACGCGGGACGGCACATATGGCGACCACGTCCTGCTGGCCCCGCCCTTCATCGCAACAGAAGCTGAACTTGACGGCGCGCTGGATGCGTTGGATGGGGCCATTGGAGAGGTGCTGAGCGGGGTCAGCTAGAGCGCCCCTAACCCCCGGCGCAGACCTGCGCTGCGGCCTCCAATGCGCCGCTTCCATGCGGGATCTGCAGCGCGCCGAGACCGGCCTGAATGCTGCCCAATGTGCCCATCAGCATATGCGTATTCAGATGCCCCATATGGCCGACGCGGAAGAACCCGTCCGCCTTCGGGTCCTCTTCGCTCGACATGCCAAGCCCGATGCCCAGTGTCACGCCAGCCTCGCGCACCAGCCACTCGCGCAATTGGGTGCCAGCAGGCGCCCCGACCCGTACCGCCGTGACCGCGTGGGAGCGCAGCGCCCGGTCGCGGATGTTCAGCTCGATCGGACCATCTGCTTCCCAGGCCTCAAACGCGGCCCAAACAGCGCGGGCCAAGGTGGCATGACGCGCCCAGACGGCCTCGATCCCTTCCTCGTGGACGATCATGTCGAGGGCCTCGCGCAGCCCATAAAGATGGTGCGTCGGCGCGGTGCCACACCAATATTGATAGAACTGCTCCGGGTTGGCGCGCGGCACCCAGTCCCAATAGCTCGACACGCGCTCCATCGCGGCGCGGCGCTCCGCCGCGCGGTCATTGAAGAACACAAACGCCATGCCAGGCGGCGTCATCAACCCCTTCTGGCAGCCCGCCACCATCACATCCACGCCCCATGCGTCCATCCGCAGCGCGTCGCAGCCCAGACAGGCGATACAATCAACCATCAGCAGCGCGGGGTGACCCGTTGCGCGCATCGCAGCGCCCAGTCCCGCCACATCCGATTTCGCGGAGGTGGCCGTGTCCGTCTGCACGCAAAGTACCGCCTTTATCTTGTGGCCCTTATCGGCCTGCAATGCCGCGATCACATCATCGACCTCCAGCGCCGCGCGCCTGCCATAGTCGATCACCTGTGTCTCAATGCCCAACCGCTCTGCCATGCCCGCCCATCCATGCGAGAAATTGCCAGTCGCAGGCACCAAAACCCTGTCGCCCGGCGCAAGGACATTGACCAAAGCCGCCTCCCACGCCGCGTGACCATTGCCGATATACATCGCCACATCATGCTTGGTTTGCGCCACCTTTTTCAGGTCAGGCACGATGCTCGCCACCATCTCGATCAGCGGCCCGGTATAGATGTTGGGGGCAGCGCGGTGCATGGCCTGCAACACCCGGTCCGGCATCACCGAAGGCCCCGGTATGGCAAGCGTGTGGCGGCCGTTCGCAAGGGAGGCAGGGGCAAGCGTCATGGCGGTGGTCCTTCTTTCGGCAATGGCGCAGAGTTAGGCCGTGCCCCGCCCCGGGTCAATCAGCGGCAAAGCCCACACAGATCAAGGTTTGTGATAGGCCCTCGCAAGCTTTGCGGGGTCAGCGCCCGCAAGAAAGCGCGTCAGCAGCCACAGGTTGCGCGCCCCCTGCCTGATCCAACCCCGCCGGGCGTAGCGCCGCGCATCGGTGCTGACCGCCTCGGGCAGCATGGTGATCTGTCCTTTCAGCGCACGGGCCATGGCGACATCCTCCATAAGCGGAATGTCCTCAAAGCCACCGACCGCATCGTAAAGCGCGCGCGAAATCAGCACCCCCTGATCGCCGTAAGGCAGCCCCAGCGCCCGCGTCCGCCAATTGGCCCAGCCTGCCACAAGCCGCGCCATCCGCGCCTCGGACCGAAAGGACAGGGCAAAGACCGCCGCCTCCTGCCGCGTCATATGGCAGCACACCGCCCCCACCCAGTCGCGCGGCAGATGCGTGTCAGCGTGGAGAAACAGCAGCCACTCCCCCCGTGCAACCTGTGCCCCGCGCAGCAGCTGGCCCCCGCGCCCTGCCGGCCCTTGCAAATGCTCACAGCCCGCATCCTCGGCTAATGTGGTCGTGGCGTCCGTGCTGCCCCCATCGCTGATGATGACCTCGCGGATCACACCCGCCGCCACACCCGGCAGCAAGCTGTCCAGCGTTGCAGGCAGCGCATCAGCCGCATTCAGGGTCGGGATGATGATGGACAATCGCGCAGACATGGCCGAGATATTGGAAAGGGGCGGGCAGCTTCCCTATATGTCACTCGAGGCCCAGATGGGAGAGCGAAGATGACCGGCGAACGCGCAGAAGACAGGCAAATCCTCGAAGTCTCCGGCACCGACCGCGAGGCGTTCCTGCAGGGGCTCGTCACAAATGACGTGGGCAAACTGGCGCAGGGCCTGGTTTATGCCGCGCTACTGTCGCCTCAGGGCAAATATCTGGCCGATTTCTTTCTGGGCCCTGCCGAGGACGCGATTGTGATTGATGTCGACGCCGGGCTGGCCCCAAATCTGTTGAAACGACTCAACATGTACCGGCTGCGCGCCGATGTGGCGATCACGCCGAAGGACCTGCCCGTGACCCGCGGCCTTGGTGCGATCCCGGCCGGGGCCTTTGCCGACCCGCGCAACCCGGCCCTTGGGTGGCGGGCCTATGGCGTGTCGGGGGACGCCCCCAGCATCGGCTGGGACGCGCTGCGCGTAGCGCATTTGATCCCCCAAAGCGGTGCCGAATTGATCCACGATGACAGCTACATTCTCGAACTGGGGTTCGAGCGGCTGAACGGCGTTGATTTCAGGAAAGGCTGCTATGTTGGCCAGGAAGTCACCGCCCGCATGAAGCACAAGACAGAGCTGCGCAAAGGCCTTGCGCAGGTCACGCTTGATGGCCCCGCCGCGCCGGGCACGCTGATCACGGCGGATGGCAAACCCGCAGGCACGCTTCACACGGTCGCGGGCCAAATGGGCCTCGCCTATCTCCGCTTCGACCGCGCAGGCGGCCCATTGCAAGCTGGCGACACGCCCCTCAAACGCGTCGGCTAATCTCCATCACTGTTCCAAAAATATCCTGAGGTTTGCCCGTGCGGCTGGAGCAAAGCTCCAAAGAGCACAAAAGCATCGCGCGCGGCACCAGCCGCACAATCAGATCAGTCCCGCGCGCGGATCGTCTTGGCAAAGCTGGGGAAAATCTCCGGGTTCGCGCAGATGAGGTGGCCGTCTTCCAGAAGGATCTGCCCGTCACGCAGCGGCTCCACAAATCCGCCCGCCTCTTTGACCAGCAGCACGCCGCCCGCGATATCCCAGATGTTAAGGCCCCGCTCCCAATAGCCGTCATACCGCCCGGCAGCGACATAGGCCAAATCCAGCGCGGCAGAGCCCCAGCGCCGCACGCCCGCACATTGCGGCATCAAAGCCGCAAGGTCCTGCAATGTGGCGGGCAGGTATTTACCCCCGGCAAAGGGCACGCCTGTGGCGAAGACGCTGTCGATCATGCGGGCCCGGCCAGACACCCGCAGCCGGGTCTTGTCATTCAGCCAGCAGCCCTGGCCTTTCTCGGCAAAAAACATCTCGTCTTTGGCCGGGTCATAGACCACGGAGGAGACAATCTCCCCCTTATGCTCCAGCGCGATGGAGACCGCCCAATGCGGCATCCCATGCAGAAAATTCGTCGTCCCGTCGAGCGGGTCGACGATCCAGCGCCGGGTCGGGTCCTTGCCTGCGACTTCGGCACTTTCCTCACCCAGCCAGCCATAGGTCGGGCGCGCCTCCATCAGCTGGGTGCGAATAATCTCTTCCGCCGCGAGATCGGCCTTGGAGACAAAATCGCCTGCGCCTTTCATGGACACTTGCAGGTTCTCCACTTCGCGGAAATCCTTCACAAGGCTGCGGCCAGCGGCGCGGGCAGCTTTGACCATGATATTGAGGTTGGCGGAGCCCTGCATCGGTTGCGTCCTTCACATTGCCGGAGCCCAACGGGCCAGTCAGGCCGCGCGTATAGCCTTGCGGCGGGCGAAGTTAAAGCCCCATTGCACCCGCCCGAGCCCCGCCCTAGCCTCACATCATGACAGACAGTCTCGCCGCCTTGCGACAGGCCGACCGGCCCGCCCTTGGCATTCTTCTGATGTTGGGCTTTTGCCTGCTCGCGCCCATGGGCGACGCATTGGCAAAGGTATTGGGCGAGACCATCCCGCTGGGGCAATTGCTGTTGACCCGCTTCGGCGTACAGGCGGTGATCCTGGTGCCGCTTGTCTGGCTGACCGCGCGCAGTTTTGCGATGTCGGGGCGCGTGCTGCGGCTGACCGCCTTGCGCACGGCGCTGCATATCATAGGCATCGGTGCGATGTTTCTGGCGCTGCGCTACATGCCGCTGGCTGACACCGTGGCAATCGCTTTCGTGATGCCGTTCATCCTGCTGCTGCTTGGCAAATACGTGCTGGAGGAAGAGGTCGGCCCGCGCCGCCTTCTCGCCTGTATCGTGGGCTTTGTCGGCACGCTGTTTGTGATCCAGCCGAGCTTTGCTGCGGTCGGCGCGCCTGCGCTGCTGCCCCTGCTCGTGGCCGTTGTCTTCGCGCTTTTCATGCTGGTCACGCGACAGGTGGCCAAAGATGTTGATCCGATTTCCATGCAGGCGGTCTCCGGCCTTATGGCCTGCGCGATGTTGGGGCTGCTCTACCCGCTCTTTGGCTCGATCGTCCCGAGGGCGTTCGAGATCGTTACCCCGCATGGCATTGATGTCTGGCTGCTCTTGCTGATTGGTACCTTGGGGACATTCGCGCATCTGCTGATGACCTGGTCGTTGCGCTTTGCGCCCTCTGCCACGCTGGCCCCCATGCAATATCTTGAAATTCCGGTGGCCACAGTCATCGGCTTTCTGATCTTTCGCGACTGGCCCAACGGGCTGGCGCAGATCGGCATTGGGATCACCATTGCCTCGGGGCTTTACATCATCTTTCGCGAACAGCGCATGGCGCGCGGCTAGGCCTCTTCGCCTGCGCGTTGCAGTTTTACCGGCTCGGTGCGCGCCAGCCGGATCACATTCGACATGAATGGTTTATGCGTGTCCTCAACCCGTGTCGCGGCATAAAGCCGTTTGGTCTTGCCCGCTTTGGTCAGGGGCCGGGTGACATAGTCCGAATTGTAGCGCACCTCGCGCACCACCCAATCAGGCAGCACCGCCACACCCCGGTTGGAGGCCACAAGCAGCAAGATCACGGCGGTCAGCTCTACCTGACGGGTCGCGCGGGGCTCCACCCCTGCGGGCAGCAACAGCTCGGTGAAGACGTCCAGCCGGGTCCGGTCAACCGGATAGGTGATCAGCATCTGATCGCGCAGGTCCTCTGCCACGATAAAATCCTTCTTGGCCAGCGGGTTCTGCGACGAGGCCACAAAAACGGGTTCATAGTCGAAGAGCGGCGTGAAATCGACGCCCGGCAGGTCTTCGGGGTCGGAGGAGACGACGAGATCCACCTCCTCCCGCAGCAGCGCGGGCAGGCCGTCGAAAGACAGGCCCGGCCTGATATCAACATCAATCTCCGGCCAGCTTTGTCGAAACCCCTCCAGCACGGGGAACAGCCACTCGAAACAGGCGTGGCATTCAATCGCGATATGCAGCCGTCCCGTCTTGCCCATTTTGAGCGACAGGAACTCTTCTTGCAGCGCGGCGACCTCGGGCAGGATACGCTCCGCCGCGCGCAGCAGCTTCATACCCGCAGGCGACAACTTCATCGGCTTGGACCGCCGGATGAACAATTCCACACCAGCTTGATCTTCCAGCCCTTTGATCTGATGCGACAAAGCGGATTGGGTGATGTTCAACTGTTCGGCCGCTCGCGCGAGCCCGCCGCAGTCATGGATCGCTTTGACAGTGCGCAAATGGCGGAACTCGATATGCATAACGGGCTCATGTTTATCTTGAGAGTTATGAAATTGTCTCACATTGATACGCATGAGACAACCGCCGCAGCCCTCCATCACAGGATTTGCCGATGTCCCGCCCCTCGCTCTCGTTCGAATTTTTTCCGCCCAAGAACCTCGCAGGCTCCTTCCGGTTGTGGGACACGCTGGGCACGCTTGCGCCGTTCGACCCCAAATTCGTCTCAGTCACCTATGGGGCGGGCGGAACGACGCGGGCCCTGACCCATGAGGCCGTGACCACGATTGGCGATCATCTGGGGCTGCGTGTGGCGGCCCATCTGACCTGCGTTGCCGCAACCCGCGCCGAGACTATGGAAATCGCCCGCAGCTACGCATCTGCGGGCATCACAGATATCGTGGCGTTGCGCGGTGACGCCCCGGGGGGAGGTGCCTTCGCGCCGCCCCCGGACGGGTTCCAGACCTCCTTGCAGCTGATCGCGGCCCTGAAAGAAACCGGCCAATTCTCGATCCGCGTCGGGGCCTACCCCGATCCCCACCCGGAGGCCGCAAGCCAGCAGCAGAATATTGACTACCTCAAGGCCAAATTTGATGCAGGTGCAGATGAGGCGATCACGCAATTCTTTTTCGAGGCTGACACGTTCTTCCGCTTCCGCGACGCCTGCGCAAAGGCGGGCATCACCAACCCAATCCTGCCCGGTATTCTACCGATTGAGAACTGGTCCAAGGCGCGCAGCTTTGCCACGCGCTGCGGTGCGCATGTGCCCAGTTGGCTGGACGCGGCTTTCTGTGCCGCAAGGCGCGACAGCCAGGATGGCGATCGGGAAGAGCTGTTGTCGACGGCGATTGCGACCGAGCTGTGCACCAATCTGTTGCAAGGCGGGGTTGAGCACTTGCATTTCTACACGCTGAACCGCCCAGAGCTGACCCGCGATATCTGCGCCGCATTGGGGCTTTCGCCAGCCGTCAATCTGGCGGAGGTGGCATAACCAGCTTAGCCCTCAGCGCTCTGGTATGCGCGTTTTCGCAAGGCTCAGACCAAGCACACAGGTTCAGCAGCACCGCGCAGGCGGAGAGTGACGCGGAACGGCCCTGCCCCACCGATCAGGGCTATCAACTTTCCAGACACCATTTCATAATCGCCTTTTGCGCATGGAGCCGGTTTTCCGCCTCGTCAAAAATGACGGAGTTCGGGCCGTCCATCACCTCGGAGGTCGCCTCGTCATCGCGGTGGGCGGGCAGGCAGTGCATAAACAGCGCGTCGGGTTTCGCCTGACCCATCAGCGCTTTGTTAACCTGATAACCGCGCAACTGATTGTGCCGCCTCTCCCGTGCCGATTGCGGGTCATGCATAGAGACCCAGGTGTCGGTGACCACCAGATCGGCGCCCTCTACGGCGGCCTGCGGGTTACGCTCAATCGTGTAAAGCCCGTCCAGCGACCCTTCGGGATCCAGCGGCGGCGGGCCGGTGAAGACGAGGTCAAACTCGAACTGCTTGGCGGCATGGGCGAAGCTTGCAAAGACATTGTTGCCATCACCGGACCACACGACCTTCTTGCCCTTGATCGGGCCGTTATGCTCTTCAAAGGTCAGGATATCGGCCATGATCTGGCAGGGATGCGTGCGGTTGGTCAGCCCGTTGATCACCGGCACCGTGGCGTATTCCGCCATCTCCAGCAGCGTATCTTCCTCAAAGGTCCGCATCATGATCAGATCGACATAACGCGACAGGACGCGGGCCGTGTCGGCAATCGTTTCGCCATGTCCCAGCTGCATATCGGCGCCTGAGAGCACCATGGTCTGCCCACCCATCTGCCGCACCCCCACATCGAAAGAGACACGCGTGCGCGTAGATGGCTTCTCGAAGATCAGCGCAACCATATGGTCCTTCAGCGGCTGATCCGCATCAAGGGCCCCTTTGGGCTTGCCCGCACGGGCGTCCTTGATCGCGCGACCCGTCTCGATAATCCGCCGCAGCGCGCCCGGATCGGTTTTGTGGATGTCGAGGAAATGTTTCATGCCGCCTGCTCCACCGCCTTGGCCGCCCGGTCAAGCCGGGCCACGCCTTCCGCGATCTCGTCATCCGAGATGTTGAGCGCGGGCAGAAGCCGCACCACATTGTCACCTCCTGGGATGGTCAGAAGCTGCTGGGCATAGCCTGCGTTGATCACGTCCATATTTGGCACCTTGCATTTCACGCCCAGCATCAGGCCAGACCCGCGAACCAGTTCGAACACCTCGGGGTGGGAGGCCACGAGCCCCTCAAGCTTCTGCCGCAAAAGCCCCGCTTTGCGGTTCACCTCGGCCAAGAAAGCCTCATCCGCGACTCGGTCCATCACCGCGGCCCCGACCGCGCAGGCCAGCGGGTTGCCACCATAGGTCGAGCCATGGGTGCCCGCCGTCATCCCCAGCGCTGCCTCCTCGGTTGCAAGACAGGCGCCCAGCGGGAAGCCGTTGCCGATGCCTTTGGCGACGGCCATGATATCAGGTGCCACGCCAGACCATTCATGGGCGAACAGCTTGCCCGTCCGGCCCATGCCGCATTGGATCTCGTCGCAGATCATCAACGCGCCGGTCTGGTCACACAGGTCGCGCAAGCCCTTGAGGCAGGCGTCGGGCAGCGGAATGATCCCACCCTCGCCCTGCACAGGTTCGATCACCACGGCGGCAATCGTGTCATCCATGGCGGCCTGCAACGCCTCGTGATCACCGGCAGGCAGGTTGATGATGCCCGGCAACAAAGGCCCGAACCCATCGGTCAGCTTCTCAGATGCTGCGGCCGAAATCGTGGCCAGCGTCCGCCCGTGGAAGGACCCGGTGAAGGTGATGATATTCACCCGCTCGCGCTGGCCCTTGGCGGACCAATATTTGCGCGCGGTCTTCAACGCGCATTCCATCGCCTCCGCGCCCGAATTGGTGAAAAAGCAAGTATCGGCAAATGTGTGTTCCACCAGCCTGTCGGCCAAAGCCTGTTGCTGCGGAATGTGATAGAGGTTCGATATGTGCCACAGCTGCGCTGCCTGATCCTGCACCACCTGCACCAGCTCAGGATGCGCATGGCCCAGCGCGGTCACCGCAATGCCGCCGCCAAGGTCAAGGAACCGCGTGCCGTCTCGCTCGATCAGCCAGGAGCCCTCGCCCTTTTCAAAGGTCATATCGGCACGGCCATAGGTCGGCATAATTGCGGGGATCATTGGCGTTATCCTTTACGCATTGCGAAAATCCTGACTGTCAGGAAATTCAGAGTGGTGTCAATTTGAGAGTTTTCGCGCATGAGCTGGGCCCACGGCAGGGATCAAGGGCGGACGGGGTTAGCGTCGGCGTCGCAGTGCATTCTGTGTGACTGGTTTGATCATGGCCGCACCCTTAGCCGCAAAGTGCCCGGTGACGCAAGGGGGCAGTGGTCCGGCCTTGTATCCCCTGCCCCCGGGCCCTACAATAAGAGGCAAGTTGCCGCCGCCCGCTCCACCGGGCGGCGTCTCATTTAAAAAGAGGCCCCCGATGTCCTGGACCGATGATCGCGTCGAAATTCTCAAGAAAATGTGGGGGGAGGGAAAGTCTGCCTCCCAGATCGCCAAAGAGCTTGGCGGCGTGACCCGCAACGCGGTGATCGGCAAGGTGCACCGTCTGGGTCTGTCGAACCGCTCGGGCGGCGCAGGGGCCGCCAAGCCCGCCGCGAAAGAGAAAGCGCCAGCGAAACCGAAGGCGGCGGAAAAGCCCAAGGCTGCGCCCGCCTCTGAGACAAAGCCAGACCCCGCGCCTGAACCGGCCAAGGTTGTGCCGCGCCCGAAACTGGTGGTGACCGCAGGCCAGCCGCTGCCACCCCAGCCATCCGCCAATGAGATCAGCCCGGAAGCCCTGGCCTCCGTCCGTGAGGTGGAAAAGAAGGCCAAGAAGCTGTCGGTCATGCAATTGACCGAGCGGACCTGCAAATGGCCCGTAGGCGACCCTGCGACGGAAGATTTCTGGTTCTGTGGCCTGCCGGTGCAGCAAGGCAAACCTTATTGCGAGGCGCATGTCGGCGTGGCCTTCCAACCGATGTCCGCACGGCGCGACCGACGCCGCTAGAAGCGCTAACCCTCATCACCGCTTGATTGCGCGACCTGCCAGCCTACCGTTTCCACAGACAGTGGCGGGACGGGGGTTAAGTATGGCTTGGATAACGCGCGCGGCTTTCGGGCTCGTTGGCTGCCTTATGGGTCTTTCGGCCGCGCAGGCCGAGCTGATCCACACCCGCACGATTGCCGATTTTCGCGCCTCAAGCCTCGCCTATGACGCCGAGCTATGCGGCATCTGGGTTGCCAATGAGGGGCCGGAGCTGGTCCTTTTGTCGGTTTTCGGTCACGAGATCAAACGGTTTGACAGCGGCATGCGGTCGGTGCGCAGCCTGACGGTCGAGCCATCCGGCCTGCTGTTGGCTGATGGCTGGGGGCGGTTCCTGCGCGTCACCCGGGATGGCCAGCCGATTGACCAACCCTTCAACCTCAGCCGCACCCTGATCGATACCGAAGGCCTGCACCGCGACGCGGATGGCAGCTATCTGGTGGTCGAGGACGATCCTGCCCGCCTGCTGCGCGTGGCCCCCGACGGGGCCGTTCTGATGGAGCTGGCAGGCGAGCTGTTCGACCCGCCCATGATCGAGCCGCAAGGCGTCACCCGCGACCCCTATTCAGGCAACATTCTCGTGGTGGATGACAACGAGGGGCTCAACAGCCTCTTTGAGCTTGCGCCGGACGGGCGGGTGTTGTCGGTCACCTCGCTATGGCCCTACGGTCGCGACGCGGAGGGCGTGGCCCTGCAGCCTGAAAGCGGACGGCTCTTCGTGGGGTTTGACAGCGGGCGGGCGCTTGCCATGTTCGAATGGCGCCCGACAGAGATCACCATCGACACGCCCCTACCCCGTGGCCCAGATTGCGCCCTGTCTTGAGGATCAGGCCGGGTCGAACAGGTTTTTGTGCTGGGTTCGCAGCAGGTTCTTTTGCACCTTGCCCATTGTGTTGCGGGGCAGCTCATCGACGATCAGCAGCGCGCGTGGGTGCTTGAACCGCGCCAGTGATCCAGCGACCGCACCCTTGATCTGGTCAATATCCGGGGCCGCGCCGGGGGCCGGCACAAGCAAGGCCAGCACAGTCTCTCCAAAATCTGCATGTGGCACACCGATTACGGCGCTTTCCATCACGCCAGGCTGGGCATCAAGCACCAGCTCGATCTCTTTGGGGTAGATGTTGTAGCCGCCCGAAATGATCAGATCCTTGTCGCGGCCCACGATATGGACGTACCCCTGCGCGTCGATCTTTCCCAGATCGCCGGTGATGAAGAAGCCATCGGCACGCAGCTCTGCGGCGGTCTTCTCGGGCATCTGCCAGTAACCCTTGAAGACATTGGGGCCGCGCAGCTCGATCTGGCCAATGGTTTCAGCGGGCAGCGCTGCGCCGGTCTCAGGGTCGGTGATCTTCAGCTCGACACCCGGCAGCGGCATGCCAACAGTGCCCGCGCGCCGCGCGCCGTCATAGGGGTTGGAGGTGTTCATGTTGGTCTCGGTCATCCCGTAGCGTTCCAGGATGCGATGCCCCGTCCGCGCCTCGAACTGCTGATGGGTCTCCGCCAAAAGGGGTGCGCTGCCCGAGATGAACAGCCGCATATCGCGGGCGAGGTCTTTAGACAGCCGCGCATCGCTCAGAAGCCGCGTGTAAAAGGTCGGAACCCCCATCATCGTCGTGGCGTGCGGCAGCATCCCGATCACCTGATCAAGATCAAACTTCGGCAGGAAGATCATCGCCCCTCCCGCAGCCAAAGTAACATTGGTGGCCACGAAAAGCCCGTGTGTGTGAAAGATCGGCAGCGCGTGGAGAAGGATATCGGTCTGGTCAAAGCGCCAGACCTCCGCCAGCACCTGCGCGTTTGACAGAAGATTGGCCTGGGTCAGCATGGCCCCTTTTGAGCGCCCGGTCGTCCCGGAGGTATACAGCAAGGCTGCAAGATCCTCCTCCGCCCGCTTCGCGGTGGGGAATGTGTCAGGCTGCGCCCTGGCCGCATCCGAAAAACTGCCCGTTCCGTCCGCATTGAGGGAGGCGATTTGCGCGCCCAGTTCATCTGCCATTGCGGCAAGCGGCCCAAGGGCCTGCCCGTCGCAAATCACCAGCTTCGCGCCGCTATCAGTGATGAAATAAGACAGCTCCTCAACCGTGTAGGCGATGTTGAGCGGCAAGAAGACCACGCCGGTTTGCACGCAGGCGGCGTAGAGCGCCAGGGCTTCCGGCGACTTTTCGATCTGGGCGGCCAGACGGTCGCCGGGTGCAAGCCCCGCCTCGCTCAGCGCATGCGCAAACCGTGCGGCGGTCGCGAGAAATGCGCCGTGAGAGATGACCGTGCCATCGGGCAGATACAGAAATGGCGAGGCTTGGCCAGCATATTTGCCAAACAGGGCGTCAAAAAGCGGGTTGGTCATTGGGCTACTCGTTCCGTGACAAAAGGGGCGTTAAGGCCGCGTCAGTCGAACAGGCTGCGCAGCGCATCCTTCGCCTTCTCCTCCAGCCCGTCTTTGACGGCCTTTTCCACGCTCTGCCCCTCGCCCCGTGTCACGCCCAGCTCTTCGACCAGCTTGGCCTCTGCCTTGGCCTTCAGCTCCGCCTCCCGGGCGCGGGCTGCGGCTTTCAGCTTCTCCTTCTCTTCCTCTAGCTCACGGTCGAGCAGGGATTTCAGGTCGGGGCGGTACTTGACATTGCTCCAGGGCCCGGTGATCAGCACAGGCACGCTGATTCCCTCGTCGATCTGGGCCGCAAGCGCCACGGGCACCAGCCGGTAGTCCACCGTCTGCGCCCCCAGATCAAGCGCGCCTGCCCCGGTGGCCGTCAACAAGCTTGCCGTGAAGTTCAGATCGTCGTTGCGCAAGGTCCCGTCCGCAATGGTGAAGCTGGCCGTGATGTCGTCAAACACGGTTTTTGACCCTTCGCCCACATAGGCCGCGTCGAAATTGCGGATCATGCCGGCGATATCGAGGCCCAGCAGCTCGCCCGCGCCCACATCCAGCCGCCCTTCGCCCGAAAGCGAGCGCATGATTGCGTCAAGCGTGTCGCCCACGCCCAGAAACTTCAGCGACAGTGAGGCATCCGCCACCAGCCGCTCAAACCCCGCGAAGTCGCTGAGCAGCCGCTGCATGGCGACCCGGTCCGCGACCATATCGCCGCCCACCGACAGCCCTGCACGGTTGTTGACCACGAACTGACCGGAGACCAGCCCGTCAAATGCCTCGATATTTTCAAAGCGCGTTACCATCCGGGAACGGTCCAAACTGCCGCTCAGCGCCGTCTTGCCCAGCTGGATCGATCCCAGATCCAGCGCATTCGCCTTGAAGGTGAAATCCCCGTTCACAGCTGACAGCCCGCTGACATCCAGCCGCGCCTCCGACCAGCCGCCCGCGCCGGCATTGGCGGCGCCGTCGCCCTCGCTCGTATCGGTGCTCATGGCGGAGAAATCCAGCCGGTCACCCGCCAGCCGCGCCGTCACCTGCGGCACCTCACCGGCAAGGCGCACATCTATGTCGCCCGCCAACCGGTTCTGGTCGAGCGCCAGCGAGGCATCGCGGAAAAACACGTCCATCTCGGGCGTCAGCGTTAGGTTGCCGCCAAATTCGACCCTCTGCCCCAGCCCTTCGGGGATACGCGGCGCAGGCTGGCCCATCAGGGCGAACAGGCTTGGGTGATCCGCCACGACCCCCTCGACACCGCCTTTGGCCTGCACGGGCTCGATCCCCGCAACGCCGTCGAAACTCACCTGATTGGCTCCAAGCGTGGCCGTCGCGCTGATGCCCTGCACGCCGCCATCCAGCAGCGGCTGCAGCCCCGCAACCTGCGCGCTGAGCGAGACGCTTTGCCCGTCCATCAGGGCGGAGACATCAACCTGCGCCTCGCCTGCCAGATCGTCGAGCCGGAGCGTCGCATCCAGCGCTTCAAGCTGTTTGCGCAGCCCGGTGGAGGCGTCGTCATAAATGATCGTGGCCCCAGTGATCGTCCCCTTGGGCAGCGAGACAGAATTCACGCCGGGCCCGTCTCCACCCTCTTCGTCTTCGCCGCCAAGCTCGGTCAGGAAATCCCAATTGGCCTGGCCTTGCGCGTTGCGCGCAAGGCGGATGATGGGGGCCTCGACCTCGAAGGCTTCAACCACCACGTCGCGCCCCAACAGCGCCGACATGCCCACGCCCACATCCAGTCGACTCGCCTCGAGCATCGGCTCCGCCCCCGCCCAATCCGCATTGGAAATCGCCACGCCCTCAAGCGTCACGCCTAGCCTTGGCCAGAGTGTGGGGGACACGCCCCCCGTGATCGTCAGCTTACGCCCGGTATTGGCCTCGAACTGGCTTTCCGCGATCCGCGCAATGCGTTCCGCCGGTATCAAAAACACCGCCGCCACGGCCACAACCGCGAGGCTCACCAACGTCACCACTATCCGAATGATCCACCGCATCGCCCGCACCGCCCTGTTTTTCTTTTCAGGCTA
>CAYLVP010000056.1:17002-19607 GCA_964387155.1 uncultured Rhodobacterales bacterium | reverse complement strand
CGTCGACGGTGACTTCCGTGCCGGACCATTTGCCGAACAGGATTTTGTCGCCTTTCTTGACGGCCATCGGGATCAGCTCGCCCGAGTCTTTGCGCGCGCCTTCACCAGCCGCGACAATCATGCCCTCGGCAGGCTTTTCTTTCGCGCTTTCTGGAATGATCAGACCACCGGCGGTCTTTTCGTCGCTCTCTACGCGCTCAACGAGAACGCGGTCATGAAGCGGTTTCAATGCCATCTTTGCAGCTCCTAGCTCAAAGTTACTCCCAAATTGACCCTCTTATGGGGCCGTTAGCACTCGTTGGTCTTGAGTGCTAACGATGCGTTAGCTAAGGGCCGCCCCGCCGCGAGTCAACACGGGGGCTTGGAAATTTTTTCCAGATTTTCCTGCAGCCAAGCGCGGCGGCATTTATCCGCGCGAACGACGCAGGCGGGCGAGTGTTTCGGGGCTGCCCAATACCTGCGCCGTGGCCAGAAAAACCAGCGCGCAGAGCGCGTATTTTGAAACCACCTCCATCGTGCCTTCGATCAACAGAGCATGCACAATTGTGCCGATGACAATGATGGCGGCCAGCAGGCTATGCGCGATCCGCCAGCTGCGCCATTTGAGTTTGAGCCGGCGACGCATGAGCGCCAGCGCAGCGCTTGCAAACACCGCCCACATCGCCACGACACCCCAAGCAGAGAAAGGGGTGGGCGAGCGAAAAAGCAGCGCGTCGACCACATCAGGCGGGCTGGTCACCCAGAGCCCCAGAACATGCAGAACGACCGTAGCCAGAAACACAGCGCCACACAGGCGGTGCACCCGCCGCGCAGACCCCAAGCTCAAGCCAGGCAGCGCGCCCGCGGCCAGGAGCGGCTGGAGAAACAGAAGACACAGGCCCGCAACGCCCGCAAACCCCGCCATCACATAGACCGGCTGACGCCATGCCAGAAGCGGGCTGTTTGCTGCCAGGGCCAGTGGAAGAACGATCACAGCTAGCGCGCCAAGCCAGATGCCCCAAGCGCGCAGTGTTCCGGTGCCCCTCACAGAGGCGTCAAACCGGCTGCAAGACGAATTCCACATGCAAGCTGGTGTCGCTGGAGCTTGCCATGAGCGGGCGCAAAAACACGGTCTCAAACTCCCCGCTATCATAGGCCAGATGCCCATGCGCCTGGCCGAACGCGGGAACAATCTGTGGCATATCCATGCGGAACGCACCGCTTTCATCGGTCAGGGTCGCGCCATGGCTTTCGGGATCGCGCTCATGGCCTTCGGTGGTGTGCGCCCAGATCTGGACGCGCTGCCCGGCCAACGGTAGGCCGTCGCCCGCGCGGCGCACGGTGCCCGTCATCGCAAAGCCTCCGCCGCCGATACGCTCCACAATCGGCGCGCCGGGCCGATAATTGTTGGCCCCGCCCCGCATGGTGGGCGTCGGCGCCAACCCTGCAGCGCGTGCGGGAACCGTCAGCCCAGTGCTCAGCACGGCGGCGCTGCCCGCAATAAAAAGACGGCGATTGGGGCTGGTGATCGACATGGTGGCGCGCTCCTCTCAATGCGACTTGAGACGTAACATAGTGTGCCCGAGCGTGATTTGGACCGCCTTGGCCAGAAAAACCGCGGGCTGTCCGGCGCGCGTCAATCAAATTCACGCGAGAGAGAGAGCACTGCCACAAAAAAGGGCACGCTGGATTGGCGTGCCCCTCAATCAGTGCTGTCAGTTGCTTAGGTGTCTGGCCCGTTCATCCCGAACATGATCCCACCGTCGCTGCGCCAGCCTTGCAGCGCGTCAGGGTAGTAATGCACATTCTTGATGCCCACGATCTCGGAGGCATAAAACCAAGACAGCGCGCTCAGCTCGCCGGTTTGGCACACGCTGATAAGCAACCCGGTATCAAGCTCCACCCCGCGATTGACCAAATCAGCGCGGAAGGCCTGCTTGGCCGGCTCAGTCAGGTTGCCCGACGCAAGCTCATTGGCAAACAGGCTTGCAGGGATGTATTGCGCGAAAGGCATGCTCATCATCGGCTTGCCGCTTTCCACCGATTTGCGCACCTGCGCATCCAACCGGCTGTCAAGGATCGCCCCCTCCTGCTGACTGCTGGAGATGGCCAGAATATCCATCGGATCTGCCCACCATTCGTAGCTATAGGCCACATCCAACTTGGTGGGCTTTTTCTGGGCATGGGTCTCAGCCGTCGGTAAGCCCTCAGCCTTCCAGCCTTTGAAGCCACCATTAAGGACGGCCAGCTGCTTGGCACCTGCGGATTTCAGTATCCAGTAGACAATTGCCGCCCGGCCATTCTGGATGGTTTTGTTGGAGTGGTTGTGCACGACAATCGGGCGGTCAAGCCGCAACCCTGCCTGGCCGAGCATCTCGGCGAGCTTCTCCGTTTTGGGTGGGTTGCCGGGCCGGGATTTCGGCCCACGCCAATCGGCAAATGGCATCCAAACCGCCCCGGGAACGACCCCATGCTTGAGATATTTCTTAGACCGAATATCGATCACCTGAACATCACCGCCAAACAGGTTAGCGGAGAGGTCGGCGGGCGTGATGAAGGGAGACCAGTCTGCGCTGACCTGCGCAGTGCGACCAGAGGTCGGCTGAACTGAACTGATTGTCTGTGC
>CAYLVP010000056.1:0-16902 GCA_964387155.1 uncultured Rhodobacterales bacterium | reverse complement strand
CCAAAGGCGTAAGCATCGCGCAGATCGACCTCGACCACCTCCATACCCAGCTTGTCCATCTGCTCCGCCTGATAGACCTCGGATTTCTCAACGCAGACCGTCTTGGGGTCGAGCACCAATACATTCATGCTCAGCCAGGTGGAGGAATAACACAAAGGCGGCGGCGCGTTATGCGCGGGTTGAGCGGCGTCGACAATCTGCCAATCGTTTTTGTCAAACATCGCCCGCTGGTCATCAGGAAGGCGGCGCTGCGGGTTGTTCAAGATCAGGCCCGGACGCAGAGGCGTGAAGGTGGCATCGATATGGATCGGGTAGGGATCGCCTGGAAAATTAACCGTATGGACCCGGTGATCGGGGAAATGGCGGCGCAGCCATTCGATGCCTTTGAGGTTTGTCGTGAACCCGTGCTGCACGACCAAATCGCGGCCAAAGCGCAGCACATCAGCGGCGTCAAACAGTGGCTCTTTTTCGGTGGTCACAAAGAACTTTTCAGCAGCCCATTGCAGGCGCTTTTCGACCCCGATTTTGTCGCTGAGATAGTCCGGGTGGTAATCCTCGTCTGTCAGCCGCGGTTTGGGCGCGCTTTCGTGGCGGAAATTCGGGTCCTCGTCGAAATAACGCTCCATCAAGGGGCGGTAATTGAGATATTCAAACCAGCGGCAGCGATAGGACATCGTGGCCTCCAGCATCTCAGAGCCCACCGTCAGCAACACGTCACGCGGAGGCATACAGCCAAACTGGCTGTCCGTGTGGAAATCGGGCGTGGTCACGGGCTTCGAATGGTCGATGGGGTCGGGCCGGTCCACCCGCACGCCGCGCGCCTCTAGCTGGGCTGCGAAAGTGTCCAAAAGCTCGTTGGCGCGGTCAATCGTCTCCTGTGGCCGCCTGCCCCATTGCCCGCGCATATCGCTGTCCTCGGGCACTTTGGCGTCCAAAGCGGGCTCTTCAGGCGGGATGTGGCAATCATCGGCGCGGCCAATGATGACATGTTTGAGCGGATCCCACTCGTTCCAGCTGTTCACGACTGTTTTCTGCATTTCCGACCTCCCCTAGGTATGCGACAGCCCGCAGTGCTAGACGCATCATTTCGCCGCGGCAATAGTTGAGCAAAAGCTAAGGCAAATTTTCATCATCTTTGGGCGGTGCCATGCCCCTCAACGTGATCCTTTCTTAAGATTTTGGAAGTCTAACCAGCGCCGTCTCCCTGTTTGGAATGATGGAATGGATGGTCCCCTAATAGAAGCTGATCTGGACGAATGCGCGCTGATGGCTGCGGTCTATTCAAGTGATGCTCTGGCGGTGATGGACACCCAAAGCCGCATACTTTGGGTGAACCGAGCCTTTGAAGAACTGACGGGCTACACGTTTGAAGAATTGCGCGGCAAACGGCCCCGCGAGATGCTGCTGACGGATTGGAGCAGCGACCAACAGAAAGCCCAGATCGACCATAGCCTTGAGCTCCGCCGCCCTATTTCCACCGAAATCAAGGGCAAACGCAAAGACGGATCACCCCTGGCACTTGAAATTCGGATCTCGCCGATTTTCGATGATGAGGGCCGCCACACCTATTTCATGAGCTCTTCGCGCGACGTGACCGAACGCCGCGCGATGGAACAAGCGACGAAAGAGGCCACGGAAAACGAACATCTGCGGCAACAAGAACGCAGGCTGCTGAGCCAGGTCAGCGAGTGGCTCTATTCCGCGAAGTCTCTGGACGAGCTGCTGATGGTGATCTCCAGGTCGTTGGAAACGCTCATGCCCGAGGCGGAAGGCCAGCTTTATATCTATTCAAACTCCCGCGATACGCTGGATCTGAATATCCAATGGGGCGGCATGGAAAACGCACCGCGCCATATCGAGCCTGATGATTGCTGGGCGCTGCGGCGGGGGCGCGCCTATTCCTACGGCATGCGACCGATTGAGTTTCCGTGCGGCCATAGCCACGCGGCAGAGGACGATTCCCCCTATTTCTGCATTCCGATCACCGCGCATGGTCAAACCAACGGGCTCTTGCATCTCGATTTCGGGGCCTTCGCGCCCGAACGGGTCGAGCGCGAGAAATTTCGTTATTTCCTTGAACAGCGTTGGGAGCTGGCACTGCTTTGCGCTGAACAGATCAGCCTCGCGATTGCCAATGTGCAGCTCCGTCAGGAGCTTCTTGACCAGTCAGTGCGCGACCCGCTGACCAATCTTTGGAACCGCCGGTGGTTTTTGGAGGCGATGCATCGCCAAATCGGCAGTTCGCAAAAGGCCAAGATACCCTGCTCCATCATCTCTATCGACGTGGACCACTTCAAGAAGTTCAACGACCATCACGGCCATGATGCGGGCGATCATGTGCTCCGGGCCATCGGCGCGCGCATGATCGAAGTCTTCACGGAAAGCTGTTCCCCCTGCCGATTGGGGGGCGAGGAGTTTGTCGTGCTCTGCGCGCATATGGACGAAGATGAATGCTACGAAATAGCAGAGGATTTCCGCCAGCAAGTCTCGGACATCGCGATCAAATACTCGGGCGCGGAACTGCCACGCATCACCGTATCTGCCGGGGTGGCCACATGGCCAGAGGATGGCGCGAATGTCGTTGACCTGATGAAATCGGCGGATATCGCGCTTTACAGCGCGAAGGAGAATGGCCGAAATCAGGTGGTCAAATCCTCAGAGCTCAACGGCGCTTGAGCGCCGCGCCCGGCATAGGTTGTGAGCCCCTCCTGACCTTTGGGTGTAAGCGCATAAACGCCAAGGGACACTCGCTCGAACCAACCATAGTGATCCGCAGCCATGATCTGCGTGGCGCGGGCAACACCTGTGGCGGCGGCGACATGGGCCCCTTTACTGGGACCTTCCGCCGACAAATGCCCCGCGCAAAGCAACGCATCCTGCCGATAGGCCGTCACCAAGCCAATCCGCGTCGCCCCGCCCGCATTGGGATCCCCCACGCGGCGGGCAAATTCGCGCAGCAACATGCCCCGTTTGTGTTTCGAAAGACGCGGCCGGTAAGGCGCGGGGTCCAGATGCGGCTCCACCAATCCGTCGCGCATCCGCACTGTGATCAGCCCAAGACCCAACCGGCGGCATAGGGTGATGTTTTCTTTCAACGCCTTGAGAAACCTCTTGCCTGTCCCGCGCGGCACCGCGAGGTAGACATCATCGGTGATCGATTGCCGCGCCACACCCTGGTGCACCAGGGACAGGGAAAACCCCGTCTTGAGCTCAACGACCACCGGGTCGTCTGCACCGCGCACGCCCACGACATCGCAGGCGCCGACCTCGCCTTTGACCTCATAGCCCTGGGCCTCAAGGAACCCTTTGACCGGCGCATAAAGCTCCGTTTCGCGCATCTTCGTGCCTCTTCTGCTCTGCGCGAAAGCATCGGCAAAACGACGCGGCCAATCAAGCCCCTGCCGCCGTTTTGGCAGCAGGGGTCGTAGACGTCAGCGCCCGCCGGTGCGTCCGGGAAACCGAGGGGGCTTGCCGCGACCATAGCGCTGCGACCTGTCGGGGCCGGGGCGTTTGAGGCGCGCGGGGTCGAACCCGGGACGTGCCGCCGGAATGGCCACTTGCGCACCCTTATTGGCCCCGCGCTTGCGGGATGTTGTTTTGGATTTGGGCATATCTGGCCCTTTCAAATTCAATGGTTGAACAATCTGCGCATGGCGCAGCGAGAAGGCCCTCCAAAATCTAGAGGTCAGTCAGTCAGGTCCATTGTCAGGATACTCCCAATGCGAGGTCGCACGCACAGCGTGCGGAAAAGAGGCTGCGGATTAAATGTGATTGTCCACTGTCAGAATCCTCCAAATTGGGGTGCGCCTTCATTACGCAAAGCAAGGGAATGAGTCAATGTCGCCAGAGGGTGACATCCGCGCGAGCCCCCCCTATAAGACCGCCAAAATCACCTTCTTTTCTGCAGGAAACCCATATGACGACGCTGATCTTTGGCCATAAATCTCCCGACACCGACTCGACCGGCTCCCCCCTGATCTGGGAGTGGTTCATCAACCATCAGGGCGGCGATGCAAAAGCCGCTTTGCTGGGCGAGCCAAACACAGAGGCGGCGTTCGTGCTCGACCGCTGGAAGCTGAACAAACCCGAGATCATTGACGGCGTGGGTGAAGGGCAGGACTGCATCATCGTTGACACCAACAACCCTGCCGAGCTGCCCGACAATATCAATGCAGCCAACGTCACCGCGATCATCGATCACCACAAGCTGGTAGGCGGGCTCGAAACCGCAGGCCCCATCGACATCACCATCCGCCCGCTGGCCTGCACGGCGACCATCATGCATGATCTGATGGGTGATCATGCAGCCCACATGCCCGACGCCATCAAAGGCGCCATGCTCAGCTGCATCCTGTCGGACACGCTGGAATTTCGCTCGCCCACCACAACGGGGACGGACCGCGCATTGGCCGAAACATTGGCAGGCGAGTTGGGTATCTCGATCTCGGATTACGCGGCTGAGATGTTTGCCGCAAAATCCGACGTCTCCGCCTTTTCGGAAGCCGAGCTTTTGCGGATGGACTCAAAAGAATACGCAGTGGGCGATACGAAATTCCGCGTTTCTGTGCTTGAGACGACCTCGCCCAAGATGGTGCTTGACCGCAAGGACGCGTTGATGGCGGCCATGCCGGCCGTGGCCAGCGAAGATGGCGTTGATCAAGTGCTTCTGTTCGTGGTCGACATCCTCAACGAAGAGGCCACCATGCTGATCCCTAATGAGCTGTCCAAAAGCGTGGCCGAGGCCAGCTTTGACGCCAGCGTCTCAGGCGACAATGTGGTCTTGCCCGGCATCATGAGCCGCAAAAAGCAGATCATTCCGAACCTGAAGGTCTGACATGGCATTGCTCGACACGCCCGTTTGCGACTTCGGCTGGCAAGCGCCGGATTTTTCTTTGAAGGACCCCGATGGGCGTGTCACCGATCTGGCGTCGGCCATGGGACCAAACGGGCTGTTGGTGGCGTTTTTGTGCAACCATTGCCCTTATGTTCAGGCCATTGCTGACCGGCTGGCCACTGACACGGCAGAGCTCAAGGCGTTGGGCGTCAATACCGTGGCGATCATGTCAAATGATTATCGTCGGGTGCCGTCAGATGCGCCAGCACAGATGAAGGCGTTCGCCGCCCAATATGGGTGGCACTTTCCCTACCTCGTAGATGAGGATCAGTCCGTGGGGCAGGCCTATGGAGCCGTCTGTACGCC
Source organism: uncultured Rhodobacterales bacterium (assembly GCA_964387155.1). Classification (GTDB taxonomy): domain Bacteria; phylum Pseudomonadota; class Alphaproteobacteria; order Rhodobacterales; family Rhodobacteraceae; genus Litoreibacter. Next base: position 11,702 of record CAYLVP010000056.1, on the reverse strand, counting down.
GGATTTCTTCGGCTTTAACGCATCTGGCGGCCTGCAATATCGCGGGCGGCTGGATGACGCTGCGATGGGCGCGGCGGCAGACCGTCGCAAAGAACTTGTTCTTGCCATGACGCAAGTGGCTGACACCGGCCATGGCCCGCAAGAGCAGACACCGTCCATGGGCTGCTCTATCAAATGGCGCTAGCCAGATCACAGAAAGTCAAAGTATGACCCAGATTATCGACGCGCTCGCCGAGATTTCCGACACTTATGACGCGCTATTTGTCGACCTTTGGGGCTGTATACATAACGGCGTAGACCCTTTCGAAACTGCCGTGACCGCGATGCAGGACTACCGCATCCGGGGCGGGACGGTGATTTACGTGACCAACGCCCCCCGGCACCGCGCCTCGGTTGCGCTGCAGCTGAAGAAGCTCGGCGTTGCCGAAGACAGCTATGATGATATCGCAACGTCTGGCGACAGCGCGCGCGCGGCGATGTTCCGCGGTGCGGTCGGATCGAAGGTCTATTTCATCGGCCAGCCGCATGATCAAAACTTCTTTGACCCGCTCAAACTTATCGAGAACCCGGTGGAGATCACGCAAGTCCCATTGATGGAAGCCGAAGGCATCGTCTGCTGTGGCCCGGTTGATCCGATGGCCGCCCCGGAGGTCTATCGCGGTGATTTCCTCTTCGCCAAGGAACGCGGCATGAAGCTGCTTTGCGCCAATCCCGATATCGTGGTGGATCGCGGCGAACACCGCGAATGGTGCGCGGGCGCTTTGGCCAAACTCTATACCGAGATGGGCGGTGAAAGCCTCTACTTCGGAAAACCGCATCCGCCTATCTATGATCTGGCGCGCCGCCGCCTCGCAGCTTTGGGCAAGGATGTGCCTGACGCGCGGATCTTGTGCATCGGCGACGGGGTGCTGACCGATATCCAGGGCGCGCAAGGCGAGGATCTTGATTCGCTCTTTATCTCTGGCGGGCTGGCCGCAGCGGAGACAAAGACCGACCTCCACCCGGACCCTGATTTGCTGCACGCCTATCTTCAAAGGGAAATGGTCTCCCCCCCTTACGTGATAGGGAAGCTGCGCTGACCCGCTTTGCACTGGACTTTGCCGCAGACGCAAAGTAATAAAGTTACAAAATTACCCGCCTGGGTGCCATTTTGTGACTTATAGGTGATCAATGCTGGACATGCGCCCCCCTGCCCAAGGTGACAACCTGCCGCGCGGCACGATCTGCATCGAAGATATCGAGATTGGTATGAAGCGGCATCTGCGCAAGCAGGTGACAGATCGCGATATCGAGCTGTTTGCAGAGGTATCTACGGACCGGAACCCGGTGCATCTGGACGACGACTACGCACAGGACACCATTTTTGAGGGCCGCATCGCGCATGGTATGCTGACGGCCGGGCTGATCTCCGCCGTGATCGGAGAGCAACTTCCGGGCCATGGCACCGTCTACCTGGGCCAAACTCTGAAATTCATGGCCCCCGTGCGCCCCGGCGACATGGTTCTGGCCGAGGTTGAAGTCACAGAGATCGACCATGCAAAGCGCAAGGTCACAATGCTGACCCGCTGCGAGGTCGACGGCAAAAACGTGTTGAAGGGCGAGGCGGTCGTACTTGCCCCAAGCCGCAAGTTCGACTGAGCTTGCACGCCCTGCGCATGGGCGATACCCAAGACCCATGCGCACCATTCGTGACTATCAGTTTGTAGCCCCCTCCGATCGCGGCGCGACGGTTGCTATTGGCAATTTCGACGGTGTTCACCTGGGTCATCAGGCCGTGATTGACATCGCCCGCGCCGCGGCACCGGACGCGCCCCTGGGCATTGTCACTTTCGAACCCCACCCGCGCGCCTATTTTGCCCCTGAAGCCCCCCCGTTTCGCCTGATGAATGCCGAAGCCAAAGCCAACCGCCTCGAAAAGTTGGGCGTTGAACGGCTATATGAGCTGAACTTTAACGCGGCCCTGTCTGGCTTGAGTGCCGAGCAGTTCGCCCGCGACGTCATCGCCAAAGGGCTTGGCCTGACGCATGTTGTGGTGGGAGCCGATTTTTGCTTTGGGAAAGGCCGGGCGGGCAATGCCAAGATGCTGCAGGAATTCGGTGCGCAATACGGCTTTGGCGTCACCATAGCCGAGCTGGTTGAAGCCAGCGACAAGCAGGTGTCCTCTACCAATATCCGGGCGGCCCTGAGCGACGGAAAGCCGCGCGAGGCAGCACAGATGCTGGGCCATCTGCACCGGATCGAGGGCAAGGTCATCACGGGTGAACAGCGCGGGCGCGAGCTGGGTTACCCAACTGCAAACCAGGACACGAGCGGGCTGCACCAACCGAAATTCGGCGTTTATGCCGTCTTTGTCGACGTGCTGACGGGGCCCCACAAAGGCCGTTACCAAGGTGCGGCATCGATTGGGGTGCGGCCGATGTTTGGTGCAAACCAGCCCAATTGCGAAACCTATCTTTTTGACTTCAAGGGCGACCTATATGGCGCGCATATCTCTGTCGCGCTGGTCGACTACCTGCGGGGCGAAGAAACGTTCGACAGCCTTGAGGCGCTGATCACCCAGATGGATGCCGATTGCGACAAGGCGCGCGCGATCCTCGCCGCCGCATGACCGACCCGATTGATCGCAGCGGGCTCAGGGCCAGCTTCTGGGAAACAGTCCCCTTGAAGAAGATGAGCCCGAAGGAGTGGGAAGCGCTCTGCGACGGCTGCGGCAAATGTTGCCTCAACAAGCTGGAAGACCCCGAAACAGAAGAGATCGCGTTTACCCGTGTGGCGTGCCGCCTGCTGGATGGCGACACCTGCCGCTGCGCGCAATATGATATCCGGCTGCAATTCGTGCCGGAATGCGTGCATCTCACGCCGCAAAATATTGGCGATATCGCCTATTGGATGCCATCGACCTGCGCCTACAGGCTGCTGTTCGAAGGCAAACCGCTATATGACTGGCACCCGCTGATCTCTGGCACCGCCGAAACAGTGCATGATGCCGGTCAATCCGTGCGCGGCTGGACGGTGCCGGAATTTGAAGTCCCCGAAGACGAGTGGGAAGACCATATCATTGAGGATCTGTAGCTGATGTTTTTTGCCTCTGACAACACCTCCCCTGTGCATCCGCGTGTGATGGACGCGCTGAACAGCGCCAATGAGGGATATGCCATGCCTTATGGCAATGACCCGATCATGGATGAGGTGCGCGAGATGGTGCGGGACCGGTTCGAGGCGCCCGATGCTGCCGTGTATCTGACCGCCACCGGGACCTCGGCCAATTGCACAGCCCTTGCCTGCCTTTGCCCGCCCTGGGCCACCATCTTTTGCCATCAGAACGCCCATATCGAGGAAGACGAGTGCGGCGCGCCGGAATTCTATACCGGCGGCTCGAAATTGACGCTGGTGGGGGGCGATCATGCGCGCATTGACCCCGACGCGCTGGAACATGCAATCAGCCACACAGCGCGGGGCGGCGTGCATAACGTCCAGCGAGGTGCCGTGTCGATCACATCGCCCACCGAGAATGGCGCGGTCTATTCGGTGGCCCAGATTGAGGCCGTGAGCCAGATCGCCCGCAAATTTGAGCTGCCCGTCCACATGGACGGCGCGCGGTTTGCCAATGCGCTGGTGGCAACTAACGCCTCCCCGGCCGAGATGACCTGGAAGGCGGGCGTCGACGCCGTCACCCTGGGTGGCACAAAAAACGGTCTGATGGGGGTCGAGGCTGTTATACTCTTTGACCCGCAACACGCTTGGGAGTTCGAGCTGCGTCGCAAACGCGCAGGGCACTTGTTCTCGAAACACCGGTATCTGTCCGCGCAGATGCACGCCTATCTGAAGGATGATCTGTGGCTTGAAATGGCACGCGCTGCCAATGCGCGTGCTGCCCAGTTGTCGGCTGGCATTTTGGAACTGGGCGGGGCCAGCCTGCTTCATCCGACGGAGGCCAATTCCGTTTTTGCAAGCTTCTCGCGGGACGCGCATCAACGCGCGCATGAGGCGGGCGCAAAATACTACCTTTGGCCCTTTGACCAATCGCTGGAAGGTGACAAAGACGAGGTGCTGTCGGCGCGCATGGTCTGCTCCTGGTCGACGACCGAAGCGGATGTGGATCAGATGATTTCCACGCTGCGGGGCTGATCGCGGATAAAGGCCCCGATCAGTTCGGCCACTTCGGGGGCATGGGTCAGCGCCAGCATATGCCCGGCATCAGGAACGACACGACGTGCCAACCCGGCGATCTGGGCCTCCAACCCATCGCCGATGGCCCGGATCACAGGCGGCGACCGCTGCCCTTCCAGCAAGAGACAAGGCATGTCAATTGTGGCCAGCCGGTCCCAGACACCGCCATTGTCCTCGACAATTGAGGGGCCGGTGGCGGCCACCAGGGGCATCCGCGCCGTGAGATACTCCATTGTCTCCGGCTTGAGACTTTCCCACGCGCTGCCATCTCCCCATTCGCCAGTGAACCCCCGGGCCGCCGTCACCATATCACCCACCGCAATCGCGCCCATGTAGCGGCGCGCATTGCGTTCATAGGTTCTGAAAACAGGCATGCTGTGATGCTTTGCGGCGGCAAAAAAGACCGGCTCAATCAGCGTCAGGCTGCGCACCATTTCAGGGTGATCCACTGCGAGGCGCAGGGCAAGATAGCCTCCATAGGAATGACCGATCAGATGCGCAGGCCGCTCCAGCAGACCCAGCCCCATATCCCGCGCCATCTCTGTATAGTCGCAGGTGGTGTCCCATTCCTCGGACTGGCCGTGCCCGGGCAGGTCCATAGCGATCATCGACATTTGATTGCCCAGCCGCGCCATCATCAACTCAAGCCCGCGAGCCTGGCTGAGCATACAGTGCAGCACCAGCCCCTCCTCCGGCCCATGGCCTGAGCGCAGGATATGCGTCATCGCCCCGCCGGATAGCTGTATTGGCATGGTGACCCTAGAGCTTGCCCTGCAGGTAGAGGTCAAGATCGTCAATCTTGTCCTGGCCCCAGAACCGCTCATCCGTGTCGGTGATGTAGAATGGCGCACCGAACACGCCTTTCTCTACGGCCTCTTCCAGGTTGGCCGCATACTCCTCGGCCCCCGCCAGCATGCCCTTGTCGGCCAGATCAGCGGCAAAGCCGTTGGCCTCAAGCACCTCGCGCACGACGGCCTCCTCGGCCACGTCCCGCTCTTCTGCCCAGACGGCGCGAACAAAGCCCTGCACCAAACCAGCCAAATCTCCCCCGCCCTCGTTCTGGGCCGCGATAATCGCGTAGGACGACGGTGCAGGGTTTGTTGGCCAATGTGCCGGCTTGAGGTTCAGCTTCATCCCCAGCTTCGCGGCCGAGCGGCGCATTTCCTGCAGGCGCCATTCCTGCCGGTTGACATGGCGTTGTGGCGGCGGGGTACCCCCGGTCCGGCCAAACAGCCCCATGATATCAAGCGGCTTGTAGCGGATGGTGGCGCCATGCTTGGCCGCGACCTCCTCCATCCTGTTGCCAGCCAGATAGGTGTAGGGGGAGAGCGTGGCGAAATAGTAGTCGATATGGGGCACGTCGCGTTCCTTGCGCATAAGAGGTTTGCACCACGCTAACGGGGTGCTAAGCGGTGTGCAATGTCGCGGGTGGCGGGGGCCGGCGCGGCCAAGCGCCACTGCTGTCCAGACAGCTGCCACGACGGGGACATCACATGCCAAACACCTCTGAGCCGAAACTGATCGCGGGCAACGCGAACAAGCAGCTTGCCGCCAATATCGCCAAGCGCATGTCGATGCATCGCGGCATCCGGGTGGCACCTGTTGATGCCCGGGTGGAGCGGTTCAATGACGGCGAGATATTCGTCGAGGTGTTCGAAAATGTCCGTGGTGAGGACATGTTTATCATCCAGTCGACCTCGAACCCGGCGAATGACAACCTGATGGAGCTTCTGATCATGACCGATGCGCTGCGCCGGTCCTCTGCGTCGCGTATCACCGCCGTGATCCCCTATTTCGGCTATGCCCGACAGGATCGGCGCACCAAAGCGCGCACGCCAATCTCGGCCAAACTGGTCGCCAATCTTATCGAGAAAGCCGGGATCGAGCGGGTTCTGACCATGGACCTGCACGCCGCACAGATTCAAGGTTTCTTCGATCTGCCGGTGGACAACCTTTACGCCTCCCCCATTTTCGCGCTCGATATCCTGCACCACTTTAAGGATATGAAAGATGTCATGGTCGTCTCACCCGATGTTGGTGGCGTGGCCCGCGCGCGCGAGCTGGCGCAACGGATCAAGGCCCCGCTATCCATCGTGGATAAACGTCGCGAGAAGGCGGGCGAAGTGGCCGAGATGACGGTGATCGGCGACGTGAAAGACAAGAAGTGCATCATCGTGGACGATATTTGCGACACGGCCGGGACGCTTTGCAAAGCTGCCGAAGTGCTGATGGGTGCAGGCGCGACCGAAGTGCACAGCTACATCACCCACGGTGTGTTATCGGGCCCCGCAGTCGAGCGGATCACCAAATCAGTGATGAAGCAACTGGTGATCACAGACAGCATCGAGCCCACCGAACCGGTCAAATCCTGCAAGAATATCCGCATCGTCCCCACAGCGCCCATGTTCGCGCAGGCGATTCTGAACATTTCGGGCGGCAGCTCCGTCTCCAGCCTGTTTGATACGGACACGCTTGGCCCGATTTACGAAGCGATGTACCCCGAGGCGTAATACGCCCAAATTTCTTTCTCACATTTTCTGTCAGGCAGGGACGAATTGTGACGTCGCGTCCGCAGGCGGATCAGCTCACGGATTGAAACATTTCTCGCGCTTTGGGGTTCTCGCCTGTCATTCGCGCGATGAAGCGTGACTGCGCCTGGCTTTCTTTCATTCGGTTTCTGTCGCATCTGTTGCTCACACCGAAATGGAAAAACGTTAGGACAACAAAATGACTATGACTTCAAAACCAAAACTTGCCCTGATCGCTGCGGCGCTGGGTTTCACTCTGATCGGCGCCAATGGTGCCTATGCGACCAACAGCTACGACCTGTTTACCACGCAGGCGAGCGCTCATGCGCCAGAAGCGCAGGTGGTTGAGGCGAACTTCAAATTGAAGACGTTCAAGAAATTCCACGGCCACCAAAAGTTCAAAAGCAAAAAATTCGTCACCAAGAAGAAGTTTGGCCATTCCCCCTTCTTCACATCGAAGAAATTCGGCCACAGCGATTTTGGCCATAGTGGTTTCAAGAAAAAGGTCTTCGTGAAGAAGAAATTCTTCTAAGCCGGTCTCTCTCTCGACCTCAAGACAGCCCCGCTCAGGGCATCGCTTTTGCGGTGCCCAGGGCGGGTCATTTTCCGTTAGGCAGACTGCTAATAGAGTTCCCAATCGTCATCATGGGGCAAAGCACCGATGACCATCCAGCTGGCCCGGACGCGAGCGACGCGGCTGTCACCCCAGGTACGAAAAACCAGATCAAATCCGGCCTCGGTGATCTTTTCAGCTGAAATATCCATGCGCTGGTTTTGCTTATGATCCAGATCCCACATGCTCAGCGCAACATGCACCGAGGGTGGTGTCACGTAGCGCGCCTCGAAAGTGATGGCGTGCCGCTGCTCCCGGGGGCCGGTTCCAGCCCACATAGGGCCATCATCCACAAAATCCGAAAAAAGGACGCGGTCGCCTTGAGTCACCCCGATACGATGATTGGTTAATTTCTGCATTCGTTACCTCACAAGCGTCCAAGGCTAACCACAAAATTTGGCAGAAATTTGATAACAAAAATAAAAAAGGGGCCAATAACGGGCCCCTTTTTCATGATATTTGACGGAGAGCTCCGCGTCGTCAGCGCTTAGGTCAGAACCAGCCCGGCGGTCATATCGTCCACCAGTTTGGCAGATTCGTCCGTGCCTGCGATCTTGTGCTGGGCTTCCACCTCCGCGATCAGCTCCGCCTTGAGCTCGTCGGTGATGTCAGCCTTTGCAAAGGCCCGCTCCGCCAGCACTGAGGTGCTTTCGGAAGATACCTCGGCAAAGCCGCCTGTGACAAAGAACTCATCCGTGCTCGACGCGGTGATGACGCGTAACATGCCAGGGCGCAGGGTCGTGATGACCGGTGCGTGGTCGGGCATAGCGGTGAAGTCGCCTTCCGCGCCCGGGATCTGCACCTCGCTGGCCTCGACCGAGGCCAGCTTGCGTTCTGGCGAGACAAGCTCGAATTTCATCATGTCGGCCATAAAGCCCCCTTATGCCGCGTCGGCGGCCATTTGCTCGGCTTTGGCGATCACCTCGTCGATGCCGCCGACCATGTAGAAAGCGCCCTCGGGCAGGTGATCATATTCGCCAGCGACAACCGCCTTGAAGGACTGGATCGTATCAACCAGCGGCACCTGTTTGCCGTCCGACCCGGTGAAGACTTTCGCCACGTCGAAGGGCTGGCTGAGGAAACGCTGGATTTTCCGGGCGCGGGCCACGGTCAGCTTGTCCTCTTCCGACAGCTCGTCCATGCCGAGGATGGCGATGATGTCTTGCAGCGACTTGTAACGCTGCAGGATACCTTGGACGTCACGGGCCACCTGATAGTGCTCCTCACCCACAATGGCGGGGTCCATCAGCCGCGATGTGGAATCGAGCGGGTCCACAGCCGGGTAAATGCCCAGCTCCGAAATCGCACGCGACAAAACGGTAGTTGCGTCAAGGTGTGCAAAGGACGTGGCCGGCGCGGGGTCGGTCAGGTCATCCGCAGGCACGTAAACGGCTTGCACCGAGGTGATGGAGCCCGCTTTGGTCGATGTAATCCGCTCCTGCATGGCGCCCATATCGGTGGCCAGCGTCGGCTGGTAGCCCACAGCGGATGGGATACGGCCCAGAAGTGCGGACACTTCCGACCCGGCTTGCGTGAAGCGGAAAATGTTGTCGACGAAGAACAGAACGTCGGTGCCGGACTGGTCGCGGAACTGCTCGGCCAGAGTCAGGCCGGTCAGGGCCACACGCATACGCGCACCTGGAGGCTCGTTCATCTGGCCGTAGACCAGCGCCACTTTGGATTCCGACAGGTTATCGGGTTTGATCACCTCGGATTCGATCAACTCGTGGTAGAGGTCGTTGCCCTCACCGGTCCGCTCCCCCACACCCGCGAAGACCGAAAAGCCCGAGTCCACTTTCGCGAAGTTGTTGATCAGCTCCATGATCAGAACCGTTTTGCCCACACCCGCACCGCCGAAGAGGCCGATTTTGCCGCCCTTCGCGTAAGGGGCCAGCAGGTCGATCACCTTGATGCCGGTCTCCAACACTTCGGATTCAGTGGATTGCGCGCTGAAATCTGGCGCGTCGGCGTGGATCGAGCGGTGCTCATCTGCCGAAACGGGACCACCTTCGTCGATGGGCTCGCCCACGACGTTCAGGATGCGGCCCAGAGTGGCGTTGCCAACCGGCACCGAAATCGGGCCTGCCGTGTCAGAGACGCCCTGCCCGCGCACCAAACCTTCGGTCGCATCCATCGCGATCGCACGCACGGTGTTCTCACCAAGGTGCTGCGCGACCTCTAGGATCAGCTTATTGCCGTTATTGTCCGTCTCAAGCGCGTTGAGGATCTCGGGCAGGTGGTCGTCGAACTGAACGTCGACAACAGCGCCGATGACCTGCGTAATTTTGCCTTTTGCATTGGCCATGTTGGTCTCTCCGGGTCTAGAGCGCTTCCGCGCCCGAAATAATTTCAATCAGTTCGTTGGTGATCACGGCCTGACGTGAGCGGTTGAACTGGATGGTCAGCTTGTCGATCATCTCGCCAGCGTTGCGGGTTGCGTTGTCCATGGCGGACATCCGCGCGCCCTGCTCGCCCGCGCCGTTTTCAAGCAATGCCGAGAAGATTTGCGTGGCCACGCCACGCGGCAGCAGATCAGCCAGGATGGCCTCCTCGCTGGGCTCATAGTCGTAGATGGTCGAGCTGCCCGCATCTTCTTCCGGCGCGTCAAACTTGGCCGGGATCAGTTGCTGCTCCAACGGCTTCTGGCTGATCACGCTCTCAAACTTCGAGTAATAAAGCTTGGCGACATCAAACTCGCCCGCATCAAAGCGGTTGAGAATGTCCTGCGCGATACCAGCGGCATCGGCATAGCCCAGCCGCTTCACCCCGCTCAAATCGACATGATCGATGAAGTGATCCGACAGATCGCGCTTCAGAACCTCGCGGCCCTTCTTGCCCACGGTCAGAATTTTCACCGTCTTGCCTTCGGCGATCAGCTTTTCAGCCTGGTAGCGCGCCAGCTTCGCGATGTTGCCGTTGAAGCCGCCGCACAGGCCGCGTTCAGACGTCATGACGATCAGCAGCTGCACCTGGTCGGAACCTGTGCCGGACAGCAGTTTCGGCGCGGATTCAGAGCCCCCCACCGATGCGGCCAGCTGCCCCATCACCGCGTTGAACCGCTCGGCATAGGGGCGGCCCGCCTCCGCCGCTTCCTGCGCACGGCGCAGTTTTGCGGCGGCGACCATCTGCATCGCCTTCGTGATCTTGCGGGTCGATTTGACCGACTCGATCCTGTTTTTAAGGTCCTTCAAAGAAGGCATGGTTGCGCCTCCTTACGAAAAAGTCGAAGCGAATTCGTCGAGAACGGCTTTCATCTTGTCGACCGGCTCGCCCTTCTTGAACTTTGGATCCTCATCGGCGATCCAGTTCAGGAAGTCAGTTTTCTGGTTGCGCAGGAAGGCCAGCAGACCTGCCTCGTAGCGACCGATATCCTTGACGTCCACGCTGTCCAGATATCCGTTCGTGCCTGCAAAGATGATGCAAACGATCTCGGCATTGGTCAGCGGCGCATATTGAGGCTGCTTCATCAGCTCGGTCAGACGCGCGCCGCGGGCCAGTAGCTGCTGGGTTGCCGCATCAAGGTCCGAGCCGAACTGCGCAAACGCAGCCATCTCGCGGTATTGCGCCAGCGACAGTTTCACCGGACCTGCGACCGAGGACATCGCATCAGTCTGCGCCGAAGAGCCCACGCGCGACACCGACAGGCCCGTATTCACTGCAGGGCGGATGCCTTGGTAGAACAGTTCGGTCTCAAGGAAGATCTGACCGTCGGTGATCGAAATCACGTTGGTCGGAATAAAGGCAGACACGTCGCCGCCCTGTGTCTCAATGATCGGCAGCGCAGTCAGCGAGCCTGAGCCGTTATCCTCGTTGAGCTTGCAGGAACGTTCCAGTAGGCGGGAGTGGAGGTAGAAAACGTCGCCCGGATAGGCTTCGCGCCCGGGCGGGCGGCGCAGCAGCAGCGACATCTGGCGATAGGACACGGCCTGTTTCGACAGGTCATCATAGATGATCAGCGCGTGACGGCCATTATCGCGGAAGTATTCCGCCATAGCAGTCGCGGCGTAGGGCGCCAGGAACTGCATTGGGGCCGGGTCAGACGCGGTCGCGGCCACCACGATGGAGTAATCAATCGCACCGCTCTCTTCGAGCTTTTTCACCAGCTGCGCCACCGTGGAGCGCTTTTGGCCCACAGCCACATAGATGCAGTAGAGCTTGCCACTCTCATCTTTGGCGGCGTCGTTGTAGCTTTTCTGGTTCAGAATAGCGTCGAGGGCCACGGCGGTCTTGCCGGTCTGGCGGTCGCCAATGATCAGCTCGCGCTGGCCCCGGCCAATCGGGATCATCGCGTCGACCGACTTCAGACCCGTCGCCATCGGCTCATGCACCGATTTGCGCGGGATGATGCCCGGCGCTTTCACGTCCGCCACGCGGCGCTCGGAGGCCTTGAT
>CAYLVP010000055.1:0-20071 GCA_964387155.1 uncultured Rhodobacterales bacterium | reverse complement strand
GCGGGCTCATTCACGGCCAGGTCGGCCAGAACTTTCCGGTCCACTTCGATGCCAGCCAGCGACAGCCCGTTGATGAAGCGCGAGTAGGTCATGGTTTCATCAATGGAGCGGCAGCCTGCGTTGATCCGCTGGATCCACAGCGCGCGGAAGTTGCGCTTGCGGTTCTTGCGGTCACGGGTTGCGTATTGGTTGGCCTTATCGACCGCCTGACGGGCGACTTTGAAGGTGTTCTTGCGACGGCCATAATAGCCTTTAGCGGCTTTGATGACCTTCTTGTGGCGGGCGTGGGTGACTTTCCCGGATGTAACTCGTGCCATGTCTGTCTCTCCTCAGCGCGCGTAGGGCATATATTTTTTCACGATGTTCTCATCTGCCTTGCAGAGGATCGTCGTGCCGCGCGCGGTGCGGATAAACTTGGTGGAGCGCTTGATCATGCCGTGGCGTTTGCCGGCCTGACCTGCTTTGACGCGGCCCGAGGCCGTCATCTTGAAGCGCTTCTTGGCGCCCGATTTTGTCTTCATCTTCGGCATTTCCATCTCCTCATATATCGAGTGGTAGACGCGCGACTCGGCATGCCATATCGGCCGGTCCCGCGGGTCGAGCGCGGGTTCTACGAGGGATCATGCTGTGATGCAAGCCTTCCTTTACGCCCGTGGCTCAGCAATGAGCCCACCGTTAGAGGAAGCTGCCAACAACCCGCGCGATGATATCGGGCACCTCGTTCAACGCGATGCCGCCCGGGGTCTGCGAGATCGCGTAAATGATCATCCCGCCGCCTACAACGACGGCAACAGCAGCCCCGCGCGGCGCGGTACCCTCGACAAGAGCGCCAAAAATTCCTGGCACGGCAAGCAGGGCAATCACCATGCCCAGCACCAGAATAAGCTCATTTGTGACCATGCCGGCCTCCGTCTTGCGACGGATGAAGTCTATTCAGGGTCAGCTGCGAAAATCAATCGTTCTTCTACCGGAGCCACCCGCAGGATATTGGTGGTGCCGGATTGATTGAAGGGCACACCGGCGGTGACAACGATCTGGTCTGCTTCGGTCGCGAAGTTATACTCTCGCGCCGCGCGCGCCGCAGCAACCACCGCCATCTTGAACCGCTCGACGGAGCTGGTCATGACGCAATGCGTGCCCCAGCTCAGGCTCAACCTGCGCGCCGTTCCAGTCAATGTGGTGAGCGCGATAATCGGCACATGCGGGCGTTCGCGCGAAACGAGCAGCGCGGTCGTGCCCGATTGCGAGAAGCAGCAGATGGCTTTGATATCCGTCGTCTCCGCAATCTCACGGGCGGCGACAACGATACTGTCTGCGACAGTGTGCTTCTTGCCGCCCCGCTGGGCTGCGATGATATCACGGTAATTGGGGTCGTTTTCAACCTCGATGGCCACGTTATTCATGGTGGTCACCGCTTCAATGGGGAAATCACCCGCAGCGGACTCGGCGCTGAGCATAATGGCATCCGTGCCCTCGTAGATCGCCGTCGCCACATCAGAGACCTCAGCCCGTGTAGGCATCGGGCTGTCGATCATGCTTTCCAGCATCTGGGTCGCCACGATCACCGGTTTGGCCACGGCGCGGCACTTGCGCACCAGAAGCTTCTGGATCGGCGGGACGTTTTGGACGGGAAGTTCCACGCCAAGATCGCCGCGTGCAACCATGATACCGTCAGAGACTGCGAGAATGTCGTCAAAGGATTTCACCGCCGCCGGCTTTTCGATCTTCGACAGGATCGCCGCGCGGCCATCTGCCAGTTTGCGGGCTTCTTCCACGTCTTTCGGCCGCTGCACGAAAGACAGGGCCAACCAATCGACACCCAACTGGCAGACAAATTCCAGATCCTTGCGGTCCTTCTCGGAGAGCGCTGCAAGCGGCAGCACCACATCCGGCACGTTGACGCCTTTACGGTCCGAGATCGTACCGCCCACCATCACCTCGCAATCCGCGAAATCGGCGCCGCAGTCTTTGACCTTCAGCCGGATTTTGCCGTCATTGACCAGAAGGGAGGCACCGGGCTCCAGCGCGTCAAAAATTTCCTTATGGGGCAGCTGGACGCGGGTGGCATCGCCATCGGCATCGTTGAGATCAAGCCGGAAGCTCTGACCGACCTCCAGGTCATACCCGTCATCAGAGGCAAATTTTCCGACGCGCAGCTTGGGGCCCTGCAGGTCCGCCAGAATTGCAATCGGGCGGCCCGTGTCTTTCTCGATCTGGCGGATGATCTCGTGGCGGGCACGAATCTCGGCATGATCGCCGTGGCTCATATTCAGGCGGAACACATCCGCTCCGGCCTCGAAAAGGGCCCGGATCATCTCGTAATCGTTGGAGGCGGGGCCCAGGGTGGCAACGATCTTTACTTTGCGGAGGCGTCTCATTCCGGCATGTTCCCTTGTCGAAGTTCATTTTTTGTCTTTGGGCCGGGGCCACGTATGACCCAATCGCTGCGGCATCGCAACTGGCGCTTTTCTGGTTTGCGTCGTAGGGAAGGCAAGGGCGGAGCGGGACAGAGCGGATGCAGCATCAACCTTTCGAGATATGGGGGCCTGAGCGCTCTGGCCGCTGGGTTGTGATGTGCGACCACGCCACCAATGCCGTGCCGCATTTTGTGGCGCGCGGTGACCTTGGCCTGCCCCCTGAAGATATGAGGCGTCACATTGCCTATGACCCTGGCGCGGCCGAAGTCAGCACAAAATTGGCGGCCCTGCTCGACGCGCCAGCCGCATTGTCGCAATTTTCCCGCCTGGTGATCGACCCCAACCGAGGTGAGGACGACCCGACGCTGATCATGCGCCTCTATGACGGCACGATCATTCCCGCGAATAAGACGATCAGCGTCTCCGAGCGGGAGGCGCGGCTGGACAGGCTTTACCGCCCCTATCACAGCGCCGCAGCCGGGCTGCTGGCGGCCCGCACGGACCCTGTCATAGTCTCCATCCATTCCTTCACGCCGCAGTTGCGGGGCCGATCACCGCGTCCCTGGCATGTCGGGGTGCTCTATGCCGATGACACGCGTTTGGCATACCCCCTCATCGAGCGTTTGCGGCGCGAGCCGGATCTGTGCATCGGCGATAACGAGCCGTATACCGGACGGCTTGGCGGCGACAGCATGGACCGCCATGCACTAAGCCACGGCCGTCCCCATGTCTTGATCGAGATACGCAACGACCTCATATCAACACAAACAGATCAACAGGCTTGGGCCGCATGGCTGGCCCCAATTCTGCAAGAGGCGCTTGCCGCAACCGGCCTGTAACGGAGGATAGAATGGACGCTCAAACCCAACTCGAACTCGAAGCCGCTGCCTTTCGCGCTTTGCGCGATCACCTTCAAAAGCGGACCGATGTGCAGAATATCGACATGATGAACCTCGCAGGCTTTTGCCGGAACTGCCTCAGCCGGTGGTATCAGGAGGCCGCCGCCGAACGTGGCCTCGAGATCGGCAAGATGGAGGCGCGCGAGATGTTCTACGGCATGCCTTTTGACGCGTGGAAGGCGCAGCATCAGACCGAGGCCAGCGAGGCCCAGAAAGCCGCATTTGACGTGTCGCATAAGGACGCAAGCTAGTCAGAGGCAGCTAAGCAAAACCCGCGCATCACATGTCAAACTGCCCGTTGCGCGCACGCCGAATTTCCTGCTTTACCTCGACAGGCTTCGCGATGTTACACAGCCTTACGGTGTCGTGACCAAAGGTGTTTCCACCTCCGCAGACAGGCGTGGTACCAAGGGTTCATCAGATCAAAAGGAGACCTCAAATGCGCTTCTCGAAATTCCTAATGGCCAGCGGACTGGCCGTCAGCCTTGCCGCACCGGTATCCGCTGCCGGCACGCTCACACAGCTGCAATCCTCTGCCTCCCGTGCGTTGCAAACCTATGGGTACCAAAATGTTGACACGACGCAGCTCAGTTCTGCTCAGCTGGCGCAAATCACCCATTTGGCAGGCAGCGGCAAGGGCCATGGCGATATTCGCGGCTCCATTGGCGCGGTGCTCAACAACCGCATTGTCAAGTTCTTCAAGAACTAGAGGGCGGCCGCTATGCTCAAATCCATTCTCGCCGCTGCAGGTCTGTCGCTTGCTGTGCTCGCCACACCTGTCCTTCCCGCGCCCAATCAGCAGCTTGTCACCTCGGTGCAACATCGCCTGAATGTGATCGGCTTTTCCAAGGTCGACGCTTCGACATTGTCCACCTCCCAGATTGGCGCGTTGCACCTGAGACTGCAGGGCAACTACACGTTTGGCCTGAACCGCATCCGCACCCAGCAGGATGTCAAAGTCATCCTGAACTGGGAGCAGTAGTCACTTTCTTTAGCTACGGCTTTTCGCCCTAAGCCATTGCCATCGCCTCAATTTCAAAAAGCAGCCCGGGGATCGCCAAGCGGTTCACACCGAGCAGCGTCATGGGTGGCCGGACCTGATAGGGGCCAAACCGCATACCCATCAGATCGAAATTCTTCAGCGCTTCATCAACATCGGTCGCATAGACCCCAAGCTTGATGACATTGCCCAAATCCATTCCGGCGTCTTTCAGCACCGTTTCCAGATTGTCGAGCGCCAGACCGATCTGGGCGCGCATGTCGCCCTGATGTTGCGGCGCGCCTTGGCTGTCCACCGCAGTCTGGCCCGCGCAGATCACTTGGCGCGTGGCGCCCTCGATCACTTCAGCCTGATTATAGCCAAGAGTGATGGACCAATCCCATGGGTTCACAGCAGTCCGTTTCATCGCAATCATCTCCTTGTTTTGTGTTGCTGGAATAGGCCTATGCAGAAACAGTGCCAAATTTTGTCACCTTTGATGCTATTCTGGTCATATGAAGACGCGACTCAGACATGACGCCATCGTGCGCAGCCTTCGCCGCAACGGCACATCCACTGTCGACAACCTCGCAGATGAGGTGGGCGTGTCCCGTCGCACGGTGTTGCGCGACATCAGCACGTTGCGCGACGAGGGGTTCGTGATCCATTCCGATGTCGGGCGGGGTGGCGGCTTGCAGCTGGACCCCCAATCGATGCAGACCACCGCGAGGCTATCGGTGCCGGAGGTCTTCGCGCTGTTGATCAGCGTGGCCGCGATGCGCGGGGCGGGGAACCTGCCTTTTTCCGACCTTGCCGATGCAGGGCTCGCCAAGATCGAACGGGCACTGCCCTCGGACAAAGTGAAGGACCTCAGGGCCTTTCTTGACTGCCTGCATATCGGCGCGCTGTCGCCGTTTCAGGACTTGTCCGATATGGGCAAGATGGACCCGGAACTGCTGCCCGCGTTTGAGACCGCCTTCCTGGGCCGCCACTTCATCAGGTTTGACTATCGTGATGCAAAGGGGCGAAAGACACAGCGCGAGGTAGAGCCGCAGGCGATGCTGATCCTGCCGCCACTCTGGTACCTTGTCGCATGGGACCCGACACGCGAGGATTTCCGCCACTTCCGCATGGACCGCATCAGCGCGCCGGAGGCTGCCGAAACCACCACCTTCCGCCGCCGCCACGTCCCGTTCGAGGATGACGTCTGCCCCTACAGCGCGCTTGCGCGGTGAGGACCTCACGCGCCCTGCTATCCGTTTGAATACGTCTTTCTAGCGCAGGTGGCCCGCCGCCTGCTCGCGCAGGTTGATACATATGACATCGGGCATATTCTTCCCAGACCCGGGACATCTTTCAGCTCTGGCTTCCCAAAGAACAGATAGTCTGGGTCATCGAGTGGCAAATGCCATGTTCCGCCGATTTCCCGGCGGATTGTTTCCCCAAAATAAATCGTCGCGGCATTGTGGGTCGACACGTCCTGAACGACCTCTTCGGCGGATTGGAATTTGTCTAGAATATAAGCCTCAAAAGCCACCAACGCGCCAATCGAATGGTCCAATTGGTGGGTCAAATCAGGTTCCAGCGTGGCGCGCCACTCCGCCTCGAACCGATCAAAATCCGAAAGCCAGTACTGGAATTGGTCCGCTCTTTCGGATTTTTCGGTCTCTTCCAATAGACGGGTCATATTCATTGCTCTCGAATTTCGATCTCTATGTTTGCCTCTTCCAAGGCTTGCCGCAACGGGGCAGACGGTTCGCGGTCAAACGTCCAGCTTATGTCCCAACCCCGTTCGGCCAGCGCCGCGTCACGGGTCAATTCCCACTCATTGTGGCGGGTAAGGGACTGATACCCCAACTTATGTTCAACTGCACGAGAGCTAACCGCATCTGCCAAGGCTGCGGCGCCTGAGTTCAGCCCCACGACGGTGGCCTGCCCTACGACGGTAGCCGTCTCGACGACCCCGTCGACAACATCCAACACCCAGCCTTCCGCGGCGTCTTGGACACCTTGGGCCGTACCGCGATCCAACGCGGCCTGCTCTTCTGCTGTCCATTCGCGCGTTGCTACGGCTTGGTCAAGCGCGGCCTCGTTGGCGGCACGCTCCATCTCTCTGATCGATGCCTCCCGGCGCTCAAAGCTCTCGCGCGCTGCAAGCCCCTCGACTGCCGAGCGCGTCTCTTCGCTTACACCGCTCTGCGTTGGGCCGTCTGATTGCCCGCCATTATCCCCGCCTTCGGATACCCCGTCAGGTCCAGCCATCCCAAAACACTCCAATGAAATCAGAGCCGCCAGCAACGTGACGCCAGCGCGGAAACTTACAGGTTATGTGAAGGCGCGCCTTGGGCCTCAGACCGCCTGTTTGCGGCTTTCATCCAGGTAGATTTCCCGCAGTCGGGCAGCGGACGGGCCGGGGGTGCCGTCGCCCAGCTTGACGCCGTCGACCTCGACCACCGGCATCACGAAGGTCGAGGCGGAGGTGATGAAGGCCTCGTCGGCATTCTTGGCCTCCTCAATTGTGAAGGGGCGTTCCTCGATCTCCATCTGGGCAGAGCGCGCATATTCCAGCACCGCAGCCCGGGTGATTCCGTGCAGGATTTCGTTTCCCAGATGGCGAGTGATGATCTTGCCGTCCTTGACGATATAGGCGTTGTTGGAGGACCCTTCGGTAACGTGGCCGTCCTCTATCATCCAAGCGTCGTCCGCACCGGCTGCCTTGGCCATCATCTTGGCCATGGATGGGAAAAGCAGCTGCACCGTTTTGATATCGCGCCGCGCCCAGCGTTGATCTTCGACGGAGATTACTTTCATGCCGGTGCCAATCTTGGGATTGTTCAGCAGATTGGCGGTCTGAGTGAAGAGCACAATTGTTGGCTCGGTGTCCTCTGGGGGGTATGCAAAGTCACGATCGCCCGGGTTGCCGCGACTGATCTGCAGATAGATCATCCCCTCTTCAAGCGCGTTGCGTTCAACCAGCTGCTTATGAACGTCAAGCAGCGCCTCGGTCGAGATCGGGTTCTTCATGCCCAGCTCGTCCAGGGAGCGCTTCAACCGCACCGCGTGGCCGTCAAAGGCGATAAGCTTGCCGTCGAGCACGCTGGTCACTTCGTAGACGGCATCCGCAAACAGAAACCCACGGTCGAAGACCGACACTTTCGCCTCGGTCTCGGGCAGGTATTCTCCGTTCAGATAGACGATGCGGCTCATATTGTTATCCCCATAATGCGGCTTCAGGCGGGTGCACGCCATCAGCGTCAAATGTCAGCGGTTGGTCCCGGTCTTCGGCCAGAAGAAGCGGCCCGTCAAGGTCGGTGAATACCACACCCTGCGCAACCAGCGTGGCAGGTGCCATGGCGAGCGACGATCCGACCATGCAGCCGACCATGATGCCGTAACCTTCGGCCTCCGCCGCTTGGCGCAGCGCAAGCGCCTCGGTCAGTCCGCCGGTCTTGTCCAGCTTGATGTTGACCACGTCATATTTGCCTTTGAGCGTGCCGAGGGTCGCCCGGTCATGCGCGGCCTCATCTGCGCAGACGGGCAAGGGCCGCGCGATTTCGGCCAACAGGTCGTCGTCGCCAGCGGGCAGGGGCTGTTCGACAAGCTTGACACCCATGCGGACAAGGTGGGGGGCGAGCTCTGAATAAACCTCTGCCGTCCAGCCTTCATTGGCGTCAATGATGATCGGCGTCGCAGGCGCGCCGCGGCGCACGGCCTCTAACCTTGGCATGTCATCAGGCGTGCCCAGTTTGATCTTCAGAAGCGGCCGGGCGCTATGTTTGCGCGCCTCACCTTCCATCTTTTCGGGCGTGTCGAGCGACAGGGTGTAGGCGGTGATTTCAGGGCCGGGTTTGGCAAGCCCCGCCAATTGCCAAGCCCGTTTGCCTGCTGTCTTGGCCTCTAGGTCCCACAAGGCGCAGTCGACCGCGTTGCGCGCGGCACCGGCAGGCAGGGCCGATTGCAGCGCGGCCCGCGTGATATCGGCGGGCAGGCCGTTGATCTCGGCGGTGACGCTGTCCAGCGTCTCACCATAGCGCGCGTAAGGCACGCATTCGCCCCAGCCGGTCACCCCGCCCCGCGTGATGCGGACGGTCAGCACCTTGGCCTCGGTCCGTGATCCGCGCGAGATGGTGAAGACCTGCGCCAGCTTGAAGCTGTCAGGGGTGACAGTGATCACAGCGCGTCCAGCGCATCCACCAGCTTGCCCGCGCCGAACCGGAAGGGGTCGGTGGCAGGCAGGCCCATCTCGGCCTCGATCTTCTCGAGGTAGCTGCGCGCCTCATCTTCACCCAGCTTTTGCGTGTTTACCGAGATGCCGGTGACCTGGCAGGCCGGGTTGGCCACCCGGGCCAGCGGCAAAGCGATGTCGCGCAGCGCCTCCAGCGTGGGCAGGCTGTATTCCGGCAACCCGCGCATATGGGTCCGCGTGGGCTCATGCGCCAGAACCAGCGCGTCAGGTTGGCCGCCATGGATCAGCGCCATGGTCACGCCGGAGTAAGAGACGTGGAACAGCGATCCCTGCCCCTCGATATGATCCCAGTGATCCGCGTCATTATCAGGTGTCAGATATTCAACAGCGCCCGCCATGAAATCGGCAATGACCGCATCAAGAGGCACGCCGCCGCCGGTGATCAGAATGCCGGTCTGGCCGGTGGGGCGGAAGGTCGATTTCATACCGCGCTTGCGCATCTCGGCATCCATGCAAAGCGCAGTATACATCTTACCGGCAGAGCAATCGGTGCCCACGGCCAGCACCCGCTTGCCTGTCCGTTTCTTGCCATTGGCAATCGGGTAGGCGACGGAGGGGATGCGCACGTCATGCAAGGTGCGACCATGCACCTTGGCGGCGCGTTGCAGCTCATCTTCCTCGCGCAGCAGGTTGTGCAGGCCGGAGGCGATGTCGTAGCCCATCTCCAGCGCTTCAACGAGCACCGTTTTCCAGGCATCGGAAATCACACCGCCCCGGTTTGCCACGCCAATCACCAACGTCTTGGCACCCGCGTCCAGGCCCTCCCGCAGGGTCATATCTGCCAGTCCCATATCGGCCTGACAGCCCTCCATCCGAAACTGGCCGACCGAGTTCTCCGGCCGCCAGTCCTTGATCCCTTGTGCCACTTTGGCCGCCAGCGCATCGGGCGCATCGCCCAAGAAAAGAAGATAGGGGGTCTGGATCATGGGAGCACTCCTCAATTCTGATCGAATAGGTCTGAGCCTACCGAATCCACCGGACGGCCAACAGTGTGATGCATACGCAGTTTGGCCGACTGTAGGGCCAGTTGCGCGACACTATCAGACCAAATTCCACCATGGACGACAACCGGCTTCGATACCCGGCCCTAACGGTCGCCGCCGAGTCCCTGCCAAATCTCTTCAACCCAGCCCTTGATGACCTGCGCCTCTCGCCAGCGGTTCGACATCTCACGGCCATGCGCATCGGTCATCGCATATTCGGGCGGCCCCAACTCGCACAGGAAGATGCACTCCCCGCTCGCATTGCGGTCGCGCCAAGAGGCAATCCCCTCGCGCCACCAGGCTTTGAACAGCTCCACCCATTTCTGGTTTTGCGGGAAATCCAGCTGCAGCTGGATTTGCTGGCGGGAGGCCACGCGGCCCTGAAAGCTGTCAGAGCGCGCCAGAACGCGGGAGATCAGCGCCAAGTCGGCGTCCGACAGCGGGAACCAAAACTCCCTATCCACGACATAGTGGCTGAGGTCAGCGCAAATCCGCATCTCGGGGATCAGGTCCAGAAGCTGCAGCGTCACATAGAGATCATTGGTGATGCAGTTGCGATGCGTCTCAAACTGGATGGGCATGGCCGTACGCTCGGACATCTCCATCCAGGTCTCGATGACCGGCACCATGTCCTTGATCTCGATAGGCATGACCTGCCCGATCACGTCCACAAAGGGCGCGCCGAAATCGACGGCCATATGCAGCGTGTCTTCGAGGCTTTCAAGCGTTTTGGGGAAGGCCACGATCAGCGGCGTCAGGCCGTTGGCCTCCATATGCGGGCGGACCGCATGGGCCGTCGCCACATCCGAGGCACCCAGATCAATCGCCATGCCGTCAAAGCCCGCGCCTGCCACCATCTCGCAGATTTGGTCATAGGGCAGCTTCACACCGGTCTGGTCATGCGGCTGCATGGCCCAGAGCGAGGTGTAGGTCTTCAGCTGCCTCATTCCGCCGGGATGCGCGTCAAGCGGCCGCCGGAGGTCGGCACCACCCAAACCTCATCCATGGGGTACTGGTTTTCGTCCTTTGCACGCAGCTTGCGGATCACTTCGATCTGGAACTCGATCCAGCCCATGCGGTGCACCTCGCCCGCTTTCGCCTCAAGCTTTTCGTTCAGCGCGCGCAGTTTCCAGAACGGCACTGCCGGGAAGGTATGATGCGCGGTGTGGTAAGGCATTTGCCAGCACAGCCAGCGGCCCAGCGCATTGGTCCGGGTGGAGCGGGTGTTTTCCAAAATGTCCTGCTCGTGGCTCAGCCCCAGATGCTCGATGGTGTTTTGCAGCTGATGGAGGGGCTTTGTCAGCACCATCGGCAGCAGCCAGAAGGTCAGCGCGACCCAGCTTCCTGCAGCAACGCTGACCAGCGCGATCAGCCCGTATAGCGCCAGGTGAATGCGCGCCTCGCGGATGATCTTGGCCTCTTCCTCTGCGCGGATATAGGGCTCAAGAATGATCCCCCGCGCCCGGCGAATATTGCCGAGGACCCGGTTGCGCCAATAGGTCACGCCCGACAACCAGAGCAGGTAGGTTTTCAGCGTGTAAGGCTCGCGCACCAGCTCGCCGTCGCGTTCCCAATCCTGGGTGTATTGGTGGTGGGCGAAATGCATGACCTGATCAAAATCGCGCGGAAACAGCTGGATAAAGCCGATGATCCGCCCCCACACCTCGTTCAGCTTCCGCGTCTTGAAAACGGTGGCATGGCTCAGCTCGTGCTGGCCTGCATAGAGAAAGTTCAGCAGCACACCCAAGGCAAGCCCGCTCAGCAGCACCCAACCCGAACCCATCGCCAAGCCGTGCAGCCAGCAGGCAACAGCAATCGCGCCGAAATGCGACGCCATTTGCGCCCAGCCCATCAGGTCAGAGCGTTCGGACAGCGCGCGCAGCTCTTGCGGGGTCAGAATATCCCGTCGTGAAAAACTTGCCTCCATGGCTCCCTCCGGCGTGGCAACTCACATCGCCGCGCAGGGTGGCACGAAACCGGGCGGAAGTCACAGCCCGAAATGTCGCGGGACGCGCAGCGCCCTACTGCAGCGGCAACAAGGCGGCGGGTGCTGCGCTATCAGCCTCGAAATCACGCGCGGGGCCACTGGCGGCCGGGGTGGAGCGCTTGAATTCATAGACCCGCCTGCCCGCTTCATCACGCGAGGTGACGATCAGCGCATGCGACAGATGCCGCGTGCCGTCATAAATGTCGACCAGCCCGCGCATACGCGGCGCAACCTCGGCATCGACGCTGAAGGAAGTCCCCGTAAGGGAGAGGATCGGAAACACGTCAGAGCCCACATGGACGTTCAGCCGAGTCTTGCTGCGGGTGGATGTGCGGCGTGCAGCATCAAGGCCTGCATGCACTTCGCGGGATAAAAATGTACTCATAACCGATTCCCAATGCTTAACTGCCCAAAAGTTAGGCGACTGGAAAACGTTGTCCATCAAAATCGTGACGTTTTCGTAAAAGACCTCTCAAATTGAACCCGTAGCCTTGGGGCGCAACACATGCGGGATGGCAGGGTCATAAAGCGCGGAGTCCTTGAAATCCTTGATGTCGGCCAAGGCTGGCCCGACCAGAATAAGCGCGGTTCGGGTGATCTTTTCAGCGCGCACCTTCTCCCGGATATCGCTGAGCGTGCCGCGCAGAAACAGCTGATCCGGCCAGGACGCGCGATAGGCCACCACCACCGGACACTCCGCCCCGTAATGCGGGATCAGCTGCCGCTCGATCTCGCGCAAGGCGCGGATCCCAAGATGGATGGCCAGTGTCGCACCGCTGCGCGCAAAATTCTCAAGCGTCTCACCCGGCGGCATAGAGGTCGATTTCATCGACATCCGGGTCAGCACGATGGATTGCGCGATTTCGGGCACGGTCAATTCCTGCCCCAAGGCAGCAGCCGCAGCGGCATAGGCGGGTACGCCGGGGATAATCTCGTAAGGGATGCCATCGGCCTTGAGCCTACGGATTTGTTCGGCGATTGCGCCGTAAAGCGACGGATCGCCCGAATGCACGCGTGCCACGTCCTGACCTTTGGTATGGGCCGCCACGATCTGCGCATGGGTGTCGTCCAGCGTCATGGGGGCCGTGTCCCTCACCACCGCCCCGTCTGGCGCTCCGGCAACGACGGCCTCGGGCACGAGCGACCCGGCATAAAGGCAGACCGGGCAGGCCGCGATCAGGCGTTGCGCTTTTAACGTCAAAAGCTCGGGGTCGCCCGGGCCCGCACCAATGAAATACACCGTCATTCTGTGACCTCCGCTACGGGATGGGGGGCGGGGCGATGCGCGGCAGCGCGAGCGTCGGCCGTCATACCGCCAAATCCCCGTCGATCTTGCGCGCATACCCTCTTGGGGTGAACATGCGCGGCCCGTCGCCCAGCTGGGCCAATCGGGAATGGCTGGAGCCCACGAGAACGACGGTCAGCATGTCCACCTCATCGACATCCAGCGCATCAAGCCGCCTGTAGCGCAGATGCTCCTCTGGCCGGCCCAGTGAGGAGGCCAGCATGACGGGCGTGTCCGCCGGGCGATGCGCCAGCAAAATATCGCGCGCCTCGGCCAGCAATGTGCGGCGGCGTTTGGAGACAGGGTTATAGAACGCGATCACGAAATCGCCTTGAGCCGCCGCGTGCAGCCGCTTGAGGATATCCTCGCGCGGGGTCAGCAGGTCGCTCAGTGAAATCGCGCAGAAGTCATGCCCCAGGGGCGCGCCCGCGCGGGCTGCTGCACCTTGCAAGGCTGACACGCCGGGGGTTGACACCACCTCGACCCGCCGTGCAGCGTCGGACACACCCTTCTCATCCCGCCCTCTGTCGAGTAGCTCGAAGACCAGCGCGCCCATTGCGTAAATGCCGGCATCACCTGAACAAATCAGCGCGACATTGCGGCCCTCGCCCGCACGCTCAAGCGCGTAGCGGCAGCGGTCTTCTTCGCCGCCCAGCGGGAAGTCGGATCGCGCCTTGCCATAGGCCAACGGCCCCAGAAGATCGATGTAGAGCCCGTATCCCACCAGCTCTTCCGCCTCCTGCACCAGTCGGGAGGCCTCGGGCGTGCGCCAGCTATGTTGGCCCGGCCCAATGCCGATGATGGACAGCTTGCCGCGCGCCCTTCCGCGCAATTCCAGAATGGGCGCGGGGGCTCTTGCGATAGCGCAGGTCGCGGCCTGGCTCTTGCGTTTGGTCACGCTCAGCGCCGCCTCCGGCCCTGCCCCCGCCAAGGCTGCCGCCTCGCTGACGCCATGCGTGCCGACCTCGGCGAAGACAATGTCAGACGGGTTGGCGAGCCGGGGCGTCTCGGCCTCCAGCGCGGTCGCATCAAAGATGCGGACGGGAAGATCATACCTGCGGGCAAGAGCGTGGACGGCGGGCTCGTCGGCTTTCAGATCCAGCGTGTAGATCGCCTTTAGCGCGCCGGGTGCAATCTGCGCTTCGGCCAGCGTGGTTTCGACGAGGCGGAAA
Organism: uncultured Rhodobacterales bacterium; assembly: GCA_964387155.1. GTDB lineage: Bacteria > Pseudomonadota > Alphaproteobacteria > Rhodobacterales > Rhodobacteraceae > Litoreibacter. Next base: position 6,103 of record CAYLVP010000055.1, on the reverse strand, counting down.
AGCTCCTCCGGCGCGCAGTTGCGCGCGCAGCCCACACCAAGCGCGTATGGCTGCGGGTGAAACACCAGATCAGCCTCTGAGGGCGCCGTGGAACAGGCAATACTGACCGCATCCCCTGCGGGCAAATCAGCCAACCAGGGCGCATCGCCCTGCACCTTCGCACCACCGCCCGAGAGGAGCTTCGCCATCACCGGTTTCGCGTCCTCCGGGTTGGCCAACCGGTAGCCCGCAGGCGGCTCATCCAGGGCGACCCCGAGCGCCACATCGCCCGCGGTGGTCACCGCGGCGACCGCGCCTAAGCCCTTGGAGATCCTGGCGGCCAGCCGGTTTGCACCGCGATGCCCACCCAGAAGCGGGACCACAACAGCGCCGTCATCCGAGACGGACAGCACCGGCGGCTCGGTGGTTTTGTCGGCCAGCAAAGGGGCCACGGCGCGGATCAGGATGCCGGAGGCGCAGACCCCGATAACAGGCGTTCCGGCAGCAAAGAGCATGCGGGTGTGTTCCAGCGCGTCGGCGAAGACCAGATCGGCCCGGTCCACCCGGCCTTCGCGGCCATGGACGGGCGCGCCAAGCAAGGCCGCAATGCGATGCGCGACCTCTTCGCCCGCGCGGTTGAGGCACAAAACAGCCGGGGTCACAGCCATGGGTCAGCCCCTTTCGTCAGCAGGATCATCGAGAAATAGGGGGCGGTGTCCGGTGCGTCGGCCAAGGGCAGCACCACCTCTTCGGGCAGTGTCGCGCGCTCGATATAGGTGGCCTGCGCGGTCAGGCCCAACCGCTTGATAACGCGGCGTATCTTGGGCAGATGGCGCCCGACCTTCATGATAGCAACGCTTTCCGCGCCTTCGATGCGCGCGGTCAATTCGGCCTCGGGCAAGGGGCCTGGCAGTACGGTCAGCCGCTCATTGCGGGCGGCCAAAGGCATGCGGGCGCGGCTGGCACAGGCGGTGACCGATGTCACGCCGGGAATGATCTCGACCGGATGTGCCTGCGTTAACCTTGCATAAATATACATGAATGATCCGTAAAAGAACGGATCACCCTCGCAGAGGCAAACGACATCCTCACCGGTCTTCAGCACCTCTGCGATCTCGGCCGCGCCCGCATCATAGGCGCTTTGCGCCGGGGCGCGTTCGGTCGTCATCGGCACATCCATGCGGATTTCGCGTGCATCAGGGCGGATCAGATCTTTTGCAATGGCGCGCGCAAAGCTGTCGCCCCCCATCAGCGTTGGATAGGCGATGGTGGTGGCCGCCTCTATAAGCCGGGCAGCTTTCAAAGTGATTAACTCCGGGTCCCCGGGTCCGAGCCCCAACCCGTACAGCGTGCCGCTCATCGTTTTACGAGGCTCCATTGAGTGACGGTCATGGCCGGACGCCAGCCTGTGAGGCGGCCCACGGGGGCGGCCCGCTCCACCCCGATTTTGACCAGCTGCCCGCCATGGGTCTTGTAAAGCGCCATCAGCAAAGTCTCGCTTTCCAGCGTCACGGCATTGGCCACCAAGCGGCCCAGCGGGCGCAGGTTTTTCCAAGCAAGATCAAACACCTCCTCGCTGAGCCCGCCGCCGATGAATATGGCATCCGGGGCCTCCAGCCCGTGCAGCGCGGCGGGCACTTCGCCCTCGATCAGCTGCAGCTTGGGGGCGCCCAGCGCCAGCGCGTTTTCGGCGGCCATGGCGCGGCGGTCGGCGCGGGGTTCAATACCGATGGCGCGGGCGTAGCGGGCGGCGCGCATCCATTCGATGGCGACCGAGCCGGAGCCCGTCCCTATATCCCACAAAAGCGCGCCGCGCATCGGCATCAGTTTGGCGAGCGTGGCTGCGCGGACCTCTTGCTTGGTCATGGTGCCGTCGGATTGAAAGAGGTCATCGGCCAGCCCCGGCACGCGCGGCAAGAGCGCCGCGTCCGGGGCCGCGACGCAATGCACGGCCAGCGTGTTGAAGGCGGGCACCTCATGTGACCAGTCGGAGGCGGTGCCGTCAAAGCGTTGCTCGGCCTGCCCGCCCATATTGGCGAGCACCGTCATGGGCGACTGACCAAAACCGCGTTCCGTCAGGAAACGCGCGATCTGGGCAGGCGTCTCTGCACCGGTGGTCAAGATGATAAGCCGCTGATCTGGCTGGATAAACGCGACCATCTGGTGCACGGGCCTGCCATGAACGGTCAGCGTTTCGACATCTGCCAGGCTCCACCCCATCCGCGCGGCGGTGAGCTGGAACGCCGAAAGCTGCGGGTGGTAGACGATCTCGGACGGGTCAATCGCGCGGCCAATCCGCGCGCCCACAGAGAACCAGAGCGGGTCCCCGGTGGCCAGCACAACGACACGGCGGCCCTTATGTCGGATCAGCGTCTCGATCAGCGCATCGAAGGGGGAGGGCCATGCGACCCGCTCAGCCTTGACCTTGTCGGACAGGGTGTGATGGCGGTCGCCGCCCACGATGATCTCGGCCGCCTCAACGACTGCGCGGGTTGCGGGGACAAGCCCGTCGAGGCCGTCTTCGCCGATGCCGACGATATGCAGCCAGGGCGCGTCAGCCATGGGCTGGCCCCGCTGAATTTGCGGTACACAGCGCGTACACATCCCGTACACAGCGCGTCGTGACGCATGTCTTTGGGGTATCGCTAGCCATTTTCCACCTCCGGCAGGCCAGCGGCCAGCGCATTTACCGCCGCAGAGGCGAGCGCCGAGCCGCCTTTGCGCCCACGCAGCGCGACGAAGGCGCAGCCGCGCGGATCAGCGGCAAGCTCGGCCTTGGATTCGGCAGCGCCGACGAAGCCCACCGGGAAGCCCAGGATCACGGCAGGTTTCGGGAAACCCCGATCCATCAGGTCGAGCAGATGGAACAATGCGGTGGGCGCGTTGCCGATGGCTATGACGCTGCCTGCGATATGCGGCTCCCACAGCTCGACGGCGGCGGCGGAGCGTGTGTTGCCGATAGCCTCGGCCCGCGCGCGCACCGAGGGGTCATTGAGGGTTACGATCACCTGATTGTCCGCAGGCAGGTAGCGGCGGATCACGCCCGCGCCGACCATTTCGCAATCACACAGCACCGGCGCACCGGCGGCAAGCGCCGCCCGACCGGCGGTATAGGCATCGCTTGAAAAGGCCAGCCGGTCAGCGACCTCGACCATGCCGCAGGCATGGATGACGCGGGTGGCGAGGCGGTCGAGCCCGTTCGGGAAGCGCGCGAGATTGGCTTCAGCTTTCACTGTGGCGAAGCTGGCCTTGTAAATCTCAGCTGGGTTTTTCTCGTATGGTCTCATGTCGGGTGGCGGGGTGAGCCCCGCGCTACGCTTTCGGTTTGCGGGCGCTTTCGGGGCCATGCGGGTGCTTGGCGTGCGGATAGGGCGCATGGTGATGGTGGTGGTGATCATGGTCGTGGTCATGATCGTGATGATGGTGGTGGTGGTGGTCCTGCATCTCGAGGCGGCACAGGCCGGTGCAGAACGTGTCGCAGAGCGCGCAATCGGCCACGTTGGAGCCAGGCGCAGAGGCACCCTGCCCCTCGACATGGTGATGGTGGCTTTCCTGTACCGCGCCAACCTCGGCCTCAAAGCCCAGAACCTGCACCCGGTATTTGCACAAAACGCAAGTCGGCGGCGGCGTGTCGGAAAAGGCCGGATGGCCCTTGCGCGTCTCGGCGGGGATGGTGATGGCGGGGCCGCCCTCCATCGCCAGCACCTGAGTGCGGTAGGCGCAGCTGCCGCAATTGGGCGGCGGGTTCGCGCCCATCTGCTCGGTCACACGCTCGGCGAAGGTCTCCAGGACCTTCTCGTGGTCATTGAGATAGCCTGCCTTGACGAATTCAATGCCGGGATGGGCGGCGGCGACCTGATCGGTGAAGCCGTAGATGCGGTCGATCAGGATGCCGGTGAACAGGAAATACGGGAAGACGACGATGCGCTTATAGCCAAGCTTGGCGGCGTGCTGCAGGCACGGCTCGACCAGCGGGAAGGTGACGCCGGAAAAGCCCACCTCCAGCCAGCCGGTGCCGATGCCCTCATGCAGCATGCGCGCGATCTTGGCGACATTGCCGTTGGCGTCGGGGTCCGAGGCCCCGCGCCCGATGACCACGAGACAGGTGTCTTCCAACGACACAGGTGTCTTTGCATTGGCCGCGTCGATGGCGTCCTGGATGCGCGCGCCTGCAGCGGCGATCATCTTGGGGTCAACGCCCAGCTCCCGGCCGTAACTGACGTCAATGTCATGCTTGGCGGCGTAGGTGTTGAGCACGGTGGGGATATCGTTCTTGGCGTGCATCGCGGCAAAGAGCATGCCGGGCACCGCCAGGATCTTGGCGCAGCCCTTTTCGCGCAGCGTGTCGAGCCCGTCGCGGATCACCGGGTTGGCAAATTCGAGATAGCCGTATTCGACCTCCCAATCGGGGGGGAAGTAGGCAGGCAGCTTCTCGGCCAGAACAGAGAATTCATCCACCGCGGCCTGGCTGCGTGAGCCATGGCCGCAGATCATGACGCCGATCTTGCTCATGCGGGTTCCTCTTGGCCGGTTTCTTCCTCGGTGAGCTCGGGTTCTTCCTCGGGCGTTGCGTCTTTGCGGCCTTTCAATGCGCCCCAGATGGCCAGCCCTGCCGCCGCGCCGATGGCGATGCCTGCGATCCAGTGGTCGTGGCCAGCCGCCGCGCCGATATGGCCGACATGCGCCTGCGCGGGCAGCGCCACAAGCGCGGGGGTCAAAAGAGCAAAACGGGCCATCGGCGCACCTTTCTTCTATCTTCATAGACCAGAGGTGGCCGCAAGAGCGCCCAAATGACGATGCAACCGAAGGACCCCCTGTTTGGGTCGATCCGCAGGTCGCCAACCTCTCTGGGGCAGGTGCCCCTCGTCGCCATCTGCCTAGATCAGACACCGCCCGCCCGCAACGCCAATCACGACATGTGACGGGCCGTAAAGGTCATGGCGCAGCCGCAGAGCACAGTATTTGTGCGCGCACACAGAAGTGACAGGAGCCACGCCAGAGCGTTAGCCACTGCAGATTGAAAACACGAGGAGCAACGAGATGGGCCTGCTAGTAGACGGCGTGTGGAAAGATCAATGGTATGACACCAAGTCCACAGGCGGCGTGTTCAAACGCTCCACCGCTGGCTTTCGCAACTGGATAACCGCTGACGGCAGCGCCGGCCCGTCCGGCGAAGGCGGGTTCAAGGCGGAGGCCGGGCGCTACCATCTCTATGTCTCCTATGCCTGCCCCTGGGCGCATCGCACGCTGATTTTCCGCAAGCTCAAAGGGCTCGAAAACCTGATATCGGTCGACGCGGTGCACCCTGACATGCTGGGCGATGGTTGGACCTTTGAGACCGACGACCATGGGGCCACGGGCGACAGCCTTTACGGGCTGCCCTTCGCGCGCGACATCTACATCAAGGCGGACCCGGCGGTTTCGGGGCGGGTGACGGTGCCGATCCTGTGGGACAAAGAGCGCGAAACCATTGTGAGCAACGAAAGCTCCGAGATTATCCGCATGTTCAACGCAGCCTTTGACGGGCTGACGGGCAACGGGCTGGATTTCTGGCCGGACGCCTTGCGCGACGCGATTGCGCCGGTCAATGACCGGATCTACGACACGTTCAATAACGGGGTCTACAAGTCGGGCTTTGCCACCTCGCAAGAGGCCTATGACGCCGCCGTGGGGCCGTTGTTTGACACGATGGAGTGGCTGGAAGCGCGGCTGGCGGACAACCGCTACCTGATGGGGGACGCGCTGACGGAGGCGGATTGGCGGCTGTTCACCACGCTGGTCCGGTTCGACCCGGTCTACCACCTGCATTTCAAATGCAACCGGGCGCGGGTCGTGGATTACCCCAATCTCTGGGCCTACACGCGGGAGCTGTATCAATGGCCGGGCGTGGCGGAGACGGTGAATTTCGCCCATATCGTGCGCCACTACCATTACAGCCACGACTCAATTAACCCGCACCGGATCATCCCGATCAACCCAAAGATCGACTGGGACGCCCCGCATGGGCGGGGCTAGGGTTGCTTAGATTTGCTAGGTGATGTTCGCAATTCGGCTTAATGTCCGCTGAGCGGACGAAGCATGAGTAATCGGGCTGGCCTGATGGATGGGTCGAGTTCTCGATAGA
>CAYLVP010000054.1:0-20082 GCA_964387155.1 uncultured Rhodobacterales bacterium | reverse complement strand
GGATAAAATCCGTGAGGTTATCGGCACGGGCGGCAAGGTCATCCGCGAGATCGTCGAAGTCTCCGGTGCCAAGGTTGATATCAACGACGATGGTATCATCAAGATCGCAAGCCCGAACGGCGAGGCCATCAAGAAGGCCTATGACATGATCCATTCGATCGTGGCTGAGCCGGAAGAAGGTATGGTCTACACCGGTACCGTCGTGAAGATCGTCGATTTCGGCGCCTTCGTGAACTTTTTCGGCAAACGTGACGGGCTTGTACATGTGAGCCAAATCGAGAATCGCCGCCTGAATCATCCGTCCGACGTTCTGAAGGAAGGCCAGGAGGTCAAAGTGAAACTTTTGGGCTTCGATGATCGCGGCAAGGTGCGCCTGTCGATGAAAGTCGTCGATCAGGAAACTGGCGAAGAAGTGAAGAAGGAAGAAGCCGCAGACGGCTAACTCCCTGATTTCATTCCAGATCAAGAACTGGCCCCCGGCAGACATGTCGGGGGCTTTTTTGTGAGATGTCACAACAGCTTGAGCAGCTTAGATCTCACGCGGATGTGCGGATATCGTGAATTTCTTCTCCCATAGGGTCCCGGGAGCGCGGGGGTGGGCTGCCACCGATGGCGCAACATGAACCAACCAACAGGGACCTGACCTTTATGACCAAATCACTGAGACCCATCGCAACAGCCGGGCTGCTGACAGCCCTTCTTTGCGGGGCGGCGAGCGCTTCGACGCTCAGCATCACAATTGAAAATACCACCGGCGCGGGCGGCTTCTCGATCACGCCGCTCTATACGGCCTTCCATGATGAGAACTTTGACGCATTCAATGTGGGCGAGGCCGCGACTCCCGGGGTAGAACAAATTGCCGAGACCGGAGCGGCCGCCACTGTTGCGGCTGAAAGGCTGGCGCTTGATCCTGACAGCCAGGGCAATGTGAACCCGTCCCCGAGCGGCCCGCCGCCAATCCAACCGGGCGAGTCCGTTACGGTTGAATTGGACATCGACGGCGCCAGCAACCCGTTCTTCACCTTCCTGGCGATGCTCTTGCCGACCAATGACACGTTTATCGGCATGGATGACCCGCTGCGGCTCTTTGCGGATGACGGAACCTTCCTTGGCCCTCAGGTGATCGAGGTTACTGGGGAACATATCTATGACGCCGGGACCGAGGTGAATGGACTCGAAGGCTCGGCCTTTGTGGCAGGTCAGGACATCACGCTTGGCGAGGAAGAGAATGGGGTAATTACCCGCGCGGGCGCTGACATTGCCAACATCTTTGCCGGAGCCCCGCTTGCGGCAGGGGGCAACCTTGGGTCTGGTGATGTGCTGGACTTCTTTAGCAGCCCACAAGACTTCCGCCTGCTGACAATCTCGATCTCTGAGGTCAGCCAGGTGCCATTGCCCGCATCCGCCCCGCTTTTGGCGGCCGCAGTTGGGTTCATGGGCTGGCGCGCGCGCAAGGCAAAGCGCAGCAGCGAGAGCTGAACAAATTCTGTGGGGCCTGCCGCTGATATCGGCGGGCCCTATTTCTGTTGCGGTTTCGCCACGACTTTGCGCCTCGCAATCCTGTTATTCCCTGTTCGCCAGAAACGCTTTACTCTGTCCTTCGTATTGATGCGCCGGACGCCGATTGCCCGGCCCAAGGGGATGTAAAGCATGAAAATGAACCGCCGTACTGTTTTGGCCTCGGGTCTTGCAGCTGCCACTGCAGGGATTGCTGCGCCTGCCTTCGCCCAACGCAAGCCATGGGTTATGCCCGCGGAGTACCAGCCGCGCATTATCAAGCTGGCGGGTGATCTGCCTGCAGGCGAAATCCATGTCGATCCGCGTGCTTTTGCACTCTACTGGACCATGGAAGAGGGCAAGGCGCTGCGTTACACCTGCGGCATTGGCCGTGCGGGGCTCTACGAATCCGGGACCTTCACCGTTGGCGCAAAGAAAGTCTGGCCTTCATGGACCCCGACGCAGGACATGATTGAGCGCGATCCAGAGGCCTATAAGAAATGGGAAGACGGCCAGCCCGGTGGCCCCGATAACCCGCTTGGCGCCCGCGCGCTTTACCTGTTCGCGCCGCGCGTCGGTGACACGTTCCTGCGGATACATGGCACATCTGCGCCCTGGACCATTAACTCGGCTGTTTCGAATGGCTGTGTCCGGCTGACCAACGCGCATATCGCGCATCTCTACCAGCAGGTTCCCAACGGGACCAAGGTTGTCCTCCACTAGGGACCGCGAGTTTCGAACGAAATGCTGCGCGCGGACCGTTCCGCGTCAAGGGCACTTATGGATCGCTACCCGGACGCAATCGCCGATCTGCCTATGTCGCAGGGGCCTGATGGGACGCGCGCCTATTGGGCGGCAGAGCGGGACATGGCAGTGCTCGACACGCAGGAAGACTTTGCGGCCCCAAAGCTCATGCCGGGACAAACGCTGCTGAAGGAGGGCAGGCAGCGGTTCATCTTCGTTGATCCTGGCAAGGCCGCGGGTGCGGTGATCAAACTGTTCCCCCTCTCGCTCGTTTTTTCGAAGCTGAAGCACAGCAAATATGCCTATCGCGAGTTTTCGAACATGCAGCTGGCTGAAGGGCGCGGCATACCCGTGCCTCGCGCCATTGCCTTCCTCGAAAAGCGGCGGCGCGGTCTTGTCGTGTGTTCCGGGCTCGTGCAGGAAAACCTGGTGGGGTCGGCGGATCTCAAAGCGCTCTTTGACGCGGGCAAGCTGACGCAGCCCCAGCTGATCGAGCATGCCAGCGTTGCTGTCCAAACGCTCTATGAGGCAGGGGTTAACCATGTTGACCTGCGTGATGAAAACGTCATGCTCGATCCTTCCAACGGCCGATGGTCGGTCATAGATTGGCAGTATGCCAGCTTCGTGGACCCCCGCGCCCCATGGTTGCTTGAGTACCTGCTGGGATACTTTATCCTGCTCTCACCGGCGCCGTGGCGCGCCGAGCTTTTGGAAGGCTGGACGATGGCAATGCACACGCGCTGCGGTCACGACACTGACCCAGAGACCTTCAGGTCGCATGTCGCCCATGTGGCGCAAAGGCGCAAAAGCCTGCGCCAGCGCATCGGCCTGACGCCGCTGAGCGCATGAGCCCGGCTCCTCTGCGCCTCCGGGCGGCACTTACCAACAGGCTGAGACTCGCCCGCGCGCGCCTGATGCACAAGACGATCCGCTTCAAGGTGGGCGACCTGCATCAGTTCTACGCCGACCTTGCGCGCGCAAATATTCCTTATGTGGTTTTGCGATGGCTGGACGAAGTTCCCTTTGACCCCGCTGACGCGGGGGCGCGTGCCCATGATGTCGACCATTTGGTTGAGAATGGCTACCTGGACCAGATACGCGACATTGCCAGCCGGAATCCGGGCGATGCGAAATGCGACTTCTATTCAAGAACCGGCGAGCGCGGGTCTGCCTATCGCGGATTTCCCTACCTGACCCCTGCGCTGGCTGAACTGGTGCTGCGCGACAGACAGCAGCAGAGCAATGGTGTTTATGCCCCGCGAAGGGACCACCTCTTTTGGGCGTTTTGCTATCATATGGTCTACCACAAGGGCACGGAAAGCGGGATTGAGACCGGATTTGACACCGTGCAAACGGACACCAACCCGAAGCGCAACTACGAGGGGGAGTTGCGACGGCTTGCAGCAGATGCGCAGGTGCAGCTTGGCGTCAATGTGACACTCTTGGGCCTTCACCGACGTCTGGAAGTGGAAAGTTGGAACATGCCACTGGACTTGATGCAGCGATGGCCCAACAGGCATGCGGTCCTCAAGGCCTTGTTGGACAGAGGCCAGGCAGATATGTCGCCGCTGATCGCGGCTTGCCGGGATATCAAGGTTTTCGTGCTGCGCTCTGACTGTGAGGGCGCCGAAGCACAGGCCCTGGCGGCAAAGGTGATCTCAGAGCGGTTTGAGATACTCGAAAACAGGGTCTTGGACTCAAAGGAGGCCACCGACCTGTCGCGGCTGACACGTGGCGGAAACTGGTTTGAAAAGGGTCGTGACGCTGTGGTGGCACCAACTCATGCGCTGATCTGTCGTCAGGCAGCGGTGCCGGGCCCATTGCCCAAAGGCTACACGGCAGAAAAACTCGCCAAGCGCTACCCGCTCGTCGACCATACCGATGTTTTGATCAAACGCGACGCCCGCGACGCGGTAAACCGCTTATTGGGCGGGGCGGCGACGCGGATTGTGGTCCATGCGACTGACAACGTCGCCGAGACCGCTGAAACTCTTGCTGCGATCTTTGGCGATGAGGCGTTGCCGCATATTAAGGCGCTGTCCAGTTAAGAATGCCCCGAGCGCGGTTGCGCTGCGGGGCATGTTGGTCTGTTAACTTGGCGCGTGGTTGCTTTGTCGCCCCCGGCTTGCTTGGTGGTCAGCGCGTTTAGCCAGGTGCCTTCACGGTCCGCAGGTAAGGCAGCACGGTTGTGACAGTACCGAACTTGGCTTCCGCATCCTCGGTCGAGACCGCAGGTGGCACGATCACGTCCTGACCCACTTCCCAGTTGGCGGGGGTCGCGACGCCTTTTGATGACATTTGCAGCCCGTCCAGCGCCCGGATGATTTCGGCAAAATTGCGGCCTACAGTCATGGGGTAGGTCATCATCAGTTTCACCTGCTTGTCAGGCCCGATGATGAAGACCGAGCGAACGGTCGCGCTGTCAGCTGGGCTACGACCGTCGGGCAGCACATATTCGGCGGGCAGCATGTCAAACGCCTTGGCCATGTCCAGCCCGTCGTCAGCGACAATCGCGAATTCGGCCTTTGCCTCGGCAACTTTTTCAATATCCGCCTTCCATTTGACGTGATCCTCCACCCCGTCAACTGAAACGCCAAGCACCTTTGTGTTGCGCTTGGCCCACTCATCCGCCAGCTGCGCGACGGCCCCGAATTCCGTGGTGCAAACAGGGGTGAAATCTTTGGGGTGGCTGAAAATAACAGCCCAGCTGTCTCCGACCCAATCATGCAGCGAAATGTCGCCCTTGTCGGTGGTCACAGTCATGTTGGGAATAGTGTCGTTAATCCGAAGGCCCATGGGGAGTTCCTTTCACACATCAATTTAATGTCCAGACCGATATACGCTTTGTTAACCGGAATTACAGCCCCCGGAGCAGATCGGGTCTTGCGCACGGGGTGGCGGGGTACCAATCTCCGCGACGTATCAGGGACGGAGCCGTACAGATGAAAAACGCAAAGAACTTTTATATCAATAGTGCCTGGGTCTCCCCTGCCGCACCGCGCGATTTCGATGTGATCAACCCCTCGACGGAGGAGGTCTGCGAAACGATCTCCTTGGGTGATGCCCCGGATACAAACGCTGCCGTCGCCGCAGCGCGCGCGAGCTTCGAGGCTTGGTCACAAACGGATGTGACCGAACGGGTCGCGCTGCTGAAAACCCTGTCCGAAGTCTATAACGACCGGGCGGAAGAAATGGCGCAGGCGATCTCTCTTGAGATGGGCGCGCCGCAAGATCTGGCCCGTGCGCAGCAGGTCGGTGCCGGGTCCTGGCATCTGGGCGGCTTTCTCAAGGCGCTTGAAAGCTTCGAATTTGACCGGATGTTCACGGATACCGAGGCGACGCTTTATGAGCCGATTGGCGTTTGCGCGTTGATCACCCCATGGAACTGGCCGATGAACCAGATTGTGCTGAAGGCCGTGCCCGCGCTTGCGACAGGCTGCACGGCGGTGCTGAAGCCTTCGGAGATTGCACCACTATCGGGCATCCTGTTTGCCGATTTTGTGCATGAGGCCGGTTTCCCTGCGGGCGTGTTCAACATGGTCAACGGGGATGGTGCCGGGGTCGGATCGCAGCTGAGCGCGCATCCTGAGGTTGACATGGTTTCCTTCACGGGCTCGTCGCGCGCGGGCAAGCTGATTTCTGTCGCTGCGGCCGAGACCCTCAAACGGGTGAGCTTGGAGCTTGGCGGAAAAGGGGCGAACATTATCTTTGCCGATGCCAGCGAAAAGGCGGTCAAACAGGGTGTCGTGCGCTGCTTCCGCAACACAGGTCAATCCTGCAATGCGCCAACCCGCATGCTGGTCGAGCGCTCTCGCTATGACGAAGCGGTGGAGCAGGCGACCCAGATGGCGAATGCGACGGTTGTGGGCCCCGCCTCGGAAGAGGGCAAACATATCGGGCCGCTGGTCTCTGCCGCGCAGTTCGATAAGGTGCAAGGGCTGATCGAGCAGGGCATCAAAGAAGGCGCCAAGCTTTTGGCAGGCGGCCTGGGCCGCCCCGAGACCCTGAACCGTGGTTACTACTGCCGCCCAACAGTGTTTGCCGATGTGACCCCCGACATGGAAATCTACAAGCAAGAGATTTTTGGCCCCGTACTGTCCATCATGCCGTTCGAGGATGAAGCGCATGCGATTGAGCTGGCCAATGACACGCCCTATGGGCTCACCAATTACATCCAGACCGAAGATGTTGAGAAACGCCGCCGGGTGGCGCGGCGCTTGCGGTCCGGCATGGTCGAGACCAACGGCTCAGGCTTTGCGCAAGGCTCACCATTTGGCGGGTACAAGCAATCGGGCAATGGCCGTGAAGGCGGTGCGTTCGGGTTGGAAGAGTTCCTTGAGGTCAAGGCCGTCAGCGCCTGGACGTAGAAGCCTGCTGCACAGAAAAAGAGCCGCCCCCTCGGGCGGCTCAATTAATTCGGGGACCCTTTGTTGGTCAGATGCGGGCGATTTTCTGTGTGATGCGTGGCAGCAGCCCCTGGAACTTCAGTGGCGCGTCGGTTGCAGCCAGGCAAATGCAATCGCAATGGTCATCGGCCACCGGCGTATGCTCATCGGCCTCTGTCGCGATTTCGACGTCGCCACGGGCAAAATAGTCGCCCTCGTCCTTGAAGGCACCCTGCAAAACGAGGGTCAATTCCGTCCCCTGATGCCCGTGATCAGGCATCCGAGCGCCCGCCGGGATGTGCAACAGTCGAACTGACGCAGATTTTGACGTTTTCAATATTGCCTGCCGGACGCCCATGCCTATGGGTCGCCATCTCACGCTGTCCAGATCGCCGCCCACATAGTTGCGCAAGGCTTCTGGAAACACGGCATCCGCCGCCTTTCGGGAGGGCAGTTGAATATCGCTATGCGTGGCCTCGATCTTGGCAAATACCGCCGCGAGATCGGTTTCGAGATTTGCCATACCGGCCTCTTCCAGGACGGCGCCGCCGACGGCCTCGAAAGCGCCAAGCCGCGCGCGGCAATCGTCACAAAGCGACACATGGGTTGCGACCACAAGGCTGAACGCCTCAGGCAGCGTGCCAGTGGCGTAGGCCATAAGCAGATCATCGGTCAGGTGATGGTTAATATCAGACATCTCTTTTCACTTCATTGCGTGGCGCAAGCGGTCTAGCGCCAGTCGAATTCTTGATTTGATCGTGCCAAGCGGCAGACCGGTTTCAGCGGCAATCTCGGAGTGGGTGAGATCGCCAAAATAGGCTTTCTGTATCAACAGGCGCTGCTTTTCTGGCAGCTCTGCAATGGCTTGGACCAATTGCGCGCTCTCCTGTTGCAGGCCCAAAACCTCGGACGGTTCGGGGTCGGCTTCCGGGCCCCATGAAAGCTCATCGGGTTCCGGGCGTCGTTCCTTACGGATCAGGTCGATACGCCGGTTCCGCGCAATCGTATAGATCCATGTCGAGACCGAGGCCCGCGCGGGGTCGAACAAATGCGCTTTGCGCCACAGCGTGACCATCACGTCCTGCGTGCATTCTTCCGCCATGCTCATGTTCGATCCTGACTTCATCAGAAACGCTTTCACCCTTGGGCCAAAGTGACTGAACAATGCGGCAAAAGCCTCCCGGTCCTGGGAGTCCCTGATCCGCGCCATACAGTCGATCCATTTGTCGTCTTCACTCATGTTGATGGGCATCATCCGCCGCTTCGCGTTTTTGTCCAGCCGTAAGTCGGATACCGCAACATTTGCGGACACAACCCCCTCGGCGGGTAGCGTGGCGGTAGAAATCTCCCTCAACATAGCCTTACTACGACCGCCCCCGGCGATTGGATCAGATAAAACTCTTTAATCCACCACCGCCATGTGACCGTATGACCTACCATACCCAAAGACGTGCTGGAGACTTGAATGCCCTTTGAAAACTTGCCCGGACCACCGAAACGCATTGCCGTGCTCGGGGGCGGGATCTCTGGAATGGGTGCCGCGCACCTGCTGTCCAAGGACCATCACGTCACCTTGTTCGAGACAGAGACCCGGCTTGGCGGCCATGCCCGCACGGTCATGGCAGGTCGCAATGGGGATCAGCCAGTCGACACGGGCTTTATCGTCTTCAACAACGTAAATTACCCAAATCTCGTCAAGCTGTTCGACGATCTGGACGTTCCAGTCGTCGATAGCGATATGAGCTTTGGCGTGTCGGTCGCCGGCGGGCGGCTGGAATACGCGCTTGCGAGTTATGACACGATATTTGCCCAGCGCCGCAACGTGGCAGACCCACGGTTTTTGCGCATGCTGCGCGACATCATGCGCTTCAACGCCCGCGCGCCCGGGCTGGCCGAGACATCGGATCAGAGCATCGGCGATTTTCTGGCCATGCTGGGGACGGGCAAATGGTTCCGTGACCACTATTTGCTGCCGCTGACGGGGGCGATCTGGTCTACCCCGTTGGAGCGGATGATGGAATTTCCGGCACAGACGCTTGTGCGGTTTCTCAAGAACCACGGGCTCACCGGCTGGAACGACGTGCATCAATGGAAAACGGTAGATGGCGGGTCTACCCAGTATGTGTCGCGGCTGCAAGCGCGGCTCGAAAGCACCGGCGTGACCTTGCGCCTCGGCGCGCCCATTCAATCGGTCACGCGAACGCTGCTTGGGGTGCAGATCACGCCCATGGGTGGTGTGGCACAGGAATTTGATGAAGTGATCTTTGCTACCCATTCCGACCAGTCGCTCGCCTTGCTGGCGGATGCGTCACCGGAAGAGACCCGCAACCTTGGCGCGGTCCGATATCAGCCCAACACATCCGTCCTGCATGCTGATACATCCTTGATGCCGAAACGGCGCAAGGTGTGGTCAAGCTGGACCTATTGCGAAGACAAGACCGGCCCGCGGGACGAGATCGACCTGACCTACTGGATGAACTCCCTGCAGCCGATCCCGCAGGATGACGAGATGTTTGTGACGCTTAACAGCACCCGACCCATCCGGGAGGAGCTGGTCTACGACACCAACACCTTCATGCACCCTGTGTTTGACTTGGATGCATTGCAGGCACAGCGCGACATCATGGCGACCAATGGCACAAACCGCACATGGTTCTGCGGGGCCTGGATGAAGAACGGCTTCCACGAGGATGGGCTGTCGAGCGGTATCGAGGTCGCCGAGGCGATCCTGCGGGCTGATCAAGCCATCGTTGCCGCTTGAATCAGATAGACCATATCGCCGGGACCACGTTCCACGGGCGGAAGGGCAGCGTCGAGAACGCATTCTCTTACGGTGTGGATTACGTGATGCTTGACCCCGAGGCGCAGCAAAACGGGCCCGCGCTGTTTTCGCGCAACGGGGCCAATCTGACGTCGCTTTGGGACAGCGACCATGGCGGCACCCCGAAAGCGGGCGTTGGGGCGGCGTGGTTTCGCAACGTGCTGGCCGAGAATGACTTGGCTGATGTCGTAGATCACGTTGCCCTGCTCGCTCAGCCACGGGTCATGGGGCATGTGTTCAATCCGGTCAGCTTCTGGCTGGGGTTCGATGCAGAGGGGCAGTTGCGCGTGGTGGTGCCGGAGGTGTCCAACACCTATGGTGACCGGCACTGCTACCTCTGCGCGCATTCTGACAAACGGGTGATTGCCGCCACGGATACGTTGGAAGTGACCAAAATTTTCCACGTCTCCCCGTTTCAGCCGGTCGAGGGGGGCTATCGGTTTCGCTTTGATATCCGCGCCGACAAGATCGGCATTTGGATAGATTACGCCGCCGGGGAAAACGGCCTTCTCGCTACACTCACGGGCAACCGGCGGCCGCTTAGCAATGGCTCCATTTTGCGGGCCTGTCTGCGGCGGCCGCTGGGCTCCCGTCGGGTGTTGGGATTGATCCACTGGCATGCGCTCAAGCTCTGGTGGAAAGGCGCGCTGTTCCGTGCGCGGCCCACCCCGCCCAGCCAAGAGGTGTCGCGGTGACCGCTCTGGCGCAAGCACGGGCGTCCCGGCTTCCGGCCTGGTCGCTTTTTGGCGCGGTGCTGTCGGCGGCAGGGCTGCCGATTTATATCTATGCGCCCAAATTCTATGCCGATAATTTCGGCATCAGCCTGACCGTGCTGGGCGCGGTGCTGTTCGGCCTGCGGCTCTTTGACGTGGTGCAGGATCCGATGCTGGGCTGGGTCAGTGAGCGTCTGGGCCGGTTGCGTCGCTATGCGGTCTGGGCGGCTGGCCTGGTGTTGGCGGGCTCCATGTATGGGCTCTTTGCGGTCGAGCCACCTATAGGCGCGGCCCTGTGGTTCGGCCTGATGATCACAGGGCTTTTTACGGCTTTTAGCTTCATGTCGATCAACTTTTATGCGGAAGGGGTCACCAAAGCGCGGGGGCTGAATGACGGGCATAATCGCCTCGCGGCATGGCGGGAAACGGGCGCGCTGTTGGGCGTGTGCCTCGCTGCTGTTGCACCCACCGTGCTGGAGCCCGTGAGCAACCAGCCATTCGCAATCTTCGCGGTGTCCTTTTGCCTCTTTGTGCTGGCAGCCTTGTTGTGGATGACACCCGAATGGACCGGTGGCGGAACGCAAGAGCCCACGCCGATCAAGACGATATTGACCGACACGACGGCGCGGCGCCTACTGATCCTGGCACTGGTCAATGCCACGCCGCTCGCGGTCTCTTCCACGCTGTTTCTGTTCTATGTCGAAAGCCGCCTCGGCGCGCCGGGATGGGAGGGGCCGTTGTTGGTTCTGTTCTTCCTCGCCGCCGCCGCATCCGCCCCGTTTTGGGCGCGGCTGGCCGACCGGTTTGGTGCGAAGGCCACGCTTCTGGGGGCCATGGCGCTTGCGGTTGCGTCTTATTCCGTCGTCCTGGTTCTGGGGGAGGGCGACCTTTGGGTCTTCGCGGCCATCTGTCTGGCGTCCGGCGCCACAATCGGCGCAGATCTGACATTGCTGCCGGCACTCTTTGCGCGGCGGATGGCGCAGATTTCGCCCAATGGCGGGCAGGGCTTTGGCCTGTGGTCGCTTGTTTCGAAATTCACGCTCGCATTTGCGGCGGCGGTCCTGCTGCCGATCCTGCAACTTGCGGGCTTCACATCCGGCGGGGCGGATAACCCCGAGACTGCCCTTGCAACGCTGACGTATCTCTACGCGCTGGTGCCTTGCATTCTCAAACTCGTAGCCATCGGCCTTTTGGCCATCACCCCTTTGGAGGAATGACCTATGGAAGTTCTGACGTATTCATTGATCGGAGCGATTGTCGTGCTCGCTCTGCTGCTGTTGCATCAAAAGAGGCTCTCTTTCGTAGCCCAAACACCCGATGATTATGATGCCACCGGTCCCGCGCTGAACCTGCGCGAGCATCTCAACGGCCCGATCCTGTGCGAGGGCGTCATTTATGGCCCGACTGGCCGGGTGACGTCGCGCTTCACCGCGGACATGAATGTGACCTGGGACGGCAATGTCGGCACAATGAAGGAACGGTTTACCTATGACAGCGGCGCGGTTCAGGATCGCTGCTGGACGCTGACGCTGGGCAATGACGGCTCGGTCAAGGCGACTGCACCTGATGTGATTGGCGAAGGGCAAGGCCAGGCAAAGGGCCACGCGCTGCAGCTGCTTTACAAAATCAAGCTGGGCGAGGATGCGGGCGGCCACGTGCTGGACGCGGTTGACTGGATGTATCTGGTCGAGAACGGCACAATCATGAACCGCAGCCAGTTCCGCAAGTTCGGCATCAAGGTGGCCGAGCTGGTCGCCACGATGCGCAAAGTCGATGTCGAGATGAAAGAGGCTGCATGAGGTCTTTCAAAGGCAAGCGCTACTGGCTCGTGGGGGCCTCAGCCGGTTTGGGCGAGGCGCTTGCCCATAAGCTGGCTGACGCCGGGGCAGAGGTGATCGTCTCTGCCCGGGGGGAAGAAGACCTGAAAAAAGTGGTCTCCGATCTTGGCGGGCCGGCCTCTTACGTCACCGTTGACGTGAGCGATCCTGACGATGTCGCTCGCGCCGTCAAAGAGGTGGGGGAGGTGGACGGTTATGTCCATCTCGCAGGAGTCTATTGGCCCATGGCCGCGCAGGACTGGGATGCCGACAAGGTCGCCGCAATGCTTGATATCAACCTGACCGGCATGGCCCGTGTGCTTGGCCATGTGGTGCCGCCGATGGTTGCCCGCGACGCAGGCCATGTGGTGATCACCTCGTCGCTGACCGGGTTTCGCGGATTGCCGGGGTCCATCGGCTATACGGCGTCAAAAGCGGGCGCAATGAGCCTGGCGGAATGTATGGAATGCGACCTGCGCAAGACGGGCGTGGACGTACAGGTCGCAAATCCCGGTTTCATCAAAACCCAGCTGACGGACAAAAATGACTTCAATATGCCCTTCATCATGGAGCCGCATGAGGCGGCAGAGGTGATGTTCCAGCATATGAAATTTGGTGGCTTCAAGCGCAGCTTTCCGACCCTGTTCAGTCTGGTCTTCCGAGGCAGCCAGTTTCTTCCCGATTGGCTCTACTTTCGGATATTCGGCAAATAGCGCCGCGCCGCGTGACGTATCGGAAACAGCGATGCCGCAAATCCGCGCCTTGGTGTCGCCTGTGACGGTCTGACTGGCCCGCCCCTTTGGGCTAGTGTCCCGCACAAGGAGACCGGGACCATGTCAGACAAAATCTCATTCAACCTTGATGGCCAGGACGTCGACGCAGCGCAGGGCGAAACCATCTGGGAGGTCGCCAAGCGGCTTGGCACCACGATCCCGCATCTGTGCCACAAGGATGCAAAAGGGTATCGGTCGGACGGGAACTGCCGGGCCTGCATGGTCGCCATCGATGGGGAGCGGACATTGGCCGCCTCCTGCATTCGGGAGCCGTCGAACGGGATGGTCGTCTCCACCCAAGGGGCGCGGGAAACGAATGCGCGCCGCATGGTCATGGAGATGCTGGTTGCCGACCAGCCGGAGCGTGCCGCGGCACATGACAAATCCTCCCACCTTTGGGACATGGCGGAGGCGCAGGGCGTCTCGGAAAGCCGCCTGCCCGAGCTGGAGAAAGAACGTATTCCGCTGCTCGACAACTCCCATGTGGCGATGAGTGTGAACCTTGATGCCTGCATCCAATGCGGGCTCTGTGTGCGCGCGTGCCGCGAGGTTCAGGTCAATGATGTGATCGGTATGGCCGGTCGGGGCCATGACGCGTACCCGGTATTTGATATCGACGACCCGATGGGGGCATCTTCTTGCGTGGCCTGCGGCGAATGCGTGCAAGCCTGTCCGACGGGTGCGCTGATGCCGGCCACGGCCGTCGATGAGAACCAGCAGGGCGACCTGAAGGACTATGACCGTGAAGTGCAATCGGTCTGCCCTTATTGCGGGGTGGGCTGCCAGCTTTCTTTCAAGATCAAGGATGACAAGATCGCCTGGGTCGACGGCATTGACGGGCCCGCAAACGAGAACCGGCTTTGCGTCAAGGGGCGGTTCGGGTTTGACTACATTGACCACAGGCACCGCCTGACCAAGCCGCTGATCCGTCGCGATGATGCGCCTGCCAAGGGGCTGAATGTGGACCCGGGCGATCTGGCCACCCATTTCCGCGAGGCGAGCTGGGACGAGGCGCTGGATTTTGCCGCGAACGGGATGAAGGGGCGCGGGCGCGAGATTGCGGGCTTCGGCTCTGCCAAATGCTCGAACGAGGAAGCCTACCTGTTCCAGAAGTTGATCCGTCAGGGCTTCGGGCATAACAATGTCGATCACTGCACGCGGCTGTGTCATGCGTCTTCGGTCTCAGCCCTCTTGGAGAATGTCGGTTCGGGCGCGGTCACCGCAACGTTCAACGAGATCGAGAATGCGGATGTTGCTATTGTCATCGGGGCCAACCCGACCGAGAACCACCCTGTCGCCGCGACCTATTTCAAGCAATTCGCCAAGCGAGGCGGCAAGCTGATTGTCATGGACCCGCGCGGGCAGGGGCTGAAACGCCACGCCTCCCACATGCTGCAATTCCGCCCCGGGGCCGATGTGTCCATGCTGAACGCGATCATGCATGTGATCGTGGAGGAAGGCCTTTACGACCAGCAATATATCGCGGGCTATACCGAGAACTGGGATGAGATGAAGACCCATCTCGCCGACTTCGCGCCTGAAAAGATGTCCGAAATTTGCGGCATTGAACCCGATGTGCTGCGCGATGTGGCGCGGACCTTTGCGGGCGCCAAGGCGGGTATGATCTTCTGGGGCATGGGCGTCAGCCAGCATATCCACGGCACTGACAATTCCCGCTGCCTGATCAGTCTGGCGCTGATGTGCGGTCATGTGGGTCGTCCGGGCGCGGGGCTGCATCCGCTGCGCGGGCAGAACAATGTGCAAGGGGCCTCGGACGCTGGGCTGATCCCGATGTTCTTGCCCGATTACCAGTCGGTCACCGATGACGGTGTGCGCTCTGCCTTTACGGATGTTTGGGAGTCGGGCGACTTTTCGAACGAGAAGGGCCTGACCGTGGTCGAGATCATGGACGCCATCCATGCGGGCGACATCAAGGGCATGTATGTGCTGGGCGAGAACCCGGCCATGTCTGATCCCGATGTGGACCATGCGCGCGACGCTCTGGCCAAGCTCGACCATTTGGTGGTGCAGGACATCTTCCTGACCGAAACGGCGAATTACGCCGACGTCATCCTGCCCGCTAGCGCCTGGGCGGAGAAGACCGGCACCGTGACCAATACCAACCGGCAGGTGCAGATGGGCCGTCCTGCCGTGGCACCTCCGGGTGAGGCGCGCGAAGACTGGTGGATCGAGACCGAGCTTGCCAAACGCCTTGGGCTTGGCTGGACCTACACCCATCCCCGCGAAGTGTTTGCCGAGATGAAGATGAATATGGGGTCGCTTGATAATATCACGTGGGAACGGCTGGAGGGGGAGGCTGTCACCTATCCCTCCCTCAGCCCGGAAGATCCCGGCCAGCCGATTGTGTTTGGCGACGGCTTCCCGCGCCCGGATGGCCGCGCCCGGTTTACCCCTGCCAATGTGATTGCACCCGATGAAAGCCCGGATGCGGAGTATCCGTTCATCCTGATCACAGGGCGTCAGCTGGAGCATTGGCACACTGGATCGATGACCCGGCGTGCGTCGGTTCTGGACGGGTTGGAGCCCGAGGCGAATTGCTCGCTCCATCCCAAAACGCTGCGCAAGCTGGGGGTGGAGCCCGGCGGTATGGTCCAGCTGACGACGCGGCGTGGCACTGTCACTGTGATGGCGCGGGCAGACCGGGCGGTGTCAGAGGATAACGTCTTCCTGCCCTTTGCCTATGTCGAGGCTGCGGCGAATATCCTGACCAATTCAGCGCTCGACCCTTACGGCAAAATCCCGGAGTTCAAATTCTCCGCCGTGCGCGTCGAAAAGCCGGCTGAGGCCGTCGCGGCGGAATAGCCGCTGGCCTCAGTCATGGCAAAAGCGCTGCGCAAATGATCGCATAGAAAAGCAAATCAATCCAATCCATACGGGCTCCAGCGCACAGAAACCGGCCGGCATCATTTTGCAGGGGGCGTTGTTATCTGAACGCCTGTTCATAAACCATTTGACGGATCGGGGGCGGGCGGACAGTATTCTTGGGAGGCCGGGCCATGGGCACGGCAGGTGGCTTGTACTGGGAGGATACGTTGGCACCGACATCGCAACCAGATCCACAGACCATCCCGCAGCTTCTGGCGCGCAACGTTGCGCGCCACCCGGACAAGCCTGCCTACCGCGAGAAGGAGTTCGGCATCTGGCAAAGCTGGAGCTGGGCCGAGACCGCTGCAGAGATTGACGCGCTCGCCCTGGGCCTGTTGACGCTGGGGGTGAATGAGGGCGACCACATCGCCATTATCGGGCGCAACCGGCCTTATCTTTACTGGGCCATGGTGGCCGCACAGAAATGCGGCGCGGTGCCGGTGCCGCTTTATCAGGACGCGGTCGCGGAAGAGATCGCCTATGTGCTCGATCACTGCGGGGCACGCTTTGTCATCGCCCAGGATCAAGAGCAGGTCGACAAGGTGCTGGAGGTCGAAGACCAGCTGCCGGGTCTGGCGCATATGGTCTATCTGGACCCGCGCGGGATGCGGAAATACGACCATGCGCGGCTGACCCGGTTCCAGACGCTGCAGCAACACGGGCTCGCCGCTATGGCCGAGCACCAGCCCGAGATCGACGCGCGGCTGGCGCGTCAGGATGCACATACAACCTGCGTGATGCTTTACACGTCTGGCACCACGGGGCGGCCCAAAGGGGTGGTTCTGTCGAACCGCAATGTGGTCGAGACCTCGAAGAACTCTGCGGAGTTTGATGACCTGCGGCCTGGCGACGAAATTCTGGCCTATCTGCCCATGGCCTGGGTGGGCGATTTCATCTTCTCGATCGGGCAGGCCTATTGGACCGGGTTCTGCGTGAACTGCCCTGAAAGCCCCGATACGATGCATCATGATTTGCGCGAGATTGGGCCGACCTACTATTTTGCGCCGCCGCGTGTGTTCGAGGGGCAGCTGACAAATGTGATGATCCGCATGGAGGATGCGGGTCGTTTCAAACAATGGCTGTTTCACCACTTCATGGCCCATGCCAAGAAAGTCGGCCCTGCATTGCTTGACGGCAAAGAGGTGGGTTTTGCGGACCGCATGACCTACAAGCTGGGGGAGCTGATGGTCTACGGGCCGCTGAAGAACAGCTTGGGGTTCAGCCGCGTGCGGGTCGGCTACACAGCGGGTGAGGCGATTGGGCCGGAGATCTTTGATTTCTACCGCTCGCTGGGGATCAATCTCAAACAGCTCTACGGTCAGACGGAGGCCTGTGTTTTCATCACGCAGCAGCCCGATGGCGAGGTGCGCTCGGACACGGTGGGGGTGGCGTCGCCCGGTGTGGAGTTGAAGATCGCTGATAGCGGGGAGGTGTTCTACCGCTCGCCCGGCGTCTTTACGGAGTATTTCAAGAACCCCGACAGCACGGCTGACACAAAGGATGCAGAGGGCTGGGTGGCGACGGGGGATGCCGGGTTTATCGAGGAGGGCTCGGGCCATCTGCGGATCATCGACCGCGCCAAGGATGTGGGCAAAATGGCGGATGGGGCGTTATTTGCGCCCAAATATGTTGAAAACAAACTGAAATTCTTTCCCAACATTCTAGAGGCGGTGGTCTTCGGCAATGGGCGCGACCGCTGCGCGGCATTTATTAACATCGACTTAACGGCGGTGGGGAATTGGGCGGAGCGCAACAATATCGCCTATTCCTCCTACCAGGAGCTTGCGGGCCATCCGCAAGTGCTGGCCACGATCAACGGCCATGTGGCAGAGGTCAACGCGTCCGTCGCGGCGGACCCGATGCTGGCAGGCTGCCAAATCCACCGGTTCATCGTGCTGCACAAACAGCTAGATGCCGATGATGGCGAGCTGACCCGCACCCAAAAAGTCAGGCGGCGGATCATCGAAGAGAAATATGCAGATTTGATTAACGCGCTCTACGATGGGTCCGACAGCGTCTATACCGAGACCGAGGTGACCTATGAGGATGGCCGCAAGGGCTCTATCAAGGCGACGTTGACAGTGTGTGACGCCGAGATTTCCGCGCCGATGCAGGTTGCGGCGGAATGACGGCACGACGCTCAGCTTCGCTTTCGCCCCGCCCGCCATCCCGTGAGGTCCGTCGATGAACGCCATGTCCGGAAACTATGTCACCGCAGATGGCCGTCAGATCGGTAACACCCTGATGGAGATGAAAAATATCACTCTGCGCTTTGGCGGGGTGGTGGCGATCAAGGATATCTCTTTCGACATTCATGAGGGGGAAATCCGCGCGATCATCGGACCCAATGGCGCGGGCAAATCCTCGATGCTGAACGTGATCTCGGGGTTCTATCACCCGCAAGAGGGTGAGGTTTGGTTCCGGGGCGCGAAGCGACCTGCGATGAAGCCCTATCAGGTGGCGCAGCAGGGCATTGCGCGGACGTTTCAGAACATCGCGCTGTTCAACGGGATGAGCGTGCTGGACAATGTCATGACCGGGCGGCTGACCCATATGAAAACGGGGCTTTTTGCGCAGTCTTTCTGGAAGGGCAAAGCTGAGCGCGAAGAGGTGGAGAACCGGGAAGTCGTTGAGAAGATTATCGATTTTCTGGAAATTCAGGCGATCCGCAAGACGCCGGTGGGGCGGCTGCCTTATGGGTTGAAAAAGCGGGTCGAGCTGGCGCGGGCGCTGGCGGCGGAGCCGAAACTGCTGCTTCTGGACGAGCCGATGGCGGGGATGAACGTTGAGGAGAAAGAGGACATGAGCCGCTTTATCCTTGATGTGAATGACGAATTCGGGACCACCATTGCGCTGATCGAGCATGATATGGGCGTTGTGATGGACCTGTCTGACCGGGTGGTTGTGATGGATTATGGCCGCAAAATCGGCGACGGGACACCGGATGAGGTGCGCAATAATCAGGAGGTGATTGATGCGTATCTGGGGGTCTCACATGACTAAAATCGGCGTACACAGGGCGTACACAGGGCGTACACTGGGCGTCGTGACGCTGTGCACTGCGGTTCTGGCGAGCGGCGGCGCGCAGGCCGGCGCCTGGGAGGAGTTCGAGCGGCGGTGTTTGGTGCCGATGGCTGAGTTCTCTGAGCCGGACCTGACAAGCTTGACAGTCACAAAGAAGATAGACCCGAAGGTTGACCCGGACATCGAGATTACGTTCGGCCACTACCCGGCTGACGACCCAATGAGGCTGGACGCGTTCTATATGTTGATCAACTTCGACCAGGGGAGCGTCGATGAATGCTACCTCATTTTTCGCAGCGGTTATGACGAACAGCTGACGGAAACTGCCCGAGCGGGTTTGTCCGAAAATCAGCGACCTTTCGTTCGACGGACAAATGAGGATCAGCTTGAGATCTGGGATAGCGATCTCTGGCGCGAACCGGTGCTGTCAGTCGCATTTGGCAAAGTGCCTTCGGTTGGCAGTTATGCCCTTTTAGCTCGGGAGACTGACCTTGAATCGTGACCTGACAGGAGGGGCTGATGCCTGACCAACTTCTCTTTGCGATGGAGGTGACGCTGAACGGGCTGATGGCGGGGGTGCTTTATGCTCTGGTCGCGCTGGGCTTCGTGCTGATCTTCAAGGCCTCGGGCATCTTCAACTACGCGCAAGGCGTGATGGCGCTTTTTGCGGCGCTGACTTTGGTGGGGATCATGGAGGGGCAGGTGCCGTTTGCGCATCTGATCAACGCGATATTCGGGACGGATATCCACCATTTCGGATGGCATGTGCCGGCGCTCCTGGCGATTTTGCTGACCATGGTGGTGATGGTGGCGCTGGCCTGGGCGGTGCAGCGGTTCATCTTCCGACACTTGGTCAATCAGGAGCCGATCCTGCTGTTCATGGCGACCATCGGTCTGGCCTTCGTGCTGGAAGGCGTGGGCGACATCATGTGGGGGGCGGATATCAAGAAGCTCGACGTGGGCCTGCCACAGGGGATCAACGAGTGGATCGACCTCACGACTTTTGAGGCTTTTGGCTACGGGTTCTTCATCGACAACCTCGATATCTCGGCGACCATTGTGGCGATCATTCTGGTGGCTGCCTTGATCGCGTTTTCGCAATATACCAAACAGGGCCGCGCCTTGCGGGCCGTGGCGGATGACCATCAGGCGGCCTTGTCGGTGGGGATTTCGCTGAATTTAATCTGGATTCTGGTCTGGTCGATTGCGGGCTTTGTCGCCTTGGTGGCGGGCATCATGTGGGGGGCCAAATCGGGGGTTCAGTTCTCCCTGTCGCTGATCGCGCTTAAAGCGCTGCCGGTGCTGATGCTGGGCGGGTTTACGTCCATTCCCGGCGCGATTGTCGGCGGGTTGATCATCGGCGTGGGCGAGAAGCTGTTCGAGTTTTTGATCGGGCCGATGGTCGGCGGTGCCACGGAGAAC
>CAYLVP010000053.1:0-21190 GCA_964387155.1 uncultured Rhodobacterales bacterium | reverse complement strand
TGACCCATGATCAGGTCGAGGCGATGACGCTGGCCGACAAGATCGTGGTGCTGCGTCTGGGCCGGATCGAACAGGTCGGCGCGCCGCTTGATCTCTACCGCGACCCCGATAACAAATTCGTCGCGGGCTTTATCGGCTCTCCCGCGATGAACTTTCTGGGTGGCACCGTCAAAGGCGGCTTGGTCGAGGTGCCCGCGCTCAAGAAATCGGTCGCTTTGGATGTGGCGATGCCTGCAGAGGGCACGGGCGTGTCTGTCGGGTTGCGCCCCGAGCGTCTGGTCATCGATCCGGCCGGCGACACCCACCGGGTTGAACTGACAGAGGCGCTTGGCGGCGTCTCTTACGCCTACCTGATGAGCGAGACCGGCGAGAAGATCGTTGTTGAGGAACGCGGCGATGATCGCTCTGTCGAGGGTGCGCGCGTGGGGCTTACCCTGGACCTGCCGCGCGCCATGCTCTTTGACAATGCGACCGAGGCCCGGATCCGCTAAATTTATTGAGAAAAACTGCGACCTTTTGCGAAGGACGTCTTGTCGGACGGC
Source organism: uncultured Rhodobacterales bacterium (assembly GCA_964387155.1). Classification (GTDB taxonomy): domain Bacteria; phylum Pseudomonadota; class Alphaproteobacteria; order Rhodobacterales; family Rhodobacteraceae; genus Litoreibacter. The sequence goes on along the minus strand of CAYLVP010000053.1, from coordinate 20,648 downwards.
ATCTGCAATCCACATAGAGGCGCGACACTTACGTAAAGGGCCGCCTGATGAACAAGTTTATCCTGATCACTGCTACTTTCGGCATTCCGCTGCTTGGTTTCCTCGTGCTGAAGGACGCTTCAGGCGCGCTGTTCCGCATTGACCGGTCTGATGAGCTCTCCTACGTCGTGGTCGAGCCCGAAGACCTGGAACCGGAGGTCGTGGAAGAACCCGAAACTGAGCCCCAGTCTGAGCCAGAGCCTGAACCAGAGGTCGAAGAAGCGGCGGCAGAGGCCGTCGAAGAAGAGCCTGCGGAGCAAGAGGCCGCAGAGGCCCCGGCGGCTGAGACCACCGAGACGGAAGAGGCTGAAGAAGTAGCAGAGGCCGCCCCGGAAGACGGCGCTGCTGAGGCGACCGACGAGGTTGCAGAAGCCGCCAGCGCCGAGGCCGCAACCGAAGAGGATGCAGCCGAGACTGCGGAAGTAGCGGACGCCGCACCGGCAGAGGGTGCGAGCGAGGCAGCTGACGACGCTGCGGCCGCCGGGGAAGAGGATGCGCCTGCCGCCGAGGTTGCCGCCGACGCTCTGCCCGCCCTGACCGAGGAAGAGCTTGCTGCCGCCCAGAGATCGATGCGCAAATGTACCGCATGTCACCAATATGAGCGCGAACGCAATGGCGTCGGCCCGCATCTTGTCGGTGTCATCGGTCGCCCCGTCGGCTCCGTCGAGGGGTACCGCTATTCCGACGCGCTGATGGCGCTTGGTGAGGAGGGCGCGATCTGGACCCAGGCAGAAATGATCGCATGGCTTGAAGAGCCGAGCGCCTATGCAGACGGTACCAAGATGAACTTCAAGGTCTCCAACGCAGAAGAACGCCGCCTCATTGCTGGCTGGCTCGCCGCACAGGAATAGCCGCGTCACGGCGCGCATCGCTTGGCCTTTCCTGTCAGGGGGCTTGGTGGGCGCGATCCCATGGGCTGGTATCGCCGATATAAAGCAAACGACACAGGGCAACCCGGCCAATGCCGGGCCTTGGTTTGGCGCGTAGATCGGCTACAAAGCAGCGCATGCCTGCTTTCACCCGCACCGCCCAACCATCGCCCGGCCTGCGCCGCCAGTACCTCGCCTCTCTCGACGCAGCTCAGGAACTGTTCCTCGAAGAGATGGTGCAGGCAGGTCAGGTCTGGACGCATCAAGACGGCTCATATGCCATCACCAAGGGCCAAAGCTTGGTGGAATTTGTCAGCGCCGATCCGGGGAACACGACAGCGCTGCTGGACGTATTCAAGAACCTGCGCCTCATCTCAACAGCGCTTGTGAAATCCTACGACCATGCGCTTCGGCGGTCCTGCGCGCAGCTTGGGTGGCTGGGCACCGTCGGGGGGGTTCTCTTCCGCAAACGTGTGGCACGCGGCCAAGTGGCATTCGACGGCGCAAAGCTGACCGCGACAGCTTCGGCTGACGTCGCAGCACTTTGGGCAATGAGTGATGGGTTCTTCGACAGTAAGGACGAGGTCGCAAGACTTGCCCGATCAAACAAGCTCTGGACCGCGAAACTCGGTGACACCATTGCAGGCTGTGGTCTGGCAAATCGCATTTTCCCAGACACGGACGCCGTGGATGTCGGCATGTTGGTTGCGCCCACCTGCCGTCGCAAAGGGCTCGGGACCTATATCGTCAGCGCGATATCTGACCGGCTTGAGGGCGAGGGGCTTCGCCCGATCTGCGGATGCGGGGCCAGCAATGCCGCGTCGAAAGCAACTCTAGAGAAAGCCGGTTTCGTGTCGGAGCATCAGCTTTTGTCCTTCGCAATCTGAACCTGTGAGGGGGGGGGAGCGCGCCCTTGCAGCGGGGGGCCAAAGCAGTGCGCGCGGGTTGGCAAACTGGCTGCATGTCCCGCTCCGTCTCACAGCACCGTTGTTAACCTTTAGGGCAAGCTTCCGCGCTCCTGATCCCAAGAAACCGGACCCGGCGGGGCCAATTTCTTTTGCTACAAATTGTAAAAACCGCTCTGTTGATTTGCTGCATTTTGTACAAAACTCCGATTTAGTGCCCGTTTTGTGCGGGATGCGGTCTTCGGCCTCGGCTGCGCAGCTGTGGTCAAAACCGAAAGTCATCTGTCAGAATTTTCTTTCGTTTCTTTCGGTTTTGTGCTGTCTTCGAGGCGGGGAGGGCAGCATGCTCAGTCAACGGCAGCGCAAGATACTCAGCCAGATCGAGGCCCAGCAGCGCGTGCGGGTCGATGATCTTGCCATGCAATTCGCGACCACGCCCCAGACCATCCGCAAGGATCTGCAGGCCTTGGCGGAGCTGCACCATATCGTGCGTTTCCACGGCGGCGCGGCTTTGGTTGGCGGGGTTGAATACACCACCCCGGCTGAACGCCGGACCGACGCGCAGGAGGCCAAGGCCGCCATTGGCGCTGCCGTCGCAGGCCGGATACCGCAGACCTGCGCGGTGTTTCTCAACGCAGGCACAACCACCGCGCAGGTGGCGCGGATGCTCTCGGGCCATCAGCAGCTGCGGGTCATCAGCGATAATGTTGACTTGGCTGCGGAAATGCGAGGGTTTTCAGGCGTTGAGGTGATTGTGCCGGGTGGCGCTGTGCGCCGTTCGGACGGGGCTATTCTGGGCGCTGAGGCGGTGGACTATATCCGCCAGTTTCGGGTGGATTACGCCATTATCGGCGCGGCGGCTTTGGCAGAGGATGGGACCTTGCTGGATTATGATCTGGCCGAGGTTCAGGTCTGCCGGGCCATGATGACCCACGCGGCGCATGTGATCCTGGCGATTGATGCGGGCAAGTTCGGCCGCCGCGCGCCCGTCAAGCTGGGACATCTATCAGACATTCACACTCTGGTCACCGATACGGCCAACCCCGCCTGGGTGGCCCCGCTCAGCGCGCGCCACGAGGTCGAGCTGATTTTGGCCTCTGGCTGAATTCTTTTCTTGACTCAGGCTTTCGCCTTCGCGCTAATCGAAAGAAACGCGCTTTCGAATTCGCGCGTGCGGGAGGATCATGGGACTAGTCTTAGGGGCAGCACACATGCTGGCGCTGATCAACAGCGCCCTCCTCACCATGGGCCGGTCGATTGCTGTCGTGCTGATGGCGCTGATGGTCGTGGTGATCCTGATACAGGTATTTATGCGCTATATTCTCAACGATGCGCTCCCTTGGCCGGATGAGGCGGCACGTTTCATGATGCTGTGGCTGACGGGATTGGTTGCGCCAACCGCTTTCCGGCGCGGCGGGTTTGTTGCCATTGACATGCTGGTGCTGGCCTTGCCGCGCCTTGTTGCGGGGGTTCTGTCGCTGGTCCTGCTCGGGCTTTGCCTGCTTGTTCTCATCGTCGCTGTGCAGATTGGATGGAGCGAGGTTACGGGCTTCTCGGGCAGCTTCAAGACCGCCGCTCTGCAGACGCCGTTTGTGATCGGGTTTGCGGATGGCTTCCCGTGGCTCGAGGTCGACTGGGGCGTTCAAAAGATGCCGCGGAGCCAGATGATGGCGTCTTTGCTTGTGGGCGTAGCGCTTATGGCCAGCGTGAATGTCGAACTGATGTTGCGCCAAATCGCGCTGATGGCCGGCCGCGAGCACGACTTGCCGCTCATCCCCGAAAGCAGTGCAGTAGGGGCAGAGTGATGCTGGTCTGGTTCCTTCCGCTGTTCCTTCTTTTCCTAATGATCGGCTTGCCGGTTTTCTTCGGCCTGCTCGCGGCACCGGGCATTCTGCTATGGCTGAACGGGCAGGAAAGGGACCTGACCCTGCTTTACCGCAACGTCTATAACGGCATGGACAGCTTCCCGCTGATGGCCATCCCGTTCTTCATGCTGGCCGGCGAGATGATGAACCGGGGCGGCATCACGATGCGGCTGGTCGAGTTCTCTCAGGCCTGCGTCGGCCATTTCAAGGGCGGGTTGGCGCAGGTGAATATCCTTTCCTCAATGCTCTTTGCAGGTCTATCGGGGTCTGCCGTGGCGGACACCTCAGCGCTCGGCTCTATGCTGATCCCGGCGATGGAGAAAGAGGGCTATTCCCGCCGTTTCGCCGCCGCCGTGACCGCGGCCTCGTCGGTGATCGGGCCGATCATTCCGCCGTCTGGCATCATGATTATCTATGCCTATGTGATGGGTGAAAGCGTCGCGGCGCTCTTTCTTGCGGGCATTGTGCCAGGGATCCTCGTAGGGGTTGGCCTGATGGTCGTGACCCGCCTGATGGCCACAGGCGGAGACTTCCCGCCGTCGCGGACCCGCGCCACATGGGGCGAAAAGGGGCAGGCGTCGCTAAAAGCCTTCTTCCCGCTGCTCACCCCTATCATCATCCTAGGCGGCATTCTGGGCGGCGTCTTTACGCCGACGGAGGCCTCCGCTGTTGCGGTGTTCTACGCCTTCCTCGTCTCGATCTTCATCTTGAAGGAGATGTCGATCAAGGACCTGCCCGATGTCTTGCTGCGTGCGGCGCTGACCTCGTCGGTGGTGCTGTTGCTGGTCGGAGCAGCCATGGCCTTCAAAACGGTTGTTTCGCTCAGCCACGCGCCTGAGACATTGGCCGCTTACATTCTGTCGCTCAGCCAGAACCCGTTGATCCTTTTGTTCCTGATCAACCTGCTGTTGTTCGTGGTTGGCATGTTCCTTGATGCGGGGCCTGCGATTATCATCCTGGGGCCAATCCTGGGCCCGATCTTCACAAGCCTTGGCGTCGACCCGGTGCATTTCGCCATCATCATGAGCGTCAATCTGACTGTGGGGCTGGCAACGCCCCCGATGGGACTGGTGCTGTTCGTGGCCTCAAGCGTCAGTGGGGAACGGGTGGAATCTATCGCGCGCGCGATTTTGCCATTCCTTGCCATCGAGATCGCCGTCATATTCCTGATCACCTATGTGCCGGACATTTCGCTTTTCATGCCGCGTCTGTTCGGCTTCATCTGAGACAACAAGAAATCCAAAGGGAGGATATTTATGAAACTCACGACAACTCTTAAGGCCCTGGGCCTGGCGGCCATGATGGCAACGACCAGTGTTGCAGCCTGGGCCGATGGCCACGCGATCAACATCCGCGCCACGGCGAACTCGAATGAGAATGACGAGGATTATGACGGCCTTGTGGTCTTCAAAAACTACGTCGAGGCGGCATCGAATGGCGCAGTCACAGTTGAGCTGTTCATCGGCACGCAGCTTTGCGGCAATGGCGCGGAGTGCTTGCAAGGCGTGGGTGACGGCACGATTGATGTCTATGTCTCTACCTCGGGCGGCGTGTCTGGCATCTTCCCGTTCATCCAGGTGCTTGATCTGCCCTATCTGATGGCAGATGACCGCATCGCAGAGGCCGCCCTGGCCAACGGGTCGGAATTCACGACCACCATGCAGAGCATGGTGAAAGAGGCCTCTGGCGATGCGATCCGGCTGATGACCATCGGCAACACGGGCGGCTGGCGCAACTTCGCCAACACGCAGCGCCGCATTGCGGAGCCGGGTGACATGGACGGTCTGAAGATCCGCACCGTGGTCGCTGATCTGCCGCAAGAGCTGGTGAAAGCGCTGGGTGCCTCGCCCACGCCGATCCCGTGGCCTGAGCTCTTCACCTCGTTCCAAACGGGCGTCGTGGAAGGCTCCAAGAACGGCATCACCGACATCATGAACATGAAGTTCCCCGATGCCGGGCTCAAATACGTCACGCTGGACGGCCACGCCTATATGGGTGCGCTTTGGTTCATGAATAATGAGAAGTTCCAATCGCTGGACGACAACCTCAAGCGCGTCGTCGTAGACGGGTTCTACCAGCTGCAGCAGGCGACCTTCGCCTCGCCCAAGCGCAAGTCGATCCAGGCCTATGAGGATTTCGTGGCCGCAGGTGGCGACCTCTACGTGCCAACCCCAGAGCAGAAGGCGGCGTTCAAAGAGGCGGCTGCTCCGGTGTTTGACTGGTTCAAAGCCAATGTTGACGGTGGCGAAGCGGCCTTTGAGGCTCTGTCTGCCGCCGTTGCCACGGCCGAGGCCCAGGTCAATGCAGCCCGTGATGCTGACCTGAACTAAGCACCTTGGTGCGGCGGGTCGCAACGGCCTGCCGCATCATTGCCGGGCGGACGAAGTTTCGAAGGAACTTTGCGCATTTCTTGTTGGAGGAATGCCGTCGCGCCTAGCGGAACGGATACATCCAGACTTTGTAATCGGCGATCAACTCATGCGCGTGATCAATCTGCTCCTGGGTCATCTTCTTGACCACCTCTTCCTGGCTGATCGCGGCATCAGGATCGCCGCCGATCGCGCTGAGGGCGTACCACATATAGGCGCGGGTCAGGTCTTTGGCCACGCCGATCCCTTCCTCGTAATACCAGCCAATCCCCGACTGCGCACCGGGATGGCCTTTCATGGAGCTGCGCAGATACCATTCAAAGGCCCGGACGGGGTCTTTCTCGACGCCGAGACCGAGGGCGTACATGACGCCGATCAGCTCTTCCGCGTCGGCATTTCCCGACCGCGCGGCAGGCCACAGGGCCTCGCGCGCCTCCACAAATTTATTGGCCTCCATCAGGTCGCGTGCGGCCTCGATATCGGCAAGCGCGGGGGGGGCGCTCAACACAAGCACGGCAAGCGGGGCAAGAAGAAATCGCATATCGGTCTCCCAGTGTTGGGCGCAGTTTGGCTGGCCTTTGCCGCCCCTGCAATGGCCGAAGCGCCAGCGGGCCTATTCGACCCCATCGATGCTGATCTGGCGGCTATCGGGCAGCTTTTGTTCTACGACCCGATCCTGTCAGGCAATCGCAACATCAGCTGTGGGACATGCCATAACCATGACCATTTCAGCGGCGACGGGGTGAGCCTGGGCATCGGCGAGGGCGGGGTCGGCGTGGGCCCCGAACGTGTCACGCGTGCAGGCCCTGACCAAATCAGGAAACGTATCCCGCGCAATGCGCAGGCCCTGTTCAACGTAGGCGCGCTGGACGTGTTCTTTCATGACGGGAGGCTTGGGGCCTCGCCTGATTATGGGAATGGGGTGAACTCCCCGGCTGAAGAGTTTCTGCCGGATGGGCTTGATAGTTTGCTGGCGGCGCAAGCGCTTTTCCCGATGACTTCGCAATTCGAGATGGCGGGCAACCCGAAGGAAAACGAGGTCGCAGGCGCCATCCATGACCGCATCGACATGGCCTGGCCGATCTTGGCCAAGCGGGTGCGGATCATTGACCAGTACCGCGACATGTTTGCGCGCGTCGGGGTGGGGCAGGTCTCCATCGCGGATATCGGCAACGCGCTTGCGGCGTTTATGGACGCGGAATGGCGCAGCTTTGACAGCCCTTATGATGCGGGCGCGATGAGCGTGGCCCAAAGCCGGGGCGAGGCGCTGTTTTTTGGCAAGGCGGCCTGCAGCTCTTGCCATGCGGGGCCGCTCTTTACTGACCAGGCGTTTCACGCCATTGGCCTGCCGCCTTTTGGGCCAGGCCGGACACGGCGGTTTGACCCGATGCCGCGCGACGTGGGCCGGATGGCGGAAAGCGACGCGCTGGAAGACGCCTACCGGTTCCGCACGCCCTCGCTGCGCAATGTGGCCTTGACCGGGCCATATGGGCATAACGGAGCCTACCCGACCTTGGAGGGCATTATCAGGCACCATCTGGAGCCTCTTGAAAGTCTCGACGCGTGGGATCCCAAGCTGGCTGCCCTGCCCTCCGTTCCTTGGCTTCAGCAGGCTGATTTCATCATCCATGAAGACGTTCGGGAAATGGCGAGGCTGCGCGCCAGTATCGATATTGAGCCGCTCTCCCTAAGCGATGCCGAGATCGCCGATCTGGTGGCCTTCATGGGCGCGCTGACGGGGGCGCGCTCCATCCACGGCCGGCTGGGCAAGCCCAAAGCCGTCCCCAGCGGGTTGAGGGTCGATTGATGGCCGCAATGGTGATGGTGGCCGGATCTGCGGCGCTGGACTTTGTGTATAGCGTTGATGCGCTGCCCAAACGGGCGGAGAAATACGCCGCGCGGGCTGTGGATATTGTTGGGGGTGGATGTGCCGCCAATGCCGCTGTTGCCATTGCGCGTTTGGGCGGAAAGTCCCAATTACTTGCGCGTTTTGGCAAAGACGAAGTCTGTGAGATCGTTCTTGGGGATATACTGTCTGAGGGTGTTGACACATCACCCTGTCTAGTTTCCGAGGGCGCGCGCTCGGCCATGTCCTCGGTTTATGTGGATAACTCGGGCGAGCGGCAAATCGTGGCGTTCCGGGGGGCGGGGCTTTCGCAAGACCCGGGCCTGGAGCTTCTGCACGCTGACGGGGTGCTTACGGATACAAGATGGCCGGAGGCCGCGCGACAGGTTTTGGAAATGGCCGCGGCGCTGGGTATTGCGGGCGTGCTTGACGGCGAAGCGCCCGTTCCGGTGGAACTGGCCGCCGCGGCCAGCCATGTCGTCTTTTCCGAGCAGGGGCTGATGGATTTCACAGGGATAGAGGACATCCAGACAGCCTATGCCGCGCTGGACCTGCCAGGTTGGTGTGCCGTGACGATGGGCGCAGACGGTGTTTTGCATCCGGGTGGGGTGCTGCCGGGGTTCAAGGTCGAGGTCAAAGACACGCTCGGCGCAGGCGATGTCTGGCACGGTGCCTTTACGTTGAGGCTTGCCGAAGGCGCGTCGGAGGATCAGGCGATGCGCTTCGCCCATGCCGCAGCGGCGCTGAAATGTACCGGGTTTGGGGGGCGCAAAGCTGCGCCGTCCCGCACGGATGTAGAGACTTTTCTGAAAGAGAGAGCATGAAATGCAACTAACGCCGGGCAAACTATGGGGCATGCGGCGCATGGCCGACGAGAATGGGCTGTTCAAGATGACCGCGGTGGATCAACGCCCCCCGATCAAGGGGCCGATTGCTGCGCAGTACGGGACGGATGAGGCGCCTTACGCGGATGTGGCGCGATTCAAGGCGATGCTGGTTGAGACGCTGCAAGGCGGCTCCTCGGCCATGTTGCTGGACCCGCATTATGCCATCCCGGTGGGGCTCAAGCACCTGTCTCCTACCAAAGGGCTGATCGTGACGCTTGAGGACTCGCTGTTTGAAGAAACCGGCATGGGTCGTCGTTCATCGATGATTGATGACTGGGACGTGGGCAAGATCAAGCGGATGGGCGGCGACGCGGTGAAGGTGCTGGCCTGGTACCGCCCCGACGCCAGCGACGCGGTCAATCAGCACCAGAAGGACTGGACCAAACGCATCGGCGAAGCCTGCGCCAAATACGACATTCCCTTCCTGTTCGAGCTGCTGGTCCATCCGCTGGACAGTGACGCAGAGCAAACGTCTGAATATATCGAGATGAACACCAAGCGCGCCGATGACGTGCTTCGCTCGGTCGAGGAATTCGCGGCGTCAGATTACGGCGTTGACGTCTTCAAGCTGGAAAGCCCCGTGCCCGCGAAGGATGTGGCCCAGACCGAGGGCGTGCAGGCGATGTTTGACGAAATGGGCCGCTTGGCGGGCCGCCCCTGGGTGATGCTGTCGGCGGGTGCGGGCAAGCCGGAATTCAAGCAGATACTGGAGCATGCGTTCGCGGCGGGAGCCTCGGGGTTCCTTGCAGGCCGCGCGATCTGGCTCGACGCGTTTCAGGCCTTCCCGGATTGGGATGCGATCCGCGCAGGACTTGAGGGCGAAAGTGCGGCCTATATGGCTGAGATCTCGGCATTGGCAGAGGCGAAAGCCACCCCTTGGGATAAACATGCGTGTTGGGGCAAAGACGGCGCGCAATTCGCGCCTGCTGACGCGTCATTCCGGCATGGGTATGAGGGCATCTAAATGAAAATCGGGCTATTGCCGCTGGGCCGTCCCACTTTTGACGTGCCCTATGCCGAAGAGAAACTGGCGGGAATGCTGGCCGATATCGACGCGCTTGCAGCCGCGCAGGGCCACGAGGTCATTGGGCCGCGCGCCCTGCTGATGGAGGCGTCGCCGGAAGCATTGCAGACGGTCGCGCAGGCTGATCTGGTGCTGGTCTTGCAGGTCACTTTCACCGATGCCTCTTTCATTGTTGAAGCCGCCGGGCTTGGCCGTCCTTTGGCGATCTGGGCGGTGCCCGAGCCTCGGCTTGGTGGGCGTTTGCGCCTGAACGCGTTCTGCGGGCTCAACCTCGCGGGTCATGCATTGGGCCGGAACCATGTGGGCTTTGGCTGGCTATATGGCGATCCGGGGTCCGCTGATCTGGCCGGGCTGGTCGCAGGGAAGCATGCGGTTGCGCGGATCGATGGGGCGGCGCCGGACGCAACGCCTGCGCCCAGCCCCGTGCCTGCGTTGAAAATCGCCCGGATCGGAGAGCGCCCGACCGGGTTTGACACATGCGACTATGACAAGGCCGCGCTGAAAGACCTGACCGGGGCCTCGGTCGACGAGCTGGCGCTGTCGGACATGTTTGACGCCGCAAGCGGGCTTGATGATGGCGCAGTCGCGCCCTACCGCGAAAAGGTGGCACGTGTTCCGAACCTGAAGGAGATGGATGCAGGAGAGCTGGATCGCTCCCTAAGGCTGGCAGGCGCGCTGGAACAGATGCAGCGCGAAAACAACTATGACGCTTTCGCGATCCGCTGTTGGCCCGAGACATTCACCGAGTACGGCGGCGCGGTCTGCGGCCCTGTTTCGATGATGGGCGAAGCGCGCGTCCCCTGCGCTTGCGAGGCCGATGTCTACGGAGCGGTCACGCAGGCAATGCTGCAAAAGGTCGCCGATGCGCCGGTTTTCCTGGCCGATCTGGTTGATATGGACCCGAAGGATGATACCGGGGTTGTCTGGCATTGCGGGCAGGCCCCGGTCTCGATGACGCAAGACACACCGATGGCCACGGTGCATACCAACCGCAAGCAGGCGCTGCTTTACGAGTTCACCCTGAAGCCCGGCCGGGTCACGTTCTTCCGCATCTCCCAAGCCTATGGGGAGCCGAAGATCATCCTTGCCGGCGGCGTGATGCTGGCCCGGAAGATGGCTTTCACCGGCACCTCAGGCACTGTCCGGTTTGACCACGGGGCGAGCGATGTGCTGCGCGACGTGATGAATTCAGGGCTCGAGCACCATATGGCGATTGCCTATGGCGACCACCGCGCAGCCCTGCGTGGCATTGCAGCGGGTATGGGGCTTAATGTCATCGAATTGGGGGCGTCATGATCAGATACGGCATCATCGGCTCCGGCATGATGGGGCAGGAGCACATTCGCAATATCGCACTTTTGGAAGGGGCCGAGGTGTCTGCCATAGTTGATCCGAATGAGCAGATGCGCGCCCAGTCGATCAGTGCCACCGGGGCGGCAGGCTACGGTTCGATGGAAGAGATGCTGGATGCCGATGCCTGCGACGTGGTTTTGATTGCCGCGCCCAACGACACCCATGCGGGGATCATGCAAAAGCTGCTGGCGACGGACAAACCGATCCTTGTTGAAAAGCCGCTTGCAACGACAAGCGCCGATTGCCGCGACCTGCTCAACATGAACAAGGGCCGCGTCGCGCCTGTCTGGGTGGCGATGGAATATCGCTACATGCCGCCGCTGCAGCGTTTGATGCAGGCCATTGATCAGGGCGCGGTCGGCACGCCGCGCATGATGTCGATCAGGGAGCACCGCTTCCCGTTTCTGCCCAAGGTCGATGATTGGAACCGGTTCAACGCGCGCACGGGTGGCACGTTGACGGAGAAATGCTGCCATTTCTGGGACCTCATGCGGCTGGTGCTTAAATCCGACCCGGTGCGGGTCTACGCCTCGGGCGGGGTCGATGTGAACCACCGCGATGAGCGCTACATGGGCCAGATGCCCGATATTATCGACAACGCTTATGTCGTGGTGGATTTCGCCAATGGCACGCGCGGTATGCTTGATCTTTGCATGTTTGCCGAAGGCTCATTCTGGCAGGAAACCGTGGCCGTCACTGGCGAGAAGGCCAGGGTGGAAGCCTTCGTGCCGGGGCCTGCGCGGTTCTCCCCCGATGGGAAAGAGCGGGAGGCGGAGTTCGTGATGTCCTTGCGTGCGCTAAAGGAAGAGGTGCGCGAAGTGGTGCATGTGCCGGAGCATATTCTGGCTGCAGGCGACCATCACGGCTCGACCTTCTTTCAGCACGAGAAATTCATCGAGCTTGTCAGGACGGGCAAGGGCGCACCGGATGTCTCTTTGATGGATGGCTATTGGTCCGTGCTGGTGGGTGAAGCCGCCGAGGAAAGCGCGCGCTCAGGCCAGGCAATTGATCTGTGGGGCAAGGGGCCGTGAGCTTCGGCACATTGCCGGATGGCACCCCCGTGACGCGCCACAAGATCGAAGGGGGCGGGCTGACAGCTTGGGTGCTGAGCTACGGCGCAGTGTTGCAGGACATGCGCCTTGAGGGGCATGACGCGCCGCTTGTCCTGGGGTTTGAAGAATTCGCCCCCTATCTCACCGATAGCCCGTATTTCGGGGCCATGGCCGGGCGCTGCGCCAACCGCATTGGTGACGGGCAGTTCAGCTTGGATGGGGTGGCCTTCCAACTCGATCAGAACTTTCAGGGTCAGCATCATCTGCATGGTGGGGCCAAAGGGACGGGCAAACGCAACTGGACCGTTAAAGGGGCCGGGGCGGATCGCATAACCCTGCGCATTGATCTCGCCGATGGCGAGATGGGCTATCCCGGCAATATGGTTGCGCGTTGCACCTATGCGTGCCTCCCCGGCGGTGTCTTCGACATCAGCCTAGAGGCGGAAACAGACGCCCCGACGCTGTGCAATTTCGCGCATCACAGCTATTGGAACCTCGACGGAGGGCCCACGACGCATGACCATGTGATGCAGATAGATGCGGATCGCTGGACGGTGGTGGATGACGGGTTCATCCCCACAGGCGAGGCGCGTGATGTAACCGGCACCCGCTACGATTTCCGGGTTGCGCGACCCATCCGGGACGAGGTTTTCATTGACCACAACCTCTGCCTTTCGGGCGAACGCACGAGTTTGCGAAAAATTGGGACGTTGGCCTCCCAGAAATCGGGTATTTCGATGGAAATGCGCTCGACCGAACCGGGGCTGCAGGTTTATGACGGCTTCAAGATGGATGTGAAACCCAAAGGGTTGGGCGGGCGTTCCTACGGCAAGAATGGCGGGATCGCTCTGGAGCCGCAGCTTTGGCCCGACGGGATCAACAACGCCCATTTCCCCTCCCCTGTGCTGCGCCCGGGGGAGCTCTACAAGCAACATACGCAATTTGCGTTTTCCAAAGGATGACAGGCCCATGAGCTACACAAAATACATGAAGGAAGCGAACCTGATCGGCGGAGCCTGGGTGGGTGCGGATAGCGGCGAAACCATTGATGTGACCAACCCGGCCACAGGTGAGGTGATCGGCACCGTCCCAAAGAGCGGTGAGGCCGAGACCCGGCGCGCGATTGACGCTGCCGAAAGCGCCTTTGATGGGCTGGCTGGAATGGCGCTGATGGAGCGGGTCGGCAAGCTGATGTCGTTGCATGACGCGCTGATGGACAACCAAAAATCCCTGGCGGAGCTTTTGACCGTCGAGATGGGCAAGCCGATGGCCGAGTCCATGGGCGAGATTGCAATCGGCGCGGCCTATGTCCGCTGGTTTGCCGAAGAAGTCCGCCGCGCGAAGGGCGAGATCGTGCCCGCGCCATCCAATGGCCGCCGGTTCCTGGTGACCAAACATCCGATTGGGGTGGTGGGGATGATCACGCCTTGGAACTTCCCGTCTTCCATGCTGGCCCGCAAAGTTGCGCCCGCCTTGGCCATCGGCTGTACGGTGGTTGCCAAACCTGCAACGGCCACGCCGTATTCGGGCCTGGCTTGGGGCGCCTTGGCTGAAGACGCAGGCTTCCCTGCGGGCTCTGTCAACGTGGTCACTGGCTCTGCGCGCAAGATCGGCGGCGCGATCATGGATGATCCGCGCGTGCGCAAGGTCACATTCACCGGGTCCACCGAGGTTGGCAAAGAGCTGATCCGGCAATCGGCAGACACGGTCAAAAAGGTCTCGATGGAGCTTGGTGGCAATGCACCGTTCCTGGTGTTTGACGACGCCGATATCGACAAGGCGGTTGAAGGCTGCATGGTCTCGAAATTCCGCAACTCCGGCCAGACCTGCGTCTGCGCCAACCGCATCTACGTGCAGGCAGGCGTTTATGACGAGTTTGTTGAGAAGCTGACCAAGGCCACGGCGGCGATGAAAGTCGGTGACGGCCGCGAGGACGGTGTCGAGCAGGGGCCACTGATCGACATGGACGCGGTAGAGAAGGTTGAAGAGTTTATCGCGGATGCGAAAGCCAAAGGCGGTAAGATCGTCCATGGCGGTGCGCGTCATGACAAAGGGCAGAGCTTCTTTGATCCCACAGTCATCACCGAGGCCACGCAGGACATGATGTTCGCCAAGGAAGAGATCTTTGGCCCCCTTGCCCCGGTTTTCCGCTTTGAGGACGAAGATGACGCTATTGCCTGGGCCAATGACACAGAGTTCGGCCTGGCCTCATACGCCTATACCCGCGACGTGGGTCGCATCTTCAAGCTGAACGAGAAGCTGCAATACGGTATGATTGGGATCAACTCGGGCCTGATCACGACTGTGGAAGCGCCCTTTGGCGGGGTGAAGGAAAGCGGGCTTGGCAAAGAGGGCGGCAGCCAAGGTCTCGAAGACTATCTGGAGACAAAATACACCGCGATTGATTTCTAGGAGCGAAACCTCCGCCAGGGATTTCAAGAAGCAATGAAGAGGGGCGGGCACGCCCCTTTTTCTTGCCTTTGTTGCGCTTTATGACAGGCTGCACATATGCGTCATCCGGTGATTGATAACCTGCAATATGTGAATTGGTCGGAGAAGGCGTTCCGCCAATTGCGCGAGGGTGGTGTGGACGCAATCCATGTCACGATTGCCTATCATGAGAGCTTTCGGGAGGCCGTCCTGAATGTCTCACAGTGGAACCGGTGGTTCGAGCAATATCCTGACCTGATCATGCGCGGCACGACCGGCGACGACGTTCGTAAAGCGATGAACACGCAGCGAACCGCGGTGTTTTTCGGGTTCCAGAACCCGTCCCCGATCGAGGATGATATCGGGCTGATTGAGGTCTGGCACCAGCTCGGCATCCGCTTCATGCAGCTGACCTACAATAACCAGTCTTTGCTGGCGACGGGATGCTATGAGCGGGATGACACCGGGCTCACCCGGTTTGGCGCGCAGGCCGTTGCCGAGATGAACCGCGTTGGGCTTGTTGTCGATATGAGCCATTCCGGTGATCGATCGACTTTGGAGGCGATCTCGCAGTCCAACCGGCCCATCGCCATCACCCATGCCAACCCACACTGGTGGCACCCTGCCTTGCGCAACAAGTCAGACGAGGTGCTGCGGGCGCTCACTGATGCGGATGGGATGCTAGGGTTCTCGATGTATCCGCATCACCTGAAAGGCGGCACAAGCTGCACGTTGCAGAGCTTTTGCGAGATGATTGCAGAGGCCGCTTCGCGCTACGGGGCGGAGCATTTGGGGATTGGATCGGATCTGTGTCAGGATCAGCCCGACTGCGTGGTCACCTGGATGCGCAATGGCCGTTGGTCGAAAGAGACAGATTACGGCGAAGGTTCTGCCGCAGCCCCGGGGTTCCCGGCGCAGCCCGACTGGTTCACGGACAACCGGGATATGCCAAATCTGCCTAAGGGGCTGGCGGCTGCGGGCTTCAGTCAGCCTGAGATTGACGGCATCATGGGCGGCAATTGGCTGCGGTTCTATGACGCTTCGTTCGGGGCCGCGCCATGACCTACGCCCCTCCACCGCAGGAGCCTTTGCGCCATCCAGATGATGTGATGCGACTGGCGCGGATGGGGTCCATGTTCCCTTCTCGTTTAAGCTTTTTGCGGACGCTCCTGCGCAGGCTTTCAGATGAGCAAGCGCAAATCCGTCGTCCCGTTTGGGAGATTGACGCCGACGGGTACGGGCATGCGGTCTACACGCTGACGCTGGGTGGGCATTGCTACGCGTTGGTGGCGTTTTCCGATCGGCTCGACCCGGCGCAGCGCACGGATCGGGTGATTGCAGAGGCCTGGGATAGCGCCTTCGTTCTCTATGACGGTCTGCCGGATGAGGCCGAGATTGCCCGGTTGAAAGCAAACGCTCCCCTGCAAGAGGCGGGCCGATTCACGGCGCGCGATTTGGTGCTGAGCCGGGCAAACAAATCGGTGCGGCTCTTTGCGCATGTTGCTGAGGCCCTGCGCTCGGGCCATGCACCGGATGCCGAACTGGTCGGGCGCATCGGCTATTTGATGCGGACCACGGCGGTCTATGGCAATGGCAAGTTCGGCATTGCGGACCGCGATGTCATCGCCAACCGGCCCGGCCTCGAAGGTCCGTTCATGGCTGAGATGCTGACCGTCTGGCTGATCCGCGGCTTCACCCATGATCTGGTCGAACATGTAGGAGGTGGTCGTCTGGATCGGCAGCTGAAGCGGCATCTGGGGATCGGAAACTCGACAGGGCTGGGGATGGCGCCGTTCCTGGTCTCCCATCCTGAGCTGTTGAACAACTGGATGATGGTGCGTGAAACGGCCCTGGCGCGGGTCCGGGCCATTCGGCGTTTGGACGCGGGCCAAGTGGTCCGGCTCGGCGCGCTTGCGGACCGTGCGGCCCGCCATCTGGCTCAGTGGCAGGTCCCCGACCCGGAGCATCAGGCCCGGATTGACGCCTTACGGACGGATTGGCGCGACCTGAGGGAGGCGCTTTTGCCATTGCTGCGCCAAGACAAGCCCCTTGATCAACTGATCCGGGTCAGTGGCGCCTTTGGCCTCGACTGCCAGGAGCTTGCGGTCAGCCTGGCCATCGAACCCTTCGGAGAGATCGTGGATGGCTTGACGGACTGCATGGGCATAGCCGGGCCCGTTCCGCTTGATCCGCGCATGGATATTGACCTGCTGCGCGACCTGATCGACCGCCATTTTCACTGGGCGCTGCCGATTGATTTCGATTGCGAAAAGGAAACGGCGCAGTTCTGGTATGTCTCGGAAGAGAAGCTGGAGCCGCGTCTGGGCCGCCGCTTTGAGGAGCCGGGCGGTGATCGCGAAAGTCCGCTTGATGTGGCGCGGCAAGTGCAGGCGTTGTCTTTTGACCTGAATGACTATGATGGACCGCTGGTCACGTTTTTGAGGGAGCATCCAAGGCACCGTGCCGCCGTGCGACGCGTCCAAAGACTGGCCAGCCACCCTTATGCGGAAATACGCGACAATCTGATTGCGGAGGGATGCCGCCCCATCGACATGTTGCGCTGCAAGCTGTCCTTCTTCGGCGCCGCAAAGTTTGATCCCAAATCTGACCGCTGGACCCGGATCACCTTGGCGCAAGGCGCGCCCCTGTTTGACGAACTGGACATGGCGGATGACTGGTGGATGCCGGTGTTTGGCGGATGACAGGCCAGCACTGGTTCGACCGGTTTGTCGCGGCAGGGCCCGACTACCCTGGAGCCCGCCTCTCGGCGGCAGAAACGCAAGCGCTGCTGCTGAAGGCCGGGATCGGCGCGGGCTTGCCGTTGGGCCATGCGCAGGACCTCAGTGCACTTGCAAAGTTGTTGATGAGCGACCCGCAACTCATCGCCATGGCCGCCGCCGCGCTGGAAGGGGATCACAGCCCCCATGCGATTGAAGGCACGGATGATCACGTCGTTGTCGAACGCGCGCGGGTGATGATGGCGGGGCCCGTCATCGTGGATCACCTGGTTGGCGGTGCCTCTCGGGTGGTTGTGCATAGTCCCGATTGGCCGCTTCTGCTTTGGCCAATGCTGGCGCAGGCGCGTGATGTCTATGGGCTTTGCGTCGATATTGTCTCGGGCGCGAAAGGGGTGGTCACGATTACCGTGGCCGACAGTGACGGGCTCGACCCGCTCGGGCCGCCGCAGCCTGTCCCGCATCTGGTGACCGCGCGTCTGGAGGGTTTTGCCGCCCAGACCTATGTGCCGGCCTCTGAAGCATCCCGTCTTGCGGGTGCAGGGGCGGGGCTGTTGGATAATGACTGACACGTCTTTCGCTGCAACTGGTGAAGCACAGTTTCGGGAAACCTGATAAGTGCAGCATCCCCTCCGAAACGAGTTGCCTGATGACCCGCGCCGTCTGCATCTGAGGACATCTTTGGGTAGGAGTTGCGCTTATGAAACATATCAAATCACCTGTTGTTGACGCAGTGGCGGAGGACACCAAGACCCGCGGTCTTGTGACAGATATGCTGGCGCGCATCCGTGAGGGGGGCGAGCAAGCGGTGCGCGACTATGCCCGTGACCTCGACGGCTGGGACGGGGAGTTCGTGCTGAGCGATGAGAAACGCGATGCGCTGATTGCGACAGTGCCCGAGCAGGCCAAGCAGGATATCCAGTTCGCCCACCGCCAGATCAAGCGCTTCGCAGAGGCCCAACGGGGCAGTCTGCAGGATTTCTCGCTGAATACCGAACCGGGGGTCACCCTGGGCCAGAAATGCGTGCCGGTGGATGCGGCGGGCTGCTACGTGCCAGGCGGGCGCTACGCGCATGTGGCCTCCGCGCTGATGAGCGTGACCACGGCGCGCGCCGCCGGCGTGCCATTCGTGATCGCCGCCTCGCCGCCGCGTGGCGATGCGATTGATCCGGCCGTCTGCTATGCGATGCATCTGGCCGGTGCCGATGTGATCCTTGAGATGGGCGGCGTCCAGGCCGTGGCCTCGATGGCCTTCGGCCTGTTTGGCACACGCCCTGCGGATATTTTGGTAGGCCCTGGCAACGCTTTTGTGGCAGAGGCCAAGCGCCAGCTCTTTGGTGGGGTTGGTATCGATTTGTTTGCGGGTCCGACTGAAAGCGCGGTGATCGCGGATGACACTGCCGACCCAATGACTGTCAGCATCGATCTGCTTAGCCAGGCCGAGCATGGGGTCAATTCGCCTGTATGGCTCTTCACCACATCGCAAGAGCTGGCTGAAACTGTAGAGCGCATCCTGCCCAAAGTGGCCGCGGATTGGCCTACGGGCGAGGTCGCGATGATCTCCTGGCGCGACTATGGCGAGATCATCGTGTGCGATGATCGGGAACAAATGGCGGAGGTCTCCGACAAATACGCTTGCGAGCACCTGCAAGTTCAAGCGGAAGACCTGGTTTGGTGGCGCGACCGGCTGCGCAATTATGGCTCGCTCTTTCTGGGAGAGGGCTCGACGGTCAGCCATGGCGACAAATGTTCCGGCACCAACCACATCCTGCCGACCCGGCAGGCGGCGCGCTACACAGGCGGCTTGAACGTGATGAAGTTCCTCAAAATCCTGACCTGGCAGGAAATCCGAACGGATGCCGATCCGCAAATGTCGGAAGTGGGCTCCCGCCTGTCCCGGCTTGAGGGGATGGATGGGCACGCGCGGGCCTGCGATTGGCGTTTGCAGAAGTTCAGCGGTAAGAACACGTTTGACTTCGAAGTCGCCCTGCATGAGCGCTACAACTGACCTCAAGCGGGTCTCATGATATGTGACGGCGCGCGGGGAGGGGCAATCGAGCCACCCCCGCCCAACAAAGCCGCGCGCTATCCACGCTGTCCGTAGTAAAGCCCAACCGTGTGTTCGGCCTCTGCAAAGAAAAGCCAGCGGGTCGCCAAAGCACCCAGGATATGGGCGGTCAACGCGACCAGGGCCATGAGGTGGCTGAACCCGATAAACATCAGGATGGCCCATGGCAGCACGCTGACAAGGACCAGCCCGATGATCCTGAGTTTGATCGCGTGTTTGCGCCCCACCTGGTGGACCATTTCTTTCATCAGGTAGTTTTCCGACGTATGCGGTGCCTCGAACATCCGCACCTTGCCAATCTCGCCGAGCCCTGTGGCGCTTTCCAGCGTAGAGCCCTCTTTGCTGAAGCGTGCGTCGCCTAGGACCCAATAGGCGATTTGAAGCGCGCCCAGTGTCATCAGGCCCGCAGCGGCGATTTGGACCTGGCCGGTCAGAAACGCGCCGCCCGTCAGTGCGTAGACCATGAACAGCAATGGGACGGTCCAATGGTTCCAGCGCGGCACGGTTTTCATCTGCGTGTAGATCATTGAGGTCGCAAACACCGTCATCAGGCTGAGTGCCGCCCCCAGCAGGCCCAATGCCGCGATGCGGGTGTTCAGGAAGATGATAAGTGCCGCGTAGAGCCCCATGACCGCCAGGGTCGCGACGGCGAGGCACCCCTCCCGGCTCAGCCAGCTGGAACGCCATTGGCTGAAGGCCTTGATGGCCCTTTGCGGGTTGCCAAGGTGGAAGGTTGACGAGATCAGCCCGCCGACCGCAAGCGCGAAGGCGATGAAGAAGAAGATAAACCCGGTGAAGCCCGAGACATCCGGTTTGCCAAAGCCCAGAAAGGCCAGCATGCCGAAGCCCAGGCCGGAGAAGACGGTGAAGAAGATAATGGACGGTGCGGGATGCATCAGAGTTTCTCCAGCGTTTTGTCGAGCCAGCCGAGGAAGCCTTTCGGCTCTGCGGCGATGGGGTCCAGAAGGGGCGCGAGGATGTCAATCTGCTCATCCTTGGGGCGGGGAGGCAGGTATTTGTTGACCGGCTTCGTGCCTTGCTCGGGCATCAGATCAAAACCGCCGCGTTCCTTGACGAGGATGGAGACGTCCGAGGTTTCATCGCCCAGATCGCCGAAATGGCGTGCACCGGCGGGGCAGGTTCTGACGCAAGCCGGTTGGCGGTCTTCTTCGGGCAGGTTTTCATTGTAGATGCGGTCGACGCAGA
>CAYLVP010000052.1:14842-21253 GCA_964387155.1 uncultured Rhodobacterales bacterium | reverse complement strand
AGATCTTTGGGCCAGATATTGACCGAGCTGCGCGGCGTGTAGTCGCCATCTACGATATGGGGCGCGCGATTTTCCAACATCCAGCTGGAGCCTGCGCATTTCGAGATCACCTCGACAAATTTCTCTGGCGCGACCCCTTGCGTCATACCAAAGGTCAGCGCCTCCGCCATCGTGGCAATATGCACGCCTGCAAGCAATTGGTTGACCGCTTTCATGGCTGAGCCCGCGCCCGCTGCGTCGCCCAGTTCGAACACTGTCTCTGACGTTGCGTCGAGGACGGGGCGCGCCGCCGCGAAGGCCTCTGGCGTGCCGCTTGCCATCACCGATAGCTGCCCTTGCGCGGCCTTGGTGGCCCCGCCTGAAATCGGCGCGTCGAGGTAATGCACACCATGTTCGGCGCAGCGGGCCTCCATCGCTTTGGCGAAATCGGGCGGCACGGTGGCGCAGGCCATCACGACCGCCCCGGGACGAAGAAGCGGGACGATCCCGTTCGGCCCGAAAAGCACAGTCTCGGTCTGCGCGGCATTCAGCACGACCACAACCGCGGCGGACAGCGTGCCTGCAATCTCATCAAGCGCCTCATCTGCCCCACCTTCCGCGCGGAACCTGTCGATCTGGGCCTGCACAACGTCAAAGCCATGGACTGTCAAACCGGCGCGAAGCATCGATTGGGCAATGCCGTAGCCCATGGAGCCGAGGCCGAAACTTGCTACGGAAGGAGGAGTGGTCATGGGCGGTCCTTTGGCCAAATATCAATTGCGCGCAGTTTCCGCGTCAATCCCGCTCTGCGCAAGCACAGGTTACAAAAAGCGGTCAGAAAAGATTGGCTTGCTTGGCCATCAGCGCGGCTTGGGTCCGGTTTGCCACGCCCAGCTTGGCAAAGAGGTTTCTGACATGCAGCTTGACGGTGACCTCCTGGATACTCAGGGCACGGGCAATTTCCTTGTTGGACAAGCCGTTGCAGAGCTGTTCCAGCGTTTGCCTTTCGCGGTCGGACAAATCAGCAAAGGCGGCGTTCGCTTCGGGCTCTGGGGCGGAGGCGTAGAATTCAAAGGGAAAGTAGCGTTCCCCCATCAGCACGAATTTGATCGCGTTGATGAGCGAGTCTGCGGCCAGCGATTTGGGGATGAAACCATCGGCCCCCAGCTCCATCGCGGCGGTCGCGACCTCCTTGTTGGCAACGCCCGACATCATGACAATACGGGTCGCGGGAAAGCGGCGGCGCGTCACTTCGAGCCCTTGCAGCCCGTTCATGCCCGGCATGTTGTAGTCCAGAATCACCAGATCGATCGCGTCGACGCCAGACATGATTTTCATCGCCTGCTCGACATTTGACGCGGTGAAGGTGGAAAACGTGTCTTTGCTGCCCAGATATGCCGCGATGGTGTCGCGCACCAGATCATGATCATCTGCAATCAGTATGTTGGGCATGCGGTGCTCTTGTCCTTGATGTTGGTGAAGGGCGTAAAACCGGGCCGTCCTCCCCTCAACCTATACCAAAGTATAGCACCCTATTCCAATGCCCCGGACCACAAAAGACTCACAATGATACAAAGACTTATCTGCAGTATTAGGTATTTAGATGTATTCAAAACTCCACTCACGGACGGCGACCGCGTTAATCGCGGGCCTATGTCTGCAGATGTTCCCCGCCTTCGGGCAGGACGCGATGGGGTTGCAGGTCACAGCAACCTCATCGCAACTTAATCCCGCGACCGTGTCGCTGGAGAAGCTGGACCAGATGGAACAGGTGAGCTTCACCACCACGACCATCTGGACCGATGGAAAAGTCGCCTTCTCCGGGGTTCCGCTGAAAACCCTGCTGGTGGAGATGGGCGCTAAGGGAAGAGCCGTCGAAATGGTCGCGTTAAACGACTATTCCGTGACCATGAAAATAGACGCGCTCGAAGACACCGCCCCGATTGTGGCCACACGGATGGATGGGGAGATCATATCCGTGCGCGACAAAGGCCCTTTCTGGGTGGTGTTCCCTTATGACAGCGACCCCAAATATCAGACCGAAACGGTCTATGCGCGTAGCATCTGGCAGCTGAACAGGCTGCGTGTGATGGACTGACCGACATATGCGGCCGACTGGTACTTGTACTTGTGCGCAGGACTAAGGCGCGCTGAGGTGACGGGCGCCGCCGCTGATTTTTCAAAGCAGCGGCACGGCGTTGACATATTTGAAACCCAAAACTGCCATTGGGGGCGTTCCTAAAACGGGAATGCTGATATGTTACTGCTCGCGCTGCTTAAGCGACTTCAAATGTTTTTCTTCGGTTTTGCTCTGTCAGCGGCTGGGCTGATGCTCGTCAGTCTCGCTGTTGCGGACATTCAGAATGATACGGTGCAGGCCAGCTCTGGCGGCGGTTTTGCTGGCGGCGGTCTGAACCTGGACTAGAAATTCACCTCAACGCCGGGCAGGTTCAGGGCCTTGACCAGCTCGCGCAGTTCCTGACGGGCTGCAACGTTGGAGATGTTGAGGTTCTTGATCCCGATATCGCCCAGATCCAGTAGGGTCAGCCCGCGCGGGAATAGCTCCCGGAAGATCACGCGCTCCGAAAAGCCGGGGGCCACGCGAAAGCCGACACGTTTTGCCAGCCCGTCGACGGCATCGGTGATCTTCTTTTTGTTATGCATACGCTGGGTGCCCACCCTGTTGCGCACGACGACCCAGTCGATGGGGTTCAGCCCGGCCTGGGCGCGTAGCTGTCGGGCTTGCCAGACCATCTCGGAATAGACGGACGGGCCCAGAACTTTGTGCGTTTCCGGGTCAACGCGGGCGAGCAGGTCAAAATCGATGAAGCTGTCATTAAGCGGCGTGACCAGCGTGTCAGCCAGCGAATGCGCCACCTGGCTCAGCCGGGTGTGGGAGCCGGGGCAGTCGATGACAATAAAGTCGAACCGGGCCTCCATGCCCGCAACAGCCTCGCTGAGGCGGCGGTCATAGATGTTCTCGCCCTCGGC
The DNA here is from genome assembly GCA_964387155.1 of uncultured Rhodobacterales bacterium. Lineage (GTDB taxonomy): Bacteria > Pseudomonadota > Alphaproteobacteria > Rhodobacterales > Rhodobacteraceae > Litoreibacter. Next base: position 18,283 of record CAYLVP010000052.1, on the reverse strand, counting down.
CAGCGCCGAGCTGGCGATCTCGGGCAGTTCCACCACATCCGCTGTGGCCAGATCGAGCCCTTCTTTCTTCGCAAAGCGGCGGCGGTTTTCGCAGTAGCGGCCAAAGCTGCGCTGCCGCAGGTCAAGATCCAGCGCCCCCACCTTGAACCCCATCCGCGCGAGCGCGGTGGTGACATGCATGCAGTTGGTCGACTTGCCCGACCCGCCCTTTTCGTTGCCGAAAACGATAATATGCGCAGCCATACGCTCTGCTCCTGTGCCTCATCCCCTTTGCGGGGCTTTTCTAGGCTTATACGAGACAGGCCCGCCCAAGAGAAGCGGAACCCGCTGTCACACCCCAAGAAATCTGACAGTGATTCATAGGAGGCACATAGGCGTCATTCACTTGCGCGCGCGTCCTTTGAGTTCGAGCAATCTAGCAACGGCAAAAAAAAGCGCCCCCCGCAGGGAGCGCTTCGAAACCGTAATCTAAAGGAAAGGATTAGAAGCCCAGACCTTCGTATTTGTTCTTGAACTTCGACACGCGGCCGCCGGTGTCCATCAGGCGTTGGTTGCCGCCGGTCCACGCAGGGTGGGAGGATGGGTCGATGTCGAGCGCCAGCTGGTCGCCTTCGGCGCCCCAGGTCGATTTCATCTGCACAATCGTACCGTCGGTCATTTTGACGTCGATCATGTGGTATTCGGGATGGGTATCTTTTTTCATGACAGCCGCTCCTTACGCTTCTGCGCCGCTTTTCAGCGGGCGATAGTTGGTCTGCTCGGCGATACGTGCGGATTTACCGCGACGCGAGCGCAGATAGTACAGCTTGGCGCGACGGACTTTACCGCGGCGCACGACGGTGATGCTGTCGATATTGGTGGAATGCAGCGGGAAGACACGCTCCACGCCCTCACCGAAGGAAATCTTGCGCACGCAGAACGAACCGGCGATGCCGGTGCCATTGTTGCGCGCGATGCAGACGCCTTCATAATTCTGAACACGGGTACGGGTGCCCTCGGTCACCTTGTAGCCCACGCGGATGGTGTCACCCGCTTTGAAATCCGGGATGTCTTTTCCCAGCTCGGCGATTTGTTCCGCCTCGAGTTGTGCGATCAGGTCCATCTGACACGCTCCTTCACTATGATCCCGGTTTGCCCGGTGAATGTTTCGCGCGTCCCAAGAGCTGTTGGTCTTCTTCCGGGTCCACCAAAGTGCCCGCCACAGATCAGGTCGTCATTGCTTTTGAGTGCCGGTCTTTTGAGCCAAGTTTGACGTGCCGAAGAAAGCGCATCAGGCCCAGTAAAATAACGGCTCTGGTCAGTGTTCTGATTCCAGACCCGCGGGGTATAGGCGGGAATCTGAGCCGGATCAAGCCTTAGGGCTTTGTGCTGGCGCCTTTTTCGGCAAGTCTTCCCTGCCGCGCAAGGTCCGGGGCACCGTTGCGCCATCTTGCAGGTGGGTAAGCGGAACCTGACGGGAGGGCGCGGCGTTGGTCACTCAACGAAACACATTGCAAATCAGGAGTACGAACCCATGGCCCGCAAACTTGCCGAAGTGACCAATACCGATGCCAGCGCCGAAGATGTCGCAGCCCAAATGACTGAATTGCGCAATGATGTGGCCGACCTGACCAAATTGCTTGGCCAGCTTGCCAAGGGAAAAGGCGATGACGTGACTGAGGCGGTTCAGGAGAAAGCAAAAGAGCTGCGCGATGCCGCGAAGTCACACGCAGCCGCCGCATCGGAGCAGACCGCAGCCCTTCAAAATCAGGCCAATGACTTCATCAAGTCCCAACCCGCAGCAGCGCTTGGCATCGCCGCTGGACTGGGCTTTCTGGTGGGCTTCATGAGCAGCCGCAAGTGATGATCGCACGTCTGAAGAAGAACGCGGCGCGCGCGTCGCGTAAGGCAGGCCTCCTGACGGGGGGCCTGCTTTCGATCATTGTGGGACTGGGCATTCTCACTTGGTCGGCTTGGCTTTATCTGTCGGTCGTGACCGACCCGGTCACCGCTTCAGCCATTATTGGCGGGGCCTATGTCGGTGTGGGGCTGTTGATGATTGGCACCGCAACGCTTCCCTCCCATGACAAAGCTGCGCCAGACCCCCCGGCAAAGAGCGCCCAGTTCGCAGGCCAGCCCGGCGCGCAGCCGCCGCTCATGCAGGCGTTTCTCTATGGTATGGATGCAGGATTGGCGGCGCAGAGAAAGTAAGTCACTTCTTGCTTTTGGCCGCCCAAAGGTCGGCCCTGCGGTCCCGTGTCAACGCCTCTGATTGCGCGCGACGCCACTCTGCCACTTTGCCATGGTCGCCTGACGTCAAGACCTCGGGCACCCCAAGGCCGCGCCAGTGGGCGGGGCGGGTGTATTGGGGGTGTTCAAGCAGGCCATCGGAGTGGCTTTCCTCGTCGGTGCTGGCCTGATTTCCCAGCACCCCTTCGCGCAGTCGAATGGTGGCATCGAGCATGGCTTGGGCTGCAATTTCACCCCCGGTGAGGACGAAATCCCCCAAAGAGACCTCTTCGATCTCGTAGGCATCAAGCACCCTTTGGTCGACGCCTTCAAACCGGCCACAGAGCAGGGTGATGCCGTCCGCCTCGCTCCACTGCCGCGCCTTTGCCTGCGTGAAGGGCGCGCCGCGCGGGGAGAGATAGATGATCGGCCATTTGGCACGGTCTTGCGGGGTCGCACGGCCCGCAAAATCAAGCGCTTTGGCCACGATATCCGCGCGCAACACCATACCTGCACCGCCACCATAGGGCGTGTCATCGACATTGCGGTGCTTGCCCTCGCCGAAAATGCGCAGGTCGATCGTCTCCAATGCCCAGAGCCCCTCTTTCAGCGCTTTGCCGGTTAACGACGCGCCCAGCACGCCGGGGAAGACCTCCGGGAAAAGCGTGATGATCTTGGCGGTCCATGCGCCGACCAGCTTGGTTTCCGCCATCAGATCCCGGGGCTGCAGCGAAGCACTGATGGACTTGCGACCGTGCGATTTGGGGGGTGTCTCGGACATGAGGCGACACTAGGCCGAAACGCAAATCGAGTACAATCGCTGCGTTGACAGCCGCCCCGCGCGGCCATACCGCGGTGGACGACATGTTCAAATCGACTTCCAAAAAGCTGCGCCTAAGCGCTGCGCTGAGCGCGATACGCGACCTCATTGACGCGCATGCGATTGATGAGCTGAAGATCCGTGCGGCGCTAAAGACCGACCCGAGGGGCGATGTGTTTGATGCCGAGCTTCTGGGAGAGCGGGTTATCGTGAAGCGCTACAAGAGCCTGGAGGTGGAGAGGCAGACTTCCGACGCGGCGACGGAGCTTGGATATCTGCGGGACCACATGGCGCATGGTCAGAACCGGGCGACTGCGGCTCGCGCAGTTTGGCCAAAGGCTGGGGTGATTGCGCTGAGTGTCGCGCCGGGCATCACCTTCACCCAAGCGCTTGAGGATGCCAGCCGCCCGAGC
>CAYLVP010000052.1:5031-14742 GCA_964387155.1 uncultured Rhodobacterales bacterium | reverse complement strand
GGCGAGACGCTGACCGGCGTTGATATCAACGCAACCCTGATCCGGCCCCTTGTCTGGGAGGCCGCGCATTTTCTGGTCTGGCAGGCGCTCAGGCCGCCCTATCCGACCGGGCGTGCGGCATTCCTAGAGCAGATCAGACACGACAAAGCCGCCTTCCTGGATGGACATAGCGGTGTGGAGCAGGGCGATGCGCTGATATTTTTCCTGCTTTATCAGTGCTGTGTCAGGCTTGTGGCCTATGCCGGGGATGAAACGCGCGCAGACGCTTTGACGTGGCTCATCGAAGAGGTGCTGGCTTAGGCGCGCTCACTCCTTGCCGCTGACCTCTTCGGGCGGGTCGACGATGACGCGTCCGGCACCAAGGTCAACTGTGGGCACGACCTCGCGGGTGAAGGGCAAAAGCAGCGCGTTCTTCAAGTCGGGTCCGCGGACCTCGATAATGTCCCCCGCGCCGTGGTTTTGGACAGTCGCAATCTTGCCCAATGTGCCGCCACCGGTATCGAGCACCGCAAGTCCGATCAGATCTGCGTGGTAGAATTCGTCATCGGGCAAGGCGGGCAGCAGGTCCCGGTCGGCATAGAGCTTCATGCCTTTCAGCTTATCCGCCTCATCCTTGAAGCGCACGCCGGATAGCCGGGCTGCGAAGCCGCCTTTGACGGGGCGCAGGATCTTGACCGTGTAATCCACGCCCATCTCGGAGCGCAGGGGTGAGTAATTGGCGATATCCTCGGGCTCGGCGCAAAAGCTTTTCAGCCGCACTTCGCCTTTGACGCCGAAGGCTCCGGCGATGACGCCCACCACGATTTGATCACGGCTCATTATGGCGCCTCCGATATCGCAAGGCTTAGCCGCGCGATTTGTGGTGTGAAGCTTGAAATTGACCTCACCCCGTGGCCCCCGCAAGAAGCTTTTCCTTGGCCTTTATCAAGGCTTTGCGCCCGATGGGTGAGCGATTGAGCCTGAGCAATTCAGCCGCGACATCGGCAGGTTTTCCGGCGTTTTCGCGACGTGCCGGGGGCAGGGCGTCAATCACTTCGGCCGGCACGCCCATCAGCTCGAGCACGCAGGCCGCCATGCCGCAATTGTGGCTGCCGAACTCTTCCAATGCGCGGGTCTCAAGCTTGCAGTCGGGGAAATGCGCGGCGAGTTGGCGGGCTTCATCCTCTAGCGACAGGGTTTGGTCAAACTGCGCGGCCCAGGCGTCGAAGTCCTCCGTCACGCGGTAGGAGCGCAGAAGGTGCCCGTAGACGCTGCGCAGCCAGGATCTCCGCTCGCGGGTGGTGAAGAGGAAGGTGAGATCGAGATCGGGGCCGAACCGGCGTCGCAGCTCTTGCAGGGTCACTGCGCAAAGCGGTTTGGCCGCCGCCTGGTAGTCGCGGATCAACTTGCCGCCGATGCCGTGATGGCCGGGCATGACACCGCAAAAGGTTTCGCGCGACAACAGGATCGTGCCCTCGGCGGGTACGGTTTTGAGAAAGCGGCGCAGCTCGCGTCGGAAGGCCCAGAGGCGCCAGGGAAACTGTTTATGCCCGTAGTAGCGAGCCAGCGGACCGGCTGCGCCCATATGGATATAGGGCGTAAAATAAGGGGTCAGCGCCGCTTTGTGAGCGTCGATATATTTTTGCAGGCTGGTCGTGCCGGTCTTGTGAAAGCCGGGATGAAACACGATGCGCGGCGGTTGTGTCATTGCTTACCCATAACCTGTGAAGGGCGGGTCTGGCGGGCCACCGAGTGCGGCCCGCCACAGGGGATGCAGTTGCTGAAAAGAGATCAGCTTTCAGCAGCTTCTTCGGCTGGAGCCTCTTCTGCCGGTGCTTCCTCAGCAGGGGCGGCGGAGGCTTCTTCAGCGGCGTCTTTGGCGGCTTGGGCCTTGGCTGCTTTCTCTTCCACGCGGTCCTTGGCTTTCTGGCCGGGCTCGCCTTTCTGGAGATTGGCACGCTCTTTTTTCTCAAGGATTCCAGCGGCTTCGAGGAAGCGAGAGACGCGGTCGGTGGGCTGGGCGCCTTTGTCTAGCCAGTGCTGGACGCGCTCCATGTCGAGCTTCACACGCTCTTCGCTGTCTTTGGGCAGCAGCGGGTTATAGGTGCCCAGCTTCTCGACGTAGCGGCCGTCGCGTGGCATGCGCGAGTCGGCGGCGACAACGCGGTAGAAGGGGCGTTTCTTCGACCCACCACGGGCCAGTCGGATTTTCATTGCCATTGTGTTTTCTCCTTGGGATGGCGTGTGCCGGATACCCGGCTATTCCTTGATTTTCTTATGGTTTTGAATGACTTCCCGGATAATGAAATTCAGGAAGGATTTGGCGAATTCGGGGTCGAGGTCGGCGCGTTTGGCGAGGTCCTCGAGACGGGTGATTTGCTTGGCCTCACGGTCGGGATCAGAGGGGGGCAGGGCGTGCTCTGCCTTCAGCTTGCCAACGGCTTGGGTATGCTTGAACCGCTCGCCCAGCGTATAGACCAGGATCGCGTCCAGACGGTCGATGGAGGCGCGATGCTCTTTCAAAATCTCGGCGGCGCGCAGGACGTCATCAGACATTTATGGCCCTCCACATTTGCGTACACGGCGCGTACACAGCCCGTACACATGGCGTACATACATGGTGCATCATGCGGCCTCCGGCTTTGGATGGCGGTAGACGAGGCAGGGTGTCTGAGGTTTTGGCTGCGGCGCATCCGGATCCATTGACGCACCGAGGCGGTCCGCGACGCGGATGGAGCGGGCGTTTTGCGGATCGATATAGCTGACGATCGTGTCCCATTTCAGCACGCGCCACGCGTAATCGACGCAGGCGCGCGCGGCTTCGGTGACGTGGCCCTTGCCCTCATGGGCGTCCGAGAAGAGGACCCAGCCGACTTCGCGCTCTGGCCAGGTCTTTGGGTGCCAGTGCCCGACAATCCCCATGGGTGTGTCGCTGTCCTTTGAGGTCATGACGAACATGCCGTAGCCGCGCATCACCCAATGGCCGATCTCGGTGCCGAAGAAATCCCACGCGTCGCGCGTCCCTTTTGGCCCACCGGCAAACTTCATGCGGTCCTCGGCATAGGCCGCAACGAACGCATCCGCGTCCGAGGCTTTCGGTCCGCGCAGGATCAGCCGCTTGGTCTCAAGCGTTGGGGTTTCGAAGGTCACGGTCATTTCTTTTTGCCAAACCCGCTGAGGCCGGGGGGCAGTTGACCGCCGCCAAGGCCCGGCAGCCCGCCGCCGGGCATTTTCATACCCATCTGCTTGGCGGCAGCTTCCATTGCGGCCGGATCGTTCATGTCAGGCATGTCGCCTTTTCCGAACATTCCCTTCATCGCCTGTTTGAGCATGCCGCCTTTGCCCATCTTGCCCATTTTCTTCATCATGTCAGACATTTGCCGCTGCATCTTGAGAAGTTTGTTGAGGTCGGACACCTCCATGCCCGCCCCTGCGGCAATTCTCTTTTTGCGACTTGCCTGCAATAGCTGCGGGTTGGCGCGTTCTTTCTTGGTCATTGACTGGATCAGCGCGATTTGCTGCTTGAGCATCTTGTCGTCCAGACCCGCGGCATCGGCCTGAGCGGCCATTTTCTTCATGCCGGGCATCATGCCCATCAGCCCTTCCATGCCGCCCATCTTGAGCATCTGCTCGAGCTGCATTTTGAGGTCGTTCATGTTGAACTGACCTTTGGTGAAGCGCTTCATCATCTTTTCGGCCTGTTCGGCCTCGATGGTTTCCTGCGCTTTTTCCACGAGGGAGACGATGTCGCCCATGCCAAGGATGCGGCCCGCGATGCGGTCGGGCTCGAAGGTCTCGAGCGCGTCCATCTTCTCGCCCAACCCCACGAATTTGATCGGCTTGCCGGTGACTGCGCGCATCGACAGCGCCGCGCCGCCGCGCCCGTCGCCATCCATCCGGGTCAGCACGACGCCGGAAATGCCGATCTTGTCGTCAAATTCTTCCGCGACTTCGACGGCGACCTGACCGGTCAGGCCGTCTACCACCAGAAGCGTTTCGCGGGGGGAGACGACATCGCGGACGTCTTCGACCTCTTTCATCAGCACTTCGTCGATCTGCAGCCGGCCCGCCGTGTCGAGCATATAGACGTCATAGCCGCCCAGCGTCGCCTGCTGCTTTGCGCGGCGTGCGATATCGACGGGCTTTTCGCCGGGAACAATCGGCAGCGTGTCGACGCCAATCTGGGTGCCCAGAATGGCCAGCTGGTCCATCGCGGCGGGGCGGTAGACATCGAGGGAGGCCAGCAGCACCTTCTTGTTGCTCTTGTCTTTGAGCCGTTTGGCCAGCTTGCCGGTTGTGGTCGTCTTACCGCCGACTTGAAGGCCCACCATCAGAATGGGCGCGGGGGGGTTGTCGATTTTCAGCTCGCCCGGCTCTTCTTTGTCGCCCGCAAGCACATGTTTCAGCTCGTCATGGACGATCTTGATGACCTGCTGGCCGGGCGTGACGGAGCGCGTGACCTCTTGCCCGGTGGCCTTTTCGGCCACGGCTTTGACGAAATCGCGGGCAACGGGCAGCGAGACGTCGGCCTCGAGCAGCGCCACGCGGACCTCGCGCAGCGCGGTTTTGACGTCATCCTCGCTGAGCGCGCCTTGCTTGGTGAGCTTATCAAAGACGCCGGAGAGGCGTTCGGACAGATTCTCAAACATTGGCTCTCAGGCTCCTTTATCCTCAACTATGCCTCCCAATGTGGTGGGACGCGGCTCAAACGACAAGCGCGCCCCCCGGGATCAAACCTGAATGGGGTCCAAACAAACAGTTTGGCCCCCATGGGCGCAACGCGCTGATGGGGGGCGATCCCGACCTCGTGCCGGGACCGGAAGGCTGATGCTTCCGGGGTTGGGGCTGGCTCTAAGCGGTGCGGGGGGCGCTGTCAAGCGGATGCGCAAAGGGCCGGGCGCGGTCGGCGCGGTTTGCCTGCCGGCGGAGCTGGACATCTTCCAGCCGGGCCTGCCAGATGGTGGGGCCGGGCGGTTGCCAGAACGCGCTGCGGGTGCCGAATTTCGAGCGGTCAAAAGCGAAGCGCAGCCTGCGGCTAAGGCCACGCGCCGCGCCAAGCGCCGTGACGATGATTGCCAGATTGGTGGCGGTCGCGATCATGCGCACCATCATATCCTCAGAGCACATACCGCCCATCAGCATGATCGGGATGACGGTCAGCAGGTCGACCCAGAAATACATCCCGGGCGACAGCACCATGACCGGCACAAACGTCAGGGCCAGCAGTAACGCGGCACGGCTGAGACCCCAGATCACATGCTCGGGTTCCACAGGGTTGGGGCTGATGCGCGTGATCACGGCTGGCATGCTCTTGATGTTGGGCTAAGGCGGGTGTGCGGAGTCTTTACCAAGATTGTGAAATTACTGTGACCGTCCACCCCGCCAGGCCCGCATCAGGCCCGCATCAGGCCGCTTTAGGCAAAAACCCGCCGCAGCTGGTCGCGGTGGTGCCAGGTGAGGATCAGAACGCCGATGCTCAGATGCGGCACGGGGGCGTAGGGCGGCCCGAGATAGACCAGCAACGCGAAGGTTGCGACGGCCATGGTGCCCAACAACACCAGACAGCCCAGCAGCTCGCGCCCGCGCCACCAAAGCCCCAGCGCGCCAAGCAGCTCGGCGCTGCCGGTCATGAAACGCGGCGCCTGCCCGAAGCCCAGCCGCTCATACATCTCGACCGCGGGCGCAAACCCGCCGAGCTTCTGCAACCCGTAATAGAGGAAGGCGGCGCTGAGCAACGTCTTTAGCACAAAAATGAGGCGTTCATTCATAGGGGCGGAGGTAGCGGGCATGCGCCGACGGGCAAGGGAGGAGGTAAAAACTCTCTTGTTAATCCGCACGATACGACGAATATGGAGGTCTTCACCGTGCTGTGACCCACGAGGAAAGGCCTGCCGAATGGATATCGACAATTGGGATGAGTTTCGGACTGCTTACCAAGTTGCACGTTTGCGCACTGTTTCTGCCGCTGCTGAAGTTTTAGGCGTTCACCACGCAACGGTGATCCGGCATATCGACAGCCTGGAGGGCAAGCTGGGGGCAAAACTGTTTCAACGTCATGCCCGCGGATACACGCCGACCGAGGCTGGCGAGGACCTGCTGGTGGTGGCGGGGGCCACCGAAGACCAGCTGACCCAGCTGGCGGGCCGCATCCACGGGCGCGGTGCCAGCGTGTCGGGGGAGCTGATCGTGACCTGCCTGCCGCAAATGTCGCCGCTGATGGCGCGCACGATCACCAAATACCAGGTGGACAACCCCGAGGTGCGCGCGCAGCTGATCGTGGACACGCGGCCGCTGCGGCTGGAATACGGGGAGGCGCATGTCGCTTTGCGCGCGGGCGCGCCGGGCAATGATCTGGACAATATCGTCTCGGAGCTGGGCACGCTGCCGATGGGGCTGTTTGCCCATAAGGACTATATTTTCCGCCACGGCCCGCTGGAGGGGGTCGACGACATCCCGAACCACCGCTTTTGCCGGGTCGCCAGTCTCGACATGCGGGTGCCGTTCATGAAATGGATCGGTGAAAACGTGCCCGAGGAAAACGTGGTCTATAAATGTTCTGACACCAATACGGTGCAGGATGCGGTGATGGCGGGGGCGGGGATCGGGTTTTTGCCATCCTATCTGGGCAATGAGCACCCCGACATGAAGGAGATGATCGAGCCGCTGTCGAGCTGGTTCTCGAGCTTCTGGTGCGTGACCCATGTGGACCTGCACCGCACCGCGAAGGTGCATTCCTTTGTGACCTTCCTCAAGGAAGAAGCCAAGACCTGGGCCGCGTCCTGAGCGCATCTGCCGTCCTCTTTCCCGACTCGCTTTGGGCTGCGACGGCGGAGCCTGTCGCACCTTCCCCTATGGCGCGGGGGGATCTGACCTGTGATGTCGTGATCATCGGGGCGGGGTTCACCGGGCTGCGCGCGGCGTTGGGCATCGCGGAGGCGGGCAGGGACGTGGTGGTGCTGGACGCGGGCGATGTAGGTTGGGGCGCGTCAGGGCGCAATGGGGGGCAGGTCAACCCGATGCTGCCCTATAACAGCCCCGCAGATCTGGAGCGCCGTCTGGGCGCGCATTACGCGGCCCGGCTGTCCGAGGTCTCGCTGGGCTCGGCGGATGCGCTGTTTGACATGATCCGCCGCTACCAGATCGAATGCGGCGCGCGTCAGAATGGCTGGCTGCGGGTGAACCATTGCTCTGCTGTGGCCGCGCAAATGTGGTCCAACGCGCAAGGTTGGAACGCCCAAGGCGCTGAGATGGAACAGGTGGACGGCGCGGCCCTGCAGGCTTTGAGCGGCACGCGCAGCTATGCCAGCGGTATCCTCGTGCCCAAAGGCGGCGCGGTGCAGCCCCTGTCACTGGCGCGCGGGCTGGCGCGGGTTGCGCGCAGCGCAGGCGCGCGCATCTTCGGCCGCAGCCCGGTTTTGGGCGTTGCGCGCTGGGGCGCGGATTGGGTTGTCCACTGCGCCGAGGCGCAGATCCGCGCGGGCCAGGTGGTTTTGGCCACCAATGGCTATACCGGGGGGCTGGTGCCGCAGCTGCGGCGCACGATCCTGCCGCTGGTCACCATTCAGGTCGCCACCGACCCGCTGCCAGATCGGGTGATTGCGGATGTGCTGCCGGGCGGGCAGACGATTTCGGACACGCGGCGGGTGATTATGTATGCCCGTCGCGAGCCCGACAACCGGATGGTGTTTGGCGGCATCGGAAAGAAGGGGCTGCGCGGCGCCATCACAGGGCACACTGCGCTGATCCGAGACGCGGCGCGGGTCTACCCGCAGCTGAAAGGCGTCCGCTGGCGCTACCGCTGGGGCGGGCAGATCGCCGTCACTGATGACCACCTGCCACATCTGCATGAGCCCGTGCCGGGCGTGCTGGCGGGCCTTGGCTATAACGGGCGCGGGGTGGCGATGAGCCATGTGATGGGCCGGGTGCTGGCAGAGCGGGCGCTGGGCGCGGACCCGCGCGCGCTGGATTTTCCGGTGACGGACATGCAACCCAAGGCATTCCGCATGACGCAGATGATCGGCAAGGGGGCTGCGATCAGATACTGGCAGCTGCGCGACCGGCTTGAGATGGCGCGCGGATGAGCGAGGCGGCCAAAGGCCATCTGGCGATGCTGGCCTTCTCGATGCTGGTGGCGGGCTCGTTTTCGTTGGGCGCGATGATCGCCCCGGTGATCGAGCCCACGGCGCTGAATGCGGTGCGGTTCATGATCGCGGGGGTCGTGATCGGGGCGGCAGCGCTGGCCACCGGGGGCATCCCGCGCAGCGCCTGCGCAGCCCCCTGGCGCTACCTGATCCTGGGCGGGCTTTTCGCCATTTACTTTGTGTTGATGTTCGAAGGGCTCAAGACCGCGCCGCCGGTCTCGGCCTCGGCGGTCTTCACGCTGACGCCGATCATATCGGGCTTTGCGGGCTGGGTCTTGCTGCGGCAAGTCACCTCGGCCTCAATGGCGGCGGCGTTGGCGCTGGGCGGGGCGGGCGCGCTTTGGGTGATCTTCCGGGCGGATGTCGCGGCACTGCTGGCCTTCGAGATTGGCCGGGGCGAGCTGATCTATTTTGTGGGCTGCGTCGCGCATGCGATCTACACGCCGATGGTGGCGCGACTGAACCGGGGGGAGCGGCCGCTGGTCTTCACCTTCGGCATGATCTGCGCCGCTTTGCTGATTTTGCTGATCTGGGGCGGCCCGGCCCTGATGGCGACCCCCTGGTCAAGCCTGGGCGCCGGGGTTTGGCTCAAGCTGCTCTACATTGCTGTCGGGGCCTCGGCCTTCACGTTCGTGCTGCTGCAATTCGCGTCGCTGCGGCTGCCCTCTGCCAAGGTGATGGCCTATACCTATCTGACGCCCAGCTGGGTCATTTTGTGGGAGATTACGCTTGGCAATGGCGCGCCGCCCGCCGCCATTCTGGGAGGCGTGGCGCTGACCATTCTTGCCTTGCTGGCCCTGCTGCGGGGCGATTGAGCGGGGGATTTACGGGTCGTATTTCTCGCGAGGCTCCATCACGAAGAAGAGCGACAGGATCATGCCAACGCCCATCAGCACCGCCCCGGTTTTGAGCGCGCCCAGATAGCCGATGCCCTGTTCGACCAGCTTTTCCGCCCGGTCGAGCCGGTTCGGGTCTGCCTCATCCGTGGGCAGCAGGTAATAGGGGATCTGGTCGGTCCAGACGAAATAGGCCAGGACCCCGAAGAAGCCCAGCGACAGGAATGCGGGAATAAACTTCATATGCCCTCCACACGTATTGCCATCAGAAGTTGCACAGCGGCTTAGCGGCGAAATCTGGCAAAAATTTGCCCCTCAGGGCCTTTTTTCGTCCAGCTCGCGGGAGAGGAAGGCCTCGAACGCATCGTAATTGAGCGCCTGCAGCTGGCCGAAGCTTTCGATCCAGACAATGGCCTCGCGCATGGCGTCCGGCTCCAGCTTGCACCATTTGACCCGGCCGCGTTTCTCCTGGCTGATCAGCCCGGCCTTGGTGAGAATGGTGAGGTGCTTGGAAATCGCGGCGAGCGACATCTCGAACGGCTCCGCCACATCCGTCACCGCCATGTCATCCTCAAGGAGCATGGTCAGGATGGCGCGCCGCGTGCCGTCAGACAGCGCGGCAAAAACCTGGTCGATCGGGTCGGTCATGTTTTGGTTGATAGCCTTGATTGGGAGTGAAGGGTAGGGCTGGGGCGTGGAGCCGCGCCTGACCCGCATGATCCAACGCCTGCAGAACGCGCCGCGAGCCAAGAGCG
>CAYLVP010000052.1:0-4931 GCA_964387155.1 uncultured Rhodobacterales bacterium | reverse complement strand
GGGCCTGAACCAAGGCATTGCCAACGTGCTGGGCGGCCCCGTCGATCTGGTTGAGATGGGGCTGAACGGGGTCATGGCTGCCGCAGAATTTGTTGGCGTGCGGGAAACAATGACACCGGAGTTCAGCGGCCGTTGAGCGCGCAGCGACGTCATTGCGCGCTCGCTACACGCGAGAGGTGGGCGATATTCCGGACAACGCCGATCCTGACCATGTTCAAGACTTGCAGCTAGGCGGCCTAGACGACATTTTGAATGTGGGGCCGTTAGATAGTAGCGTAAACCGAAGTCTTGGGGCGCAGATCAACCATAGGATCAGTGACCTTGAAATTGGAACGCCGATCGGACGTGTGACAATGGGAGAACGCTGATGCTAGAGGCTTTTGAGGCAAAATATGGAGATCCTCAAAGGGCATTGCCGTCGCAGGTCGGCTCTCCTTTGGCCCTGCGTGAGGCGGCGGGCGGGCAGGTCTTTGGCGGGGGGCTGTACCGTGTCCTTTCTGATCAGATGGCCGCGACCTTAACGCCGTCAGTATTCAGGGCTTACCCTGATTACATGAACGCGGTGGACTGCTTTGCGACGGATTGGATGGGCAATGTGTTTGCCCTGCGCGCTTCAGATTCTCAGGTGATTATGTTTGAACTGGCCACCTGCGAGGCATTGGGCATCGGGGTGCCTTTTGAGGAGTTTCATACGGGCAGTCTGGTCAATGAGGCCGATGCGGCTTTGGCGGAGCACATTTTTCGAGCATGGTTAGCGCAAGGCGACCGCGCCCCTGCTGCAAATGAATGCGTGGGGTACAAGACCCCGCTGTTTTTTGGTGGTGCGGATGCGTTGAGCAATCTGGAACTGATCGACCTTGACGTGTATTGGCACCTGACATCGCAGATCATTGAGCAGCGCAACGTGCGTGGTCAAATCACCGGTTCGATAAAGGCGCCCACGGGGTCCTGACGTCTTGCCGCTCATGTCTCGGCACACCCTTTTGATTTTGAGATGGACGGCACGGCCAGAGAGAGACGGGCCCCTGACCGGCCCTCGGTCTGTGGCGCTGAACGAGGGTAAGTGCCCGAGACTTTCGGGTCAGCCAAAGGATCTTCAACCGATTGGTTGAATATATCATTTGGTGGATTTCGAAGGTTTTGCGACACTCTGCGCCACCCGTTTCGAAATAATAGTAAGTGAAAACATATACTTGAGCACCTGTCGTGCTGATTGACTCTGCCCCCTACACTTCCTAAACCAAGCCTCAACAGAAGCGCCCGTCTTAAGGGAGACTTTTTGTGGCCACGGAACCGGATAAAGCGCAGCTTGAGGCGCTCAACGACCGGCTCGACGCGCTGAAAAAGTCGCAAGCCCCCAAGGCGCGCGCGGATGAGCATTATTCGACGGCCAACCAAGGCTGGCGGATGGTGACGGAGCTGGTGGCCGGTTTGGGCCTGGGCTTCGGGATTGGATACGGGTTGGATACGCTGTTTGGCACGCTGCCCGTGTTCATGTTGATATTTACGCTGCTGGGCTTTGCCGCGGGCATCAACGTGATGATGCGCACCGCGAAAGAGTTTGGCGAGGAAGAGGTCGCGAAAGCGGCCCGAGAGAAGAAGGACGACTGAGTTGGCAGACGACGCAAAAGGCGCCGGAGACGGGGGCCTCGTATTCCACCCAATGGACCAGTTTATCGTCAAGCCGCTGTTTGGCGACGGCCCTGTTGGGATGTTCACGATCACCAATTCGACCATGTGGATGGCCCTGGCGATCATCGCCGTGGTGGTTCTGCTGGTTCTGGGCACGCGGTCGCGCGCCATTGTGCCCTCGCGCAGCCAGTCCATTGCTGAGCTTGCCTACGGGTTTGTCTACCAGATGGTGGAGGATATCGCGGGCAAGGACGGGGTGAAATACTTCCCCTATATCATGACGCTTTTCATGTTCATCCTGTTCTCGAACTACCTTGGCCTTTTGCCGAAAGCATATACCCCCACCTCGCATATCGCTGTGACCGGCGTGCTGGCCGTGGCCGTGTTTGTCGCCGTCACCGTGATTGGCTTTGTGAAGAACGGCATGTCCTTCCTGAGCCTTTTCTGGGTGTCCTCTGCGCCATTGCCGCTGCGCCCCATTCTGGCTGTGATCGAGGTGATCAGCTATTTCGTGCGGCCGGTCAGCCACTCCATCCGGCTGGCAGGCAACATGATGGCGGGCCACGCGGTTATCAAAGTGTTCGCGGCCTTCGCGGCGCTGCTGGCCATCTCGCCGCTGGCGATCCTGGCGATCACCGCGATGTACGGGCTGGAGATGCTCGTCGCGGGCATCCAGGCCTACGTGTTCACCATTCTGACGTGTGTCTATCTGAAGGACGCGCTTCACCCGCATCACTAGCGGTGGGCAAGACACCCACCCTACATCTCATCACCGTAATTCCATCGTAAGGAGAAAAAACATGGAAGGCGATATCGCACAAATGGGTCAATTCATCGGCGCAGGCCTCGCATCTGTTGGCATGGGCGGCGCAGCCGTCGGTGTGGGCAATGTGGCTGGCAGCTTCCTGTCGGGCGCACTGCGCAACCCATCCGCTGCTGCTGGCCAGACGGCAACCCTGTTCATCGGCATCGCATTCGCAGAAGCGCTGGGGATCTTCTCGTTCCTCGTTGCTCTGCTGCTGATGTTCGCCGTCTAAGACGCCTGGGACCATCCTTACGCTTGGGCGGGTCTTTCCCTAAGACCCGCCCGATGTAACACTTGTAGGACTGGAGGCCGTTATGGCTGACGAAAACTCAAGCGGGGTCAACCAGGGTCTCGCAGACAGTTTGGGCGTAGACGGGGCGGCAACCGCGCCTGGCATGCCGCAGCTCGACTTTGCGACCTTCCCGAACCAGATTTTCTGGCTCGTGGTCACGTTGATCGTGATCTATTTCGTGCTGTCCCGCGTGGCCCTGCCGCGCATCGCGTCTGTCCTGTCGGAGCGCTCGGGCACGATCACCAATGACATTGCCGCCGCCGAGGACCTCAAGCAGAAAGCTGTCGAGGCGGAAGAGGCCTATAACAAGGCCCTGGCCGACGCCCGCGCCGAGGCGGGTCGCATCGTGGACGACACCAAAGCGCAGATCAAAGCCGATCTGGACAAGGCGATTGCCGAGGCTGACGCCGAAATCGCTGCGCGCTCTGCCGAAAGCGAGAAGGCCATCGCGGCCATTCAGGAAAGCGCCAAGGACGACGCGGCCACCGTTGCCAAGGATATCGCCAAGGATATCGTGGCCGCCGTGGCACCGGGCAAAATTGACGCGAAATCCATCACCGCCGCCGTGACGGCAAAGATGAAAGGGTAAGCTCATGAAAAACCGCATCATCGCCCTTGCCGTCCTGACACCGGCCCCGGCCTTCGCTGCCGGTTGGGAGCTGTCTCTGAAAAATACCGACTTCGTCGTGTTCCTGGGCTTCATCGTCTTCATCGGGGTGCTGCTCTACTTCAAGGTGCCTGCGATGCTGGGCGGTATGCTCGACAAGCGCGCCGAGACGATCAAGGCGGAGCTGGACGAGGCGAAAGCCCTGCGCGAGGAGGCGCAGACGATCCTGGCCTCTTACGAGCGCAAACAAAAGGAAGTGGCCGAGCAGTCCGACAAGATCATCGCCAATGCCAAGAAAGAGGCTGAGGCCGCAGCGGAGCAGGCGAAAGCCGACCTCAAAAGCTCGATCGAGCGCCGTCTGGCTGCTGCGGAAGAGCAGATCGCCTCTGCCGAGGCCTCGGCCGTCAAGCAGGTGCGCGACAGCGCCATTTCGGTGGCGATTGGCGCTGCTGGCGCGGTTGTCGCCTCGAAGACGACGGATGCCGATCAGGGCAAGCTGATCGACGACGCGATTGCGGAAGTCAAAGCCAAGCTGCACTAAGCCTGCGTGATCCAATTGAAAAAGCCCCGGTGGTCTGGCGACCGCCGGGGCTTTTGCTGTTTCTATGGGCGCTGCGGGAGGGCTGAGCCCGTCCTCCGCCCCTGTTGCCCCCTTTGCGCAGGTGCCGCTACTGCGCCTTGGCGAGGCTTTCGGCCAAGCGCATCAGAGTGATCGCCTCGGCCCGGTAGCCGTAGGGATCGGCCCCCTTGGTCTGGGTGGCCAGCGCGACGGCATCCGCATAGGACCAGTTGCCCAGATAGTCCGACCCGCGCAACAGCTGACCGAACCCCGCGATGGCTGTGGCAAAGCCTGCCTCAGTGCTGGTGGGGTTGGCCTCGGTAATCGGTGTCTCGATCAGCTGGCTGGTGCTTTCGCCGGGCTGCTTGTAGCGCAGGCGCAGGAAGCCCAGCTCGTCGCTTTGGGGCGTTGCGTCGGTGGGCGCCGCGTATCGCAGAGCGTCGTTCAGGATGGCGGAGGAGCCCACCGGTGTGACCTCGTAAAGGGCTGTGACCTGCAGCCCCGCGCCGATATCGCCTGCATCGACCTTGTCATTGTTGAACTCCTCGCGGCGCAGGCTGCGGGTCTCGTAGCCGATCAGCCGGTATTCGGCGATCTGGGCGGGGTTCCATTCGACCTGCACCTTCACATCACCCGCAATCGGGAAAAGCGCGCCGGTCAGCTGATCCACCAGCACTTTGCGCGCCTCTGACAGCGTGTCGATATAGGCGGCCTGCCCATTGCCGTTCTGCGCCAGCGTCTGCATCAGCGCGTCGTTGATATTGCCGCGCCCGAAGCCCAGCACGGAGAGGTAGGTGCCGCTGTCGCGTTTGGCCTCGATCAGGGTTTTCATTTGCGCGTCCGAGCTAAGGCCCACGTTGAAATCGCCGTCCGTGGCGACAATCACGCGGCCGATCTCGCCGTCTGCGGCCATGCTTTCGGCCACCTGATAGGCCTGCTGCAACCCGGCTGCCCCGGCGGTGGAGCCGCCTGCGGACAGGTTGGCAAGGGCCGCGTTGATCGTGGCGCGGTCGCTGGCTTTTGTGGGCTCCAGCAC
>CAYLVP010000051.1:0-21654 GCA_964387155.1 uncultured Rhodobacterales bacterium | reverse complement strand
ATCCGCTCGGTAGTTGGGATGTGCTTTCAGCACTTAAACCTCTTCCCGCATCTCACGATCCTTGAGAACTGCACCTTGGCCCCGATCTGGGTGCGCAAGACGCCCAAGAAGGAAGCCGAAGAGACGGCGATGCACTTCCTTGAGAAGGTGAAGATCCCGGATCAGGCCGATAAGTATCCGGGCCAGTTGTCGGGCGGTCAGCAGCAGCGTGTGGCGATTGCGCGGTCATTGTGCATGCGGCCCCGGATCATGCTCTTTGACGAGCCGACCTCAGCGCTTGACCCGGAGATGATCAAAGAGGTGCTCGACACGATGATCGAGCTGGCCGAAGAGGGCATGACCATGCTCTGCGTGACGCATGAGATGGGTTTCGCCCGTCAGGTCGCCAACCGCGTCATCTTCATGGATGCCGGTCAGATCGTCGAACAGAACGAGCCAGAAGAATTCTTCAACAACCCCAAATCCGAGCGCACCCAGCTGTTCCTGAGCCAAATCCTCGGCCACTGATCCAAGCTTGGGAATAAGACCAAAGAGGCCCCGCGCGTCACCGCCGGGGCCTTCTTCGTTAGTGCAGCACCTTCAGGTCGCGGGGGACCACAAAGCTCAGAAGCCGGGCATCCCCAAATTTCAAATCCGCCCAGCTATTGCGATGCACGTCCGCGACCATCGTGGCCGTCGTGGGGAAGCTGCCAAACCGATCATGCTTGGGGCGGGTCTCGCTGATCAGATCTGCAAAGCTGGCCATGCCGGGATTGTGGCCAATGACCAGCAAATTGCCGGATTTCGCCGCCCGGATCTTGGTCAGTATCGTATCGGGCGAGGCATGGTAGAGCTGCCCGATATAGTCGATTTCCGGCCTGTCAGCGAATTGTTCGATCATGATCTTGGCGGTCATCACCGCGCGCGTCGCGGTGGAACACAGCACATATTGCGGCACATGTTCGCGGTCTGCGAGCCATGCGCCCATACGTTCCGCTCCGGCCTCGCCGCGCGCATTGAGCGGGCGGTCATGGTCATCGAGATCCAGATTGTCCCAGCTGGATTTCGAATGGCGGGTCAAGATCAATTTCAGCGGCTCTCTCCCATGAACACCCGCATATGATATGCGGATTGCTCTTCCATCCTTGCATAGCTTTGCGACAGCGGACAAGCCCGCCGCACATTGCAGCCCAATAGACGGTTTTCCGCGCCTTCTGCGCTGTGCAGGAAGTCTTTGCAGGCTGGAACGTCATATCCGGCCCCGTTGAGGGCGCCGCTTTGGCAGGCTGTCAGGCAGGGTTTTGCGCAGGCGTCGCAGGGGAAAAGGGCGGGGTCAGGCAGCGCAATTTCAAAGGGCAGTGCGAGCGCCCCCCGGTAGGACACCATCAACCCGGCCTTAGCATGAACCAGAAAATTCACCGGGCTCTGCCAGGCCTGCCCCGATTTCAACGCCCAGGTGTAGAATGGCAGGAAAGGCGCGCCGCCAAAGGGAAAAAGCGCAGTTGCGCCGATCTGGTCCGCCAGGCTGCCCAAGGTACGGGTCGACCAGCGGTCCACCGGGTCCGGCGCGCCGTCCCGCCATTCAGGGCTTTGCGTGAACGTGGTCCAGAAATCCGCCTTGGGCCCGACGAGGATCAGCGTTTGGCAATCAGCTGGCAAATGCGGGTCACTGTCATTCTCAAACCCACCCAGAACCGTCAGCCGGTCCTGAGCCAAACGGTCGTTCAGACCCTCAAAGGTCACTTCTTGAAGAAGGGCAGCGCGAGGCTCCAGCCAAGCTTTGAGGGGCGATCATCCTGCCATTCGAGCCCGATCTTCATCGCGTCATGCCCGTCAGAGGGTTGCGGGATATAGGTGCCAAACATCTGGTCCCAGATCGAAAGGGCAAAGCCGTAATTGCTGTCATGTTCCGCCCGGTCGACTGAGTGATGCACGCGGTGCATGTCTGGCGTCACCAGCACCCGGCGCACAATGGCGTCGAGCCAGAGCGGCAGTTTGATATTGGCATGGTTGAACATCGCGGTCCCGTTGAGAATGATCTCAAACAGGATCACCGCAAGCGCAGCCGGGCCCAGCAGATAGACCAGCCCGATCTTCAACAACATCGACAGCGCAATCTCGACAGGGTGAAACCGGATCGCGGTGGTGACATCGATATCGACATCAGCATGGTGCACCCGGTGCAGCCGCCAAAGGAACGGGACCTTATGGGTGATCAGATGTTGCAGCCAGATCGCGAAATCAAGGATCAGCACGGCGAGCAGGATTTCAACCCAGAGCGGCCAACCCAACACGTTAAAGAGCCCCCAGTCATTATTGCCCGCGTCAATCGCGGCCCCCACCGCCAAAAGCGGCAAACCAAAGGCCAGGGCGTTCAGCGTGACGGTGTTGATCACCGTGATGCCCCAATTCGTCGTCCAGCGCGCCTTGCGGGTTTGGCTGCGGACCCGGCGCGGGGCCAAAGCCTCGATCAGGGCGAGCAGGATGAAGAGCCCGATAAAGACCCCAAAGCGGATGACGGTTTCATTTTCCATGCAGCGAAGATACGCGCGTGCGGCGCAAGAGCAAGTGACCGGGTGCCGCAGCACCGCACAATTGCGTGACGCTACAACCGAATGATGGAGCCTGCGCCATGCTCGGTGAAAAGTTCCAGCAGGCAGGCATTGGGCGCGCGCCCGTCAAGGATAACCACGGCTCTTGTGCCGCCTTTCAACGCGGCGAGCGCCGTTTCCGTCTTGGGGATCATGCCACCGGCGATGGTCCCGTCCCGGGTCATGCGGGCGATATCGTCGGGGGAGAGCTCGGTCATCACCTCCCCGTCGGCATCTTTCACACCGGCCACATCGGTCAGCAACAGCAACCGGTCGGCCTTGAGGGCTGCGGCGATGGCGCCTGCCGCCGTATCTCCGTTGATGTTGAAAGTCTCGCCGTCGCGCCCGGTACCAAGCGGCGCGAGCACGGGGATGACGCCAGCGTCAAACATCTGGCGGATCAGGCTTGGGTCGACCTCAACCGGGTCTCCCACCAGCCCCAGTTTCGGGTCGCTTGGATCGCAGACGATCATGTTGGCGTCCTTGCCCGAAAGACCCACAGCGCGGCCACCCTCGTCATTGATGGCCTGGACGATACGCTTGCCGACCTGGCCCGAAAGCACCATCTCAACCACCTGCACGGTGGCTTCGTCAGTCACGCGTTTGCCGTCGACGAATTCAGATGTCACGCCGAGCCGGTCGAGCATCTCGTTGATCATCGGCCCGCCGCCATGGACGATGACGGGGTTGATGCCGACCTGGCGCATCAATGTGACGTCACGGGCAAAACTGGCCATGCCACCGTCGCTGCCCATCGCGTGGCCGCCCAGCTTGATCACCACCGTGGCACCAGTGTATCGCTGCAGGTAGGGCAGGGCCTCCGACAAGGTGCGGGCTGTGGCGATCCAATCCTGGTTCATAGAGATTTGCTTTTTCATCAGTTTGTCCGAAGCAGATAGCGCTCAGTTGTTACCCTGTGCGCAGGCCCCTGCCAAGACGGCCCCGTGATGATTGTGCATGGCTGTGTGATGGGTCATGCTGCGCGAAGAGGTGAGCCATGGCTGATGATCAGAAGATTCTGCTGCTGACGGGCGCAAGCCGGGGCATTGGCCACGCGACCGTGCGCCACTTCAGCGCGGAAGGGTGGCGGGTGCTGACCTGTTCCCGCCATGCGTTTCCAAAAGAGTGCCCTTGGGGCGGAGGCGCAGAAAACCACGTTCAGGTTGATCTTGCGGATCCCAAGAACACGATTGAGGCGATTGCGGATATCAAGGCACGGCTGGGCGGCAAGCTGCATGCGCTGGTCAACAATGCGGGCATTTCTCCCAAGGGAGAGGATGGCGCGCGGCTCAATACGTTGGAGACCGACCTGCGCACCTGGGGACACGTGTTTCATGTCAACTTCTTCGCATCCGTTGTGCTTGCGCGCGGGCTCAAGGATGAGCTTGCGGCCGCCAAAGGGTCTGTCGTCAATGTGACGTCCATCGCGGGCAGCCGGGTGCATCCGTTTGCGGGCGCGGCCTATGCGACCTCTAAGGCGGCCCTAGCGGCCCTGACGCGGGAGATGGCGCATGATTTCGGGCCTCTCGGGGTGCGGGTCAATGCCATCGCCCCGGGCGAGGTAGAGACCGCGATCCTTTCCCCCGGGACCGAGAAGATCGTGGAAGAGCTGCCCATGCGCAGGCTCGGCCAACCTGAAGAGGTCGCAGCCGCGATCCATTTCCTGTGTTCTGAAAGCTCCAGCTACATCTCAGGCAGCGAGATCGAGGTAAACGGCGCTCAGCACGTCTGAGATCTATTCCAGATCGGCGATGATGGCGCGCAATTTGGCAATCCCATCGCCTTTCTCGGAGGAGGTGAGAAGAAGCTCTGGATAAGCAGCGGGATGTTTGGCCAGCGCTTTGCTGACTTGCTCGACCAGCTTTGGCTGTTCTGTCGGTTTGATTTTGTCTGTCTTGGTCAGCACGACCTGAAAGGTCACCGCGGATTTGTCGAGCAGGGTCAGAATGTCCCGGTCCACGGCTTTGATGCCGTGCCGCGCATCGATCAGCACAAAGGCGCGGCGCAGGGTCTGGCGCCCTGACAGGTAGGATTTGAGCAGCCTTTGCCACTTTTCGACGACAGGCAGCGGGGCCTCGGCGAAGCCATAGCCCGGCAGGTCCACCAGATAGCCGCTGTCTTGCAGGGTAAAAAAGTTGATCTCCTGTGTCCGCCCCGGCGTGTTTGATGTCCGGGCAAGCGCCTTGCGACCCGTCAGGGCATTGATCAGGCTGGATTTTCCGACATTTGATCGCCCGGCGAAGCAGACCTCCTTGCGGTCCGCAGGGGGCAAACCGGACATGGCGACCACGCCCTTGAGGAAATTGGTCTCTCCGGCAAAAAGCTTCCGGCCGCGTTCGGCCGCCTCGGGCTCTGCCTCGGGGGCTATGGAGAAGGTGAAAGACATCTGGCGGGCCGCGCTTCGTTTTGGGGTTCGCTTCTGTGCCCTATAGCAGCCGGGCCGTGTCGCCAAGGCGGATTTCTCCTGGCGACGTCACCACCGCGTAAAGGCCGAATTCCTGATGGTTCCAGGATTTGAGCGCGCCGAGTGTGTCCGCGTCGCGCGCGCCTGTCTCTGGGTTGGCGGTGGTGGCAAGGCAGCGGGTGATTTGCTCGCGCAACTCAAAGCGGGCATCCCCGATAGCAAGCGTCTGGCCAACCCATTGGGTTTCCTCCCAAGCGTCCAAACCATCAAGCCAAAGATTGGCCCGCCAGCGTTTGGGGGACAGTGCCTGCCCCAGCTTTGCTTCGACGGCCGCGTGGCTGGCCAGGTTGGCAATCGAAATGGACGGATAGTCTGAATCGGTCAGGCCGCAGCCTGGCACCCGCATCACCCCGGTCGATTGTGCCCGGTCTTGCGGCATCAGCGGCCTGACCCAGTCAATAAGGTGGGTGGCATCGCGCTCTGGGTGCAGCGTCACGGTTGGCCTGTCGGGGTGGCTGAGGGTCACCGCCTCGCTGCGTTCGTCCAGCTTGGCGTCAATCGCCATCAATGACGGCGCTTTGGACCCACGGGAGAAATTGGCGCAGGGCGCCCAGCCTGATCCGTCTGCCCGTGTGCCCTCATGGGTGACGGCCCAGGTCCGGTCCCAGGGCAGGGTTTTGCCGGTTTCAAGCGTGACGGATGCGAGCGCCTCTCGGCCGTGGCTCTTGATCGGGTGCCGCCAGATATGGGCCAGCGTTGCGATCATTCCTCGGTTTTTGCCTTGCGTTTGAAGCTGGCCATGATGTTTCCGAAAAGATCCGGCTTATAGCCTTGGCTGCGCATGATCGCGTATTGCTGCACGAAGGTGATGATGTTGTTGGCGATCCAGTAAAGCACCAGGCCAGAGGCGAAGCTGCCCAGCATGAACATAAACACCCATGGCATCCACGCGAAGATCATCGCCTGGGTCGGGTCGGTCGGGGCCGGGTTGAGCTTCTGCTGCAGCCACATGGAAATCCCAAGGACAAGCGGCATGATCCCGATGAAGATCAGTGCCAGGATCGAGCCGGGCTCCGGCCCTGCGAAGGGCAACACGCCCCACAGGTTCAGGATCGAGGACGGGTCTGGCGCGCTGAGGTCTTTGATCCAGCCGATCCAGGGGGCGTGGCGTAGCTCTAGCGTGACGAAGATCACCTTGTAGAGCGAAAAGAAGATCGGAATTTGCAGCAGGATCGGCAGGCAGCCCGCGGCCGGGTTCACCTTATTGTCTTTGTAGAGCTTCATCATGCCTTGCTGCATCTTTTGCCGGTCGTCGCCCGCACTTTCCTTGAGCTTCTCCATCTCGGGTTGCAGCTCTTTCATCTTGGCCATCGAGACGTAGGACTTATAGGCCAGCGGCAGGAGCAGCGCCTTGATGAGCAACGTCAGAACGATGATGGACCAGCCCATATTGCCGATCAGCACATTGATCCAGTGCAGCACCGCGAAGATCGGCTTGGTCAGGAAGAAGAACCAGCCCCAGTCGATGCTGTCGATGAATTTGTAGACGCCGCCCTCGCGCTGGTAGGTGCGGATCGTATCCCACTCCTTCGCGCCCGCATAAAGCTGGGTATGGGCCTGGCCGCTGGTTCCGGCGGCGATTTCCATAAGCGGCAGGCGGACCTCGGTGTGATAGCGGTCGCCCGCTGGCACGTATTTCACAACAGAAGTGAAGGGCTGCGCAGGGTCAGGGATGATGGCGGACATCCAATAGTGATCGGTAAAGCCGATCCAGCCATCCCCTTCCGAAGACACCTGTTCGGTTGGGCCTCCTTCGGCGGCGACGACTTCAAAATCGCGCATGTCGTCATAGTCAATCTCGTCAAGAACCTCGCCGGATTGGCGGACAACGCCCTCATGCAGGATGAAGAAGTTCTTCAGATCCACAGGCTCCCCATGCCGGACGAGCATGCTGTAGGGATAGGCGCGGATTGTCTCGCCGGTCGTGTTTTCGACGGTTTGGGTGACGTCGAACATGTAGTTCTCGTCCACCTCAATCGTGCGGCGGAAGACCAGACCGGCCCCATTGTCCCAGCGCAGGGTCACCGGCGCGCCGGGGCGGACCGTGTCACCGCTTTCGACGGTCCAGGGCGTGGTATCGCTTGGGACTTCTTCATAGGTCAGCCCGCCTGCAGGCACCCAGCCATAAAGCGCGTAGTACCCATGCACGCTGCCAAGAGGCGACAGCAGCGTCACGATATCGGCATCCGGGTCCAGCGTTTCGCGGTAGTCTTTGAGCGACAAGTCATCAATTCGCCCGCCGGTCAGCGAAATCGAACCTTCAATGCGCGGCGTGTCAATGTTGATCCGTTCGGCTTCGGCGAGGGCGGTTTCGCGCAGCTCGGCCGGGGTGGTGGGTGCGATGGTTCCGGGGCGGGCTGTGCCAGCACTGGGCGGCAGAACCGTGCCGTCTGCCCCTATCTGGGTTTCTGCGGCATCTGTTTGTGCAGGTGGAAGAGGCTCTTCAGGCGGGAAAACGACGAACCACACCATGATGACAAGAAAGCTCAGCGCTGTTGCGAGGATAAGGTTCTTGTTTTGATCGTCCATGTTCGAGTGCCACCACCTGTCAGACTAGTTGGAGGTGGTTCAATATGCTGGCGCTTTCAAGGTCAAGCGGTTTTCAGCCTTATTTGATGGACGTGGAGCGGGTTTGGCGGCCCGTCTCAACCGGCACGTTTTGTCAGGGCAGGTACCGAGCCCAAGGTCATTTGGTGCTGATGTATCCAGTCGACGGTTTTGTCAAAGGGCATCGGGCGTGCCACGGCGAAACCTTGAAGATGATCGCATCCAAGCTGGGACAGGATCGACTGCTCGCCAATATTCTCCACGCCTTCGGCCAGGGTCTCAATTCCGAGACGCTCGCCCAAGCCGATTATTGCGGCAACCATGCGCTGCTGTTCCGGGTCGGAATCTACGTCCGCGACAAAGGAGCGGTCGATCTTGATGCGGTCCACACCGAAGCGGCGGATATTGGATAGCGAGGCATGGCCGGTGCCGAAATCATCGAGATCAATGCGAAACCCCTGGGAGCCGAGCGCGCGAATGTTGCGGGTAATGATGTCATCATCATGCTCAGAAATGACAGTTTCCAAAATCTCGACGGTGAGCCGCGCCGGATCAAGTTCGAACCGGTCCACGTCCCATTTGATCCGTTCGACAAGGCTGGGGTTGCGCAGTTCTTGCGTCGCAAAGTTGACGCCTACGGATGGCACGATAACGCCCGCCTTGTCCCAAGCTACCAAAGCCCTCAAGGCGTGATTGAGAATATTCTCTCCCAGCTCCTCAAGTCGGTTTGCTTGTTCAAGGGCCGGCAGAAAGGCGGTGGGGGGCAGAATGCCTTTTTCGGGGTGATCCCAGCGGGCGAGTGCTTCGAACCCGGTGATTTCGCCCGTGTCAGTCGAAATTTGCGGTTGGAACCAAGGCAAAATTTGCCCTTCGCGCAACGCTTCAAGCACATCATTTGAAAAATGCGAGTCAACGGGCTTTGCGGTTTTCGCCGAAAAGCTCCGAATAGCGCGGGGCGCGTTTTGTTTCGCCTCTTCCAGCGCGGCATTGGCGGCAGCCAGCATGGATGCACCGCTGCGTTTTGGCGCGCGTGTATCGATGCAAAATCCAGCTGAAATCGTAAGGTGCAACATGCCGTCATCGACCTGCACAGGGGCCGATGTGGCCTCTTCCAGCCGTTCGCAAAGGGTCAGGACTGCGCTTGTCTCCGGCGCGCGGACAGAGCTGACGAGAATGCCGAAGCTGGTTTTCGAAAGTCGCGCAATCTCATCGCCTGAGCGCAGAATGGAATGCATGCGGTGGGCGGTTTCGTTAATCGCGTGATCGCAGGTTTCTTTGTCCCATTTTGCTTCCAGCTCGGCAAAATTGTCGATGGTCAGCGCGATGCAGGCGGTCTTCTGGAAGCTGGGTTCTTCAAGCAATTCCCTGTCGAGCAACCGCACCAGAGAGCTTTCATCGATGAACCCCGTATCGGGGTCTTTAAAAAGCTTCCGCTTGGGAGGGCCAAAACTGTTCAGCAACACCAGAACCGAAGTGGTGAGCGCGACCGCAAGCAACATCAGATCGGAGCTGAAAATATAGGCCAGTAGTGCAAAAACAGGCAGCAGTATCAGCACCACCTGTTTCAAAACATAATGTGAGCGGGTGACACTACCCCGCAGTTTGCGAAAACCGTTATGAACCGCCGACATCACGCACCTACCAAATTGAACTGGGCGGATTGGTAGCCGTGGATGCGCTATTTAAAGGTTAAGCCTGCCGTCCCGGTTGCATAGCATTTTCATCAAATCCGCGGTGCAACCCTGCGCCAAGCCCCAGGCGATGTCCCGGACAGATTCGCCAAGCGCAATTCCCGACGCGAGCGGCGGATAGGTCGTATACCGATGTATGCTGGAGAGTCGTGCGCACGGTACGTTGCGGCATGTCAGAATGCAAACAGTTTGCGCCACAGCCTGCCCTCCCATGCCGATTTGAGCCGAGGGATGGACGGCGCGTGGCGAAAAGCTGCGCAGAGAGAATTTTGTCAAGAACCTTCAAGGTTCCTTCACATTAACCATCAATTAATAAGTCTTAACAGGCGGCTGATTATCACATGGGGTATAATCGCGCCGCTGCCAACCCGCGCAGATTTTATAAAGCGCCAGTTTCAGCAAGAGGGCTATAAAACACCTATAGTATCGAGGCAGACGCTGCCCCTTCGGGGCCAACTCGACTTCACCAAATTTATATTAACGAGACGGCATTTGCGCCGTCGGGGCCTGGATTGCCAAGCCTCAGTACCCTGGGGGGTTCAATGACTTTGCAAGCACATATTCTCGTCGTAGATCAGGACCGCAGCTTTTCGCGTGGCCTGTCCAATGATTTAAGGACGGAAGGATTTGATGTCAGCGTCGCAAATTGCGGCGATCTGGCGATGGAAATGGTGGAGGATTCGTCGCCGGACCTTCTGATGACGGAACGGCGGCTAGCAGGCACCTCCGGGATCGAGCTGTGTCGCCGTGTCAAAGCGCGCAGCCAGACGCGGGATATGCCGATCCTGATGTTGGCCACCCAGTCCGACACTGTGGATTTGGCGCGCGCGCTTGATCTTGGCGTCGATGATTTCGTCCACAAGCCGGTGACTGCGCTTGAGATTGTCGCCCGCACCAAGGCCCTGTTGCGCCGGACACGGCCTTCGACAGTCGGCGAAAGCATCACCTATCAAGACATCGCCGTGGATACGCAGGCGCTGCGGGCCTTCCGGGGGGATAACGAGCTGTCGCTTGGCCCAACAGAGCTGAGCCTGCTGACGATTTTCGTCGAAAAGCCCAGACGCGTCTGGACCCGAGAGCAGCTGATGGACACGATCTGGGGCCATGACGCCTATATCGACCAGCGGACAGTTGATGTGCATATCGGCCGGTTGCGCAAAACGCTGCGCAACAATGGCGATGGCGACCCGTTCCGTACGATCCGTGGGGCAGGGTATTCCCTGGGCTAGCGCAATTTAAACCACCGCAGACCGGCCTTGAACCGAGGCCGGTCACCCCGCCACGGAGCCTGCAACGCTCCGGCAGATAACTGCGACCTGATACACCGTAATTCCATCAGGCCAATTCAAAAAAAGAGGTATATAGATCATATGCTTACCAAGAAAATGCGCCAGATCAGGGCAGTTTGTGAACCGGCCTTCAAGAAGCTTACAAGTTTCGGTGTTTATCTGCTGTTAACGTTTAGCGTAGGTGGGGTTGCAATGGCATCCGAAGAGATCTTCGATCAGGATTATCCCTACATCACCAAAGACGCCGAGGTGCAAACCGTGCTCGCCGATCTTGGCTTGCGGGCCGGGATTGTTGTGCGCACCGATGAGGCGGTGACGGGCCGGGTCACGATTGACAACCAGCAAGGCACCATTGGCGATCTGCTCGAAGAGACACTGTCCCAGGTCGGCGCGACCTGGTGGTATGACGGGATGATCCTCTATGTCGAGCCGCAGGCAAGTCTAACGACTGCGCTTGTCGTCTCACACGGGTTGCGCCTGCCGATCATCGAAAGCGAGCTCGAGGCCTTGTCGCTCAGCGACACCCGGTTCCCGCTCAAGACAACCGCCGATGGCTCAGTGATACGTGTGGTGGGGCCGCGCGGCATGGTCGATCAGGTCGCCCAGCTTATCAACATCCTGATCGAGACCCGGCGCGCGCTGACCGGGACGCCACAAGACACCCGGCTCTATTCGCCGCGGATTCTTCGCAACTCGGAGCCGTCCACACCGCTGGTCGACCGGCCAGTCGCGTCGACCAGCGAGCAGCAGCCTTTGACAAACTGATTATCCAACAAGGACCACTGACATGAACGAACCCTTTTCGAACCCGCAAAATACCGATGATCTTCATGACCTGATGGCCATTGCCGTCCTGTGTGGTCATCGCAGCGTGCAGACCAGCATGGAGCCGATCTATCAGGTCTGGTCGCGCTGCTACCCGAAGGACGCGCTTGGTGGGATCGGGTGTGGCCTGTCGATGATCGGCAAGGGCCAGCCGCGTGACGGCTACAACCTGATCGAAGAGACCGCCCGCACCGCCGCCACGCGCGCCGATCAGGCCCGTGAGGTGCTGGAAAGCCTGCAGCGCGACATCCGCGAGCTGGTCAGCTGAACATTCCAACCGGAGGCGCATACCATGCAGATCAATCGGGCCGATATGAAGCTTTTGACCGAATGCGGCTATTCGGGGTTGTTGCGCAACATTGACGCGACGCTGACCCCGATCTTCGAGGCGCTCGATACCTGGATGCCGGATCAGGCGGCGGGCCCTATTGGGCTGGCGCTTGAGGCGATGGTGGCCGGTGACTTCCGCGACGCCGACGAGAAGCTGAGCGCGATTGTAGACAGCGACCGGATTGGCCGCGACGAGGCGCGCGCCATGCTGGCCATGTGCAAGCAGCTCCAGAAAGACACCATTGCGGCGGAATCGCTGGCCTCTGACCTCGAGGGGCAGGGCGGTTCGGCCGAGGCATTTGCATCCCTGCTGACAGGCAAGGAGCAACCACAAACGCAGCCCCATGATCAGGGCGCTGTGAAGATGGCTGCGGGTTAGTCCGTGTTCTGCAGCCAAGGGTAAGCGGACAAAAGAAGGCATGAAAGGAACAGATCATGGGATTATTCAGCGGCATCGGTGACGCCATTGGTGGCGTAGCTGATGCGATCGGGGGCGCCGTTGGCGGCGTTGCCGACGCAATCGGAGGCGTTGCAGACGGCCTGGGCCTTGGTGGGCTCGTGGACGGCATCGCCAATCTTGGCGGCCTCGCCGACGCAGTGAAAGGCATCATGGGCGGCCCGTTTGGCGGGCTCATCGCCGCAGCCTTTCCGCCTGCAGCCGGAATGATGGGTATCGTGAACATGGTCAGCATGGCTGGCAATATCGCGGATCAGATCGGCGGCGGCGAGAGCTACTGACGCGGACAGCGCAGAGGCCGCGCCCACATCATGTCGCCAGCAACGACTATTGGCGCGCCTCTGCCCCTCTCGCGGGCAAGACACGCAGCAAAAGAAGATAGGACAGAGACATAACAAGATGACCCGTGACACCCGCATAAAGGCAACAGCCAGAGCAATCCGCAGCGCCAGATTGCGCGCCGCGTTGAGCAGCTTGGCCCGTCGCCGTGGCCGGTTTCACGGTAACCTGATCCGGCGCATCATCACGCGCGTCGGTCGGCCTGCCCAACCCAGCAGGCTGCAAACGGGCCTGATCCGCCCGTGCCTACCAAAGAACATGCCTTCCGTTCACCTCAAGACCGCGCGACTGGGCACTGGCCTGGCCGGTGGGGGTGGCGGAAGCCCGAATATCGCAGCCCGCGCAGCCTGAAAGCTGTGCGCATACCCCTCCCGACCCAGGAAAATGACGATTTCAGACGATTAAATGTGGGGCGATCACCATGGCTGGACCAGATCCAATCGGCGCATTAAGCAGCGCCGCAATCAACCCAAGCAAGTTCGCCAATCCGGCGAGCGCCCAGACCGGCGCAACCGACCAGGTCACCCTGTCGGACATGGCGCAAAAGATGCTCTCCAGCGTGACCACATTGCAGACCGACATGCAGTCGGCCATGCAAACCGGCGAGCAGAACACGGCCATGGGCAGCACGGCGGTCGACAAGTCCGAGATGACCTCCCTCAACATGATCACTGACCAAATTCATCGCAGCACCGAGGTTCAGCAGCAGCTGACCCGCTTTGTGATGGCCTCCTCTATGTCGTCTTCCCTGGGCCGAAACCTCAATATGTTTCTCCGAGGCCAGTAATGACCCGTACATTCCGAACGATTATCGTCACTTTGGTGGCCTGTCTCACCCTGTCCGCCTGCAAGTCGGAACTGTTCTCTGACCTGTCGGAACGCGAGGCAAATCAGGTTGTGGCCGCCTTGATGGGCGCGGGCATCCCCGCCTCCAAAGCCGCAAGCCGCGGCGACGGCGTGACCGTGATGGTCGAAGAAAACCGCTTCGCCGAAGCGATCGAGCTGCTTAACGCCCGGGGCCTGCCTTCCGAAAAATATGACAGCTTTGGCGACGTGTTCCAAAAGGACGGGTTGGTGTCCTCCCCGATTGAGGAACGCGCGCGCTACATATACGCGCTGAGCCAGGAGTTGAGCCACACGATTGCAGAGGTTGACGGCGTCCTGTCCGCCCGGATCCATGTGGTTTTGCCCGAGACCGACATGCTGGGGCGCGATTTCAAGCCAAGCTCCGCCTCGGTGTTTATCCGCCATATCGAAGACAGCCTGCGCCCCAATTTCACCGCGCAGATCCGGCAACTGGTGGCCAATTCCATCGAGGGGCTGGTCTACGACAATGTCACCGTTGTGACGGTGCCAAGTGCTGTGCAAGAGACGAAGACCGCCGCCGGACCGATTTTGGAAAGCGTCTTTGGCATCTGGGTCCATCCGAATTCCATCACCCGGCTGTGGTCGGTCATTGGCGGGCTTGCAGGGGCCGCGATCCTGGCGCTTCTGCTTGTGGGTGCGCAGGCCTTTCGCAGCAGGCGGGCGAGCCGCGCCGATGAAGAATTTGACGCGGTCTAGCCCATGACACGCCAGACCAATGCGCAGACCGAGCTTGCCCACGCCAAGGCCCGTTTGCTGAGCGGTGAAGCCGCCCCACGGGTCGCAGCGCGCCGGGCCGTGCAGACCTACCGGGATCAGCTTGCCCCATTGCCAGACGCCGTGCTTTTGGCCGCTGCGGACACGCTGGCGCGGGAGCGGATCACCCGGCTGGCCGCTGCCGCCTTCCACGGTGGCCATATCGCCAGGGCGATTTCCGGCGCGGCGCGGCACGAAATCTCGGAGCATGTCGATGATGAGGCCCGCCGCTTTGCGCTGACCCATCGGAATTTGGCCAGTTTGGAGACCGATGATACCGAGTTTGCCGCCCAGTTCGCCGCCACGCAGTGTCGTCTCAAGGAAGAATTGGACGCGCTGCTATATGGCGAGCCGGAATATTGCGCTTTGGACCGGGGCTGCGTGCAAGCTGCAATCGACGAGGTGCGGGCATGACCCGCTCGGCCCGGATTATCCGGCGTGACGAGGTGGATGCGCTGCGCTCGGTTGATGCGGTGCGCGCGGCGGCCGAGCGGCAGCACCAGGACCTCATGCGCGACGCCGCACAGGAGCGCGAGGCCATGATGCAGGCCGCAAAGCACAAAGCGCTGCAAGACTCCATGCAATCGGCCATGAAGATCATTGTGGACACCGAAACGGTGGCCCAGCAGCGCATGACGGACCTTGAACCGCAGGTCGCTGCGCTGATTTCTGCCGCTGTGGCCGACATCATCGGAGAGCTCGACCAGGACGAGGCGGTTGAGCGGGCAACCAAACAGGCTCTGGCGAAGCTCAAAGACCATCGCCGCGCCCGGATCCTCACCGCACCTGACGCGGCTGCGGCTGTGCGCGCCGCCGTGGCGAAGATGGGCGGTATCGGGGCCGATGTGATCGACGTACAGGTGGATGAACGGCTCAACCCGGGGCGCACCATCCTGTCCAGCGATCAGGGCCATGTAGAGATCGGACTGCCCGACCAGATCCGCGCCGTCACCGCCACTTGGGTCGCGGAAGAGGGCGCGCCATGAGCGCCACCGAAACCCTTCTGGCAGATGTGGGCGCGCTGCAAGACCGGCTTCTGTCGCGCGCCGCCAGGCAAGTGCCGATGCAGGTCAACGGGCGGATCACCCGGATCACCGGCACCGTGCTGCATGCGATCCTGAGCGAAGGACGTATCGGGGAGGAGGTCATCCTGCGCGACCCGATCAAACGCTCGGAAATGCTGGCCGAAATCATAGGATTTCACGGCGACGAGGCCCTGTTGGCACCCTGCGGCGCCATCGATGGGCTGTCCAGCCGGGCGGAGGTCGTGGCCACCGGCCAGCACCCTCGGGCCCCATTGGGTTCAAGCGCATTGGGCCGTGTGATTGATGCGTTCGGAAACCCGCTGGATGATGGCGGGCCTATCCCGCCCGGCCGCCCGTTGGACTGTGACCCGCCCCAGCCCATGTCGCGCCCGGTGATCGACACCGCGTTTCAGACCGGTTTGCGCGCCATTGACGGGATGCTGACCATGGGGGTCGGGCAGCGGGTCGGGCTCTTTGGAGCTGCGGGTGTAGGCAAGTCGACGCTGTTGTCGCAAATCATCCGTGGATCAAATGCGGACCGCATCGTTCTGGGTCTGATCGGGGAGCGCGGCAGGGAGGTCGCGGAATTTTTGGAGCGTGACCTTGGCCCGGACGGGCGCAAGCGCGCTGCAGTGGTCGTCGCTACCTCTGACCGCCCGGCGACGGAGCGTCTGCGCGCTGCGATGACAGCAACGGCGATTGCCGAAGGCTACCGCGATGAGGGTCACAGCACCTTGCTGTTGGTTGATAGCGCGACGCGGATCGCACGCGCGCTGCGCGAAATCGGCTTGTCCGCCGGGGAGCCGCCGGTGCGGCGAGGCTTTCCGCCCTCCGTCTTTGCGCGCCTTCCGCGACTGGTGGAGCGGGCGGGGCGCAACGGGGCGGGCTCGATCACGGCGATATACACGATCCTTGTCGAAGGCGACGACGACAACGCGGACCCCGTGGCTGACGAGCTTCGCAGCTTGCTTGACGGGCATATCGTCTTGTCCCGGGAGCTTGCGCAGCAGGGTCACTTCCCGGCGATTGACGTGCTGCGCTCCAAAAGCCGGGTGATGGAGGCCGTGACCGACGAGGCGCATCAAAGGGCGGCCCGGCAGCTCGCACGTTTCACCGCCAAGCTGAACGATGTGGAGCTTCTGGTGCAGGTTGGCGAATATCAGGCGGGCGGTGATCCGCTGGCCGATGCCGCCCTGGCAGCCAAGCCAGCCATGGAGGCTTTCCTGCGGCAGGGAGCCGCGGACTTTTCTGAACTCAGCGCCACCATTGAACAGCTGCGTGATGCGACCCAAGGCAGCGCGCCATGACCGCGATGCGCCGCCTTTTGCACCTGTCGGAGCTCTTGGCCGCCAAGGCAGAGCGGCAGGTGACGTTGCGAAACGCAGCGCTCGCTCAGGCACATGCTGCCGTCGAGACGGAACGCGCAAAAGCCGTCAAGCTGCGCGCGGCTGTGGCGGATCAGAAATCGCGGATGCGAGACCTATTCTTGGGTGCTGCCCACGCACGGCAAGCGGTGGAGCTGCTCTTATCAGAGCTGACCGGCTTTGATGGTGCCATTGCGCAGGCCGAGGAACAGATCGCAGCCGCTATCACCGTCCGAGACAGGGCCGTTGAGGAACTCGCTGCGGCCAAGCAGGTCCTGCGGGAAGCGCAAAACAAAGTTCAGCGCAGGGCGATCATAGTGACCCGTCTGCGCGTCGAGGCCGCGCGCAAGGCAGAGCTGGCAGCAGAACTGGCCGCGCTTGAACAATGGTCGAGCCTGCAACACCCCAGAACGCAGCGGAGGGCGTCATGAACGCAGTCACCGACATCCTGAGCGAACAGCCTGAAGCACCGGTGCAGGCCTTGGCCCTGCGCGCGCTGTCACCCGCCGACGCAAAGGCGCAAACCGCGCTCTCCCACGTGATCGACCCGCTGATGTTGAAAAGCCAGGGCGTGACGCTGATGATTGGCCTGGATGCCCCGCGCCCGGTCTCAGGCACGCTGCCATGGCTGCATCTGAGCATCGACGGCTTTCCCGCGGCACTGCAACTGCCTTGGGGCGTGGCGCGCAGACTTGCGGGCATTGGTGTTGAAACCTCTGACGCACAGGATGCCGCGTTGCTGATGGAAGCGGGGATAGGCGCTTGGCTGGATGAGGCCGAAGCGGCCACCGGGCTTGCGCTGCGGTTTGAGCGGATGGACGGCACCGCGCCCTTGGAAGGTGTGGAAACCTCCTTGAATGTCAAGGGCAAGGACGTCAGCGGCAGCTTTGTTGAGATGCGCCATGCGCTCTGCCTGTCTGTTCCTGCCGCAGAACGGCTGGCCGAGGCGCTTGAGCCTCGCCAAGTGCCGCGCGAGGATATGCCGGGCCTCGTGATGCGGCTGTTCTGGGAACGCGACACGATGCCCATGACACAGGCCGAGCTTGCGGGCCTCAGCCCGGGCGACGCGCTCGCGCTTAGCGAGGATGCGCCGCGTGACCGGATTGTTCTGGAAGGACAATTCACCGCCCGCGCCACGCTCATATCTGACCCCGGTTCTGCGCCCGCTCAGCTGAAACTGGCCAGTATATTTCATCCCCTTTCCACCTTCGAGGAGACACCTGCCATGTCTGACCTGACCGAGACCCTGACCCCGCCAGAAGATCAAACCGAGGCCGCCACGCCCGAGGAGATTGCCGCACTGGACGACATAGACCTGCAGTTGAGTTTCCGGGCTGGTGAGGCGGCCTTGCCCCTGCGCACGCTCAAGACCATGGGCCCCGGCAGCATCATCGAGATGACGGAGCCCGCAAGTGCCACAGTCTCGATCATGGCCAATGGCCGGCTTGTCGGCACAGGCGAGCTGATAGATGTCGGCGGCCGTCGTGCGGTGCAAATCCGCCGGCTGTTTGCCGGCAGCTAGGCGCAGGGTTTTTACAAGATGGAGAACTCGGTCCCGCTGCTGGTCTTTGCCACAACGCTGATGCTGGTCCCCTTCGTGGTGGTCAGCGTGACAGCTTTTGTGAAGATCTCTGTCGTTCTGTTTCTGGTGCGCAGCGCCCTTGGCACGCAGCAGACCCCACCGAACCTGGTGCTTTACGGCGTCACAATCGTGCTGACGGCCTATGTGATGTCGCCGGTTTTCGCGGAGTCCTTTGCGGCGTTGACGGGCGCGGGCATCGACTTTGAAAACCCCGCAGGCTGGCCTGCCCTATACGACACAGGCTCCGCCCCGATCCGGGACTTCATGGTGCGCTTCACATCCGAGGCAGAGCGGACCTTTTTCCTGGAGGCCGCGCAGGAAATGCACGCAGGCGGGCAGACCGATCTGTCCAACATGGACCTGTTCATCCTCGCGCCCGCTTTTGTCACGGCAGAGCTGACCCGCGCCTTCGAGATCGGGGTGCTGCTCTACCTGCCTTTCATCGTCATCGACCTTGTCATCACCAACATCCTGACCGCGATGGGGATGATGATGGTCTCGCCCATGGTGATCTCCTTGCCCTTCAAGCTGCTGTTATTCGTCGCGGTGGATGGCTGGACGCGGCTGACCCATGGCCTTGTGCTGAGCTATATCTGATGGACCTTTTTCGCTACGTCGAGACCTCGCTGATCCTTGTGTTGCAGCTCTCCATGCCGGTCGTGGTGGTTGCCACCATTGTCGGGTTGCTCGTCGGGCTGCTGCAAGCCCTGACCCAAATTCAGGACCAGACCCTGCCCCATGCCGTCAAGCTGGGTGTGGTGGCTGTGACGCTGATCGTTCTGGGCGGGGCGCTGTCGCAACGTCTGCTGGTCTTCGCCACGGACGTCTTCTCGCGCATCGCGCAAGGCTAGGGCGATGATTGAGGCCTGGTTGTTCAGCCGTGGCCCAGAAACGGTTCTGTTTGGCTTGTTTCTGTCAGCGGCGCGCCCGTTGGCCTTCATCTTCGTGCTGCCGCTCTTCACCCGGTTCGGGCTGCAACAGGGCCTCATTCAGGGCGCGATCATGGTCGCCTTCGCCGCACCTGTCTTCCCGGGGTTAACGGCAGAGCTGTCGGCGTTGGGCCCGTTGCAGCTGGTCGATCTGCTGGTGCTGATGATCAAGGAGATGTTGATCGGCGTCATCCTTGCGCTCATTCTGGGCCTTCCCCTCTGGGCTGTCGTGGCCGCAGGCGATATGATCGACATGCAGCGCGGCGCGTCGATGTCGACGATTGTGGATCCCGGCTCGGGCGATGAGACCACCCTGACCGGCACGCTATTTTTCTTGGTCACAGCTTTGGTTCTGGTGTCCTCGGGCTGGTTTATCGAGGTGCTTTTGGAATCGCTTTACGGCACCTATGCGGCCTGGCCCGTGCTGCAAACGCTTCCGCCCCTTGATGCAGAAGCCGGGGCCGGGGCGCTGGCCATTCTGGACAGCCTGTTTGAAACCGGGCTCGTATTGGCGCTTCCGATCCTGGGCCCGCTGCTGCTGGCAGAGCTCGCGCTGGGGCTCGCTGGCAAATACACGCAGCAAATCAACGTCATGTTTGTGGCGATGAGCATGAAGCAGATCATCTACATCCTGATCCTGCCGATCTATTTTGGCTCGCTGATCTACTACATGCGCGGCGAAATCCGCGATCTCGGCGATGCGATGCAAGTGCTGGAGGGGTTTTTGGGACCATGAGCGACGAATCCGAGGAAAAGACCCTTCAGGCATCCCGCCGCAAGCTGCGAAAACAGCGCGAGAAAGGCGCCGTCGTCACCTCCCGTGAGACGGTGATGTCGCTGACGGGCATTGTCGCGTTGATCTACCTCTATGCGTCGAGGTTCACCATCAGCGAGAAACTCTCTGCCCTGTGGGAGCTTGAGCCCACCCCGGGGCAAACCTTCGCCGTGCAGTTTCAGACCAAGATCGCCATCGTCGGACAGCTTGGGATCGAGGTCGTGCTGCCGCTTTTGGGGCTGGTCATCGGTGTCGGCGTGCTGGGGGGCCTGCTGGTGGCGGGTGGGCCGGTATTCTCGCTTGAGCCGCTCAGCCCGAATTTCGACAAGATCAACCCGGCGGGCGGCTTCAAACGCCTTTTCAGCAGGCGCGCGATGATGACCTTTTTGATGAGCGTGCTGCGACTGACCATTCTGACGCTGGTTTTCGGGCTCATTCTGCTGGCGGGATGGCAGGCGCTGATTCTCGCGCCGGTCTGCGGCATCGGCTGCGCGCTTGAAACCTTGCAAGGGGTGATCCTGCCGATGGTGGTCGGTGCGGTTGCCGTTATGGCGTTCATGGCGATGTTTGACTACCTCGTACAGCGCGCCGAATTCCTGCGCGAACAGATGATGACAATGACCGAGTTCAAGCGGGAGATGAAAGACGCGCTCGGAGACCCGCATCTGCGCGGTCACCTCAAGCAAGAGCGCAAATCGATGCTGACGACCAATACCGGGCCGGGCTTTGCGACGATCATGATCTCGGCTGGGAATTCAATGTCCATCGGGGTGCGCTATGTCTCTGGCGAGACACCCGCCCCGCTGATCGTGGCCAAAGCCCGTGGTGCAAAGGCCATCCGGTCCATGGCGCAGAAATCGGGGGCGAAGGAATATGACGATCGGGCGCTCTTGGCGCAGATCGCAGGGATTTCAGTGGGCGGGTACATCACCGATGACGAGACGATCTCCCGCATCGCGCCGCTGTTGCAAGGGGCATGACCGAAGGGGCCGATGGTGTTGCGATCAATTCCCGATCAGGTCGGCAATGGGGTTGTCATCCCGGCCTGAGGCCTGATCCCAATCGGCGGACTGAAACAGCTCCTCGTCGCTCTGCTCAGAGGTCAGCGCGTCATGGATCTGATGCGGTGCGTCGCCAAGGCCATCATGGTTTTCCGGCCCGGCCACCTGCGCGGCGAGCTCTTCAAACCCGCCGAAATTCTCAAGAAGAATGGCGCGGGCCGCTTCCCCGGCCATGGCGTTGTCAACGCTGTCGGCCGTCTCTATGGCAGGGCCGTCTTCCTGCGGGGCAGGGGTCCAGGCCAGCTGCACCGGCTGATCAGCCGTGACCGCCTCGATAACGTCATTCGTGCCTTGTTCCTTATTCTGCATCCTGAATTTCCCATTTTACAGACGCGCCAAGGCTACGCCGCGAGTTTGAAGGTTTCTTGAAGTCACTCAATGGCTTGGCGGTGTCTTGCCAGTCAGAATTTTTTCGCAGGCCTTCAAGGTTCCTTCTTAATCCGTCGTTAACGTCATCCTTGCTGGTGACAAAAAAACGACCGGGGGTTCCCGGAATTTGGAGACTTTTTGTTATGACATCGACTGATCTATTTACGTCTGAAGCGCTGTTGCAGGACATCCGTTTGCAAACGGAAACGCATCTTGCCGGCGGTCTGGGCGAGAACAGCAACGCGCCTGGCGGCAACGATATGCTCAAGGACATTTTGTCCGACCTGTCAGAGGTCTTGCAGCGCCTGCTTGCGCGTCTTGAAGGCGACGAGGGTGGCTCTGGCGGTGGGGGCGGGGGCGGCGGCGTGAGCGCGCAAGAGCCTGACGTGATCGCCGGGACGGGCCGTATCTGGGGCG
>CAYLVP010000050.1:0-21999 GCA_964387155.1 uncultured Rhodobacterales bacterium | reverse complement strand
GCCGTTCCGCCGCCTCGGCGGCCACCGCCTCCGCCTTACGCAAGGCCTCGGCCTCCAAGCAAGCCGTAGGGTGGGTGGTTCTGCGCCCCCGGCGCATCGTTGACCCACCACCCCGCCGAATATCCACAAACCCATGCTCAACTCCCCCACATTCCCCACCAAGGGAGTTTCCCATGATCCCGGCAAGGCAACCCAGCTCATACGTTGCCCGCCCGATTTGAAGAAGCTCGCCGCTTTTGTGGCCGGTTCCGGGGCCGTTGAGCAAGCCGTAGGGTGGGTGGTTCTGCGCCCCCGGCGCATGGTTCACCCACCACCCGTCGAAAACCCACAAACCCATGCTCAACTCCCCCACATTCCCCATCAAGGGAGTTTCCCGTGATCCACCGGGGCAACCCAGCTCATACGTTGCCCGCACGATTTGAAGAAGCTCGCCGCTTTTGTGGCCGGTTCCGGGGCCGTTGAGACCCCGCGCGAAGATGGTTTCGTTCTTCATTCCATCCCGCGCGGATAAGCGGCCCCGGTCATCCGCCTGAAGGATCATCAGGCGGATCACCCCGCTGCGCCCGGCGCCGTTTCAACCGCTCCAGGTCGCGCTCAAAATCTCCCGGCTGCGGGCGGTCTTCGAAGCCCATATCATCTACATAGTCCTCGAACCGGCTGGCATCCTCGATCATGCCGGAGATCCGCGCATGCATGAAAGCCCGCAGCACGTCGTTCATGCGGGTCTGAAACCCCGCCCCGGTTGCCCGGAAGAACTTCACCACGTCGCGGTCAATGCGGATTGTCATCCGCTCCTTGCCGGGCGTGGTGCGCCGGTCAGCGATCTCCTGCCAGGCGGGCGGCAGCGCGAAGAGCCCGCTTTCCAGCTGATGGTGCAAATCGAAGGTCACCTGCCGCATCAGGTCGACCAGAAAGGCGTGGTGCAGCCTTTGGCGTTTCGTCATCCCCTTGCGTATCGTCTTGCCCGTCACCGCTCGCCCCTCCGACCCGAAATGTTGCGACGGGCAGGGATAGCGCGCGGGTGTTAACAGCGGCTCACCGCCCCGAACGGGGCGTCACGACGGGGTGTGTACGGGATGTGTACCGACTGTGTACGCCAGTTTTAGGCCTGTTTTGGGCCCGTGTTGCGCTTGGTTCAGACCGACCCTCAGCCGTTGCCGTGGGTCGTTTCATCCTCAAGATGCAGCTTCATTTCCACCAGCACCTTTTGCAGCTCCAGCGTCTCCGACAGCATCCGCTTGGCCTCATTGGCCGTGATCACACCATCCTCGATAGAGATGTGATACTCCTCCATCAGGTTGGCAAACCGCCGCGCCAGGGCCACGATATCTGCGTTCACCTTGGCCGGGTTCAGCCGGTTGCTGGTCCCGATGGACAGCTGATTGCCGTTGAGCTCTGCCAACGCTGTCGAGACATGCGGAAAGCTCGACTCCGCCTCCAACGCAGCCACGGCGTTGATCGGCATGAACCGGTCAGCATGCTCGTCACTATCTGCATAGTAGCGCCCGATCGTGGCCTTGGACTTGCCGATAATCTCACCAGCGGCCTCAATGCCAACATCCTTCACCAGCATCTCGGTGTGCTTCTTGAGGTATTTTTCCATCGCATTCATAGACGCATCTCTTCCCGACCGGAGGTAGAATTGACAGGGGGAACCCTGAACCCTGTTTCCCCTTATTGGCCAGCCTATCGACCTGTTACCCGTGCTTAAGTCGCGTATCTGCAAGGATCAATGGTGGAGACACGTTTTTTCGCGTTTTCACTTGTAGTGAGGGGTGCATAGCGCGCTTTTGGCGGAACTCGAAGGCCGTCGAAGGCGAAACCATCACTCACGGACACCCCCGACCTGATCCCGACCGACCGCAACCTGCGTGCCCCCTTGGCGCCCGGGTTGCGGGCCGGTTCGGCTCTCAGTATGCACAGGCCATGGCCAAGCTTTACTTCCATTACTCCACCATGAATGCGGGCAAATCGACCCTGCTGCTACAGGCCGCCCACAACTATGAAGAGCGCGGGATGTCTTGCCTGCTGCTCACCGCAGAGTTCGACAACCGCGCGGGAGAGGCCCAAATCGGCAGCCGCATCGGGTTTGGCAAACCTGCGACCACTTACGGCCCTGAGGATGACCTGTTTGCGGTGATCGCCGCCCGGCTGGCGGAGAGGCCCGTGGCCTGCGTCATGGTCGACGAGGCACAGTGGCTGTCAGAGGCGCAGGTCTGGCAGCTGGCCCGCGCGGTCGATGATCTGAACGTCCCGGTGATGTGCTACGGGCTGAGGGTGGATTTTCGCGGGCAGCTCTTCCCCGGCTCTGCGACTTTGCTGGCGCTTGCAGATGAAATGCGCGAGGTGCGCACCATTTGCCATTGCGGCAAGAAGGCGACGATGGTGATCCGCAAAGGCCCTGATGGAGCCGCCCTGACCGACGGGGCCCAAGTGCAGGTCGGCGGGAATGAAACCTATGTCTCACTGTGCCGCAGGCATTGGCGCGAGGCGGTCGGGCAATAGGCTAGACCGGGTTCGGCAGCGCGCGCCCTTCAGCGAATGCGATCACATTTGCCAGAGCCATGCGCCCCATATCTTGCCGTACCTCTAGCGCAGCGGTTCCCAGATGCGGCAGCAGGGTGACATTCTCC
Organism: uncultured Rhodobacterales bacterium; assembly: GCA_964387155.1. GTDB lineage: Bacteria > Pseudomonadota > Alphaproteobacteria > Rhodobacterales > Rhodobacteraceae > Litoreibacter. Next base: position 19,366 of record CAYLVP010000050.1, on the reverse strand, counting down.
ATCTCTATCAAGGCTTTCGGCACAGAGGGCTCCTGCTCATAGACGTCGAGCCCTGCCCCCGCGATCAACCCATCCTCCAAAGCCGAGATCATGGCCGCCTCGTCAATCACATCGCCGCGCGAGATATTCACGAGGATTGCATGGCTGTGCATGGCCTCAAAGAACGCCTCCCCAATCAGGTGTCTGGTGTCCGCTCCACCCGGCGTGGCGATGACCACAATATCGGCGACGCCGGCCACGGCCTCGGGGCTTGCAAGTTGCCGCGCGCCTTCAACAGGTTTCTGAGATCGGTTGGCAAAGACGATCTTGCAGCCAAACCCCGCCCGGCAGCGATGCGCAATGGCCTGCCCGATGCGGCCCATGCCAATGATGCCGACCGTCTTGCCGCTGATATGCAGGCCCAGCATCTGCGTGGGTTGCCAGCCCGCCCATTGGCCCGCGCGCACCATCCGCTCGCCTTCGCCCGCGCGACGCGCCGTCATAAGGATCAGCGTCAGCGCGATATCCGCCGTGGCATCCGTCACAGCCCCCGGCGTGTTGGTCACAGCAATCCCGCGCGCGTCAGCGGCGGCGGCGTCGATATGGTTGTAGCCCACGCCAAAATTGGCGATCAGACCGCAGCGCAAATCACCGGCGGCATTGATTGCCTTGCCGGTAAACTGGTCACCAAGCGTGGGCAGGATCATATCATATTGCTCCAGCGCTGCTGTAACCTCCGCCTCGCTCATCGAGACCTCAGTATCGCGCAGGGTGACGTTGAACCGATCCCGCGCAGCTTCAAGCACGCTTTCGGGCAACCGCTTGGAAATAAGCAGTTTTTGCATCAGTACATCCTCCCACCAAGCGGCACGTCCTTGTCTGGGGTCAGCAGCACAACTTCCCCCGCATCGTCTGGTACACCCAGCACCAGCACCTCCGACATCACCGGTCCGATCTGCCGGGGCGGAAAGTTCACCACAGCCAGCACGCGTTTTCCCGGCAGCTCTTCGGGAGTGTAATGCGCGGTGATCTGGGCGGAGCTCTTCTTCTCGCCAATCTCCGCCCCGAAATTCACCCAGAGCTTGATTGCAGGCTTGCGTGCCTCGGGGAAGGGCTCGGCGCGGGTGATCTCCCCCACCCGGATATCGAGCTTCATAAAGTCGTCGAAACGCGCCTCATCCATATCGCTACCCCCGCAATGCCCGGCCGCGCTCGGTCGCGGCGGCAACCGCACGGCGCAGAAGTGGCGGGAAGCCGTCTTCCGCGTTCATCAGCACCTCAAGTGCCGCTTGTGTCGTGCCGTTTGGGCTGGTCACATTGATACGCAGCTGGGTTGGCGTGTCGTCCGCCTCCATGGCGAGATGACCCGCCCCCGCGACCGTGGCCTTGGCCAGCCGCATCGACAAATCAGGGGAAAGCCCCTGCGCCACGCCGCCTGCGGCCAGCGTTTCGATCAGATGGAACACATAGGCAGGTCCTGAGCCCGAGACGCCCGTCACCGCATCGATCTGGTCTTCATGCTCCAGCCTCACGACCTCTCCCACAGCGCTCAGCAGCGCCTCGGCGAGGTCAAGCTGGGCGGCACTGACCTGCGCATTCCCCACCATCGCAGAAATCCCGCGCCCGACGGCGGCGGGCGTGTTCGGCATCGCGCGGATCACCGCAGCATCCGCGCCAAAGGCTTGCTCGAACGCGCTGATCGGGGTGCCTGCGGCAATTGACAGATAGACGGTGTCCGCACCAAAGCGTTGCAGGCCCGGCAGCGCATCGCCCATCATCTGTGGTTTGACGGCGATCATCACAATGGCCGGATCCGAGGGCAGACCGGCGTTCAACTGCACGCCTTGCACCTGCAACCAGTCTGACGGGTGCGGTTCGATCACATGGACGGAGGAGGCCTCTACACCCTGCGCCAGCCAACCGGCCAGAAGCGCGGACCCCATCTTGCCGCAGCCCAACAACACCAGGCCCCGGCCATTCACATCTGATAAACCCATTGAGACGCCCCTGCTGTTTCAGGGGCGCAGATTAGGCGCGGCCGTAGGCCTCTGCAATGGCAACCTGCATGGCCTCCGCAGGCGTGCGGTCCCCCCAACAGACCAGCTGGAACGCCGGGTAGAACCGCTCCGATGCAGAGACGGCCGCGCTGAGCATTCGGTCGATTTGATCTGCCCCGGCTCCGGCACCCCCGGCCAGCAGCAATCCGTAGCGATAGACCATCAGTTTCTGCGCTGTCCAATAGCTGAATGCCCCGGCCCAGCATGTGTCATTGGCCCGGTTCAGCACGTCAAATAGTGCAGGCAGCCGTTCCTCGGGCGGTTCCATCTCAAAGGTGGAGACCATGCGCAGCGTCTCGTCGTAATGCGACCAGGCCAATGTGATCGAATAGGTGCGCCACTGCCCTTCGATGGCCATTGCGATTTGGTCCTCGGCAATGCGGTCGAAGTCCCATTCGTGATGCTCGGCAAGGGTTTCCACCAGATCAATGGGGTGGATGTCCTCGGTCTCAAGGAAATGTTCCAGCTGCGACATAAGTGGCCCTGTCTGCTCTGGTGCCTGGGCCGTTGACCGCCCCTAGGCACGGGGTCCAAATCAAAGGGTCGTTATCTTGTTTAGCGCCCTTACAAGATATGGTGTGCGCTATTGGCGGGGCTGTAAAGGCTTTTATTGTGAATACCCACAAGAGATTGTGGTTTACCCCCAGACCCTCGCTATTTTTGGTGAGGGCAGCCCGGCCTAGCTGGCGTCAGGGGCCACCTCCCCGCAAACCGCGCAGTCCGCGCGGCGCTGCGTGGTGATCACCCGCGCCTCAGCGTAGGCGGCATCATAAATCATCAACCGGCCTGTCAGCGTTTGCCCCGCACCGGTGATCCACTTGATCGCTTCACCCGCCATCATCGCGCCCACAACCCCCGGCAAGGCCCCGATGACCCCGGCCTCAGCGCATGAGGGCGCGAGCTCTGCGGCAGGGGTTGCGGGAAAGACGCAGGCGTAACATGGCGCGTCCGCCTTGGGGTGATACAGGCTGATCTGCCCCTCCCATTGTGTGATCGCCGCCGAAATCAACGGAACGCCCGCCGCCACGCAGGCACGGTTGACCAGGTAGCGCGTCTCGAAATTGTCGCAGCCATCGAGCACAAGGTCGTAATCCGCGATGAGGTCTTGGGCGATCTCTTCCGTCAACCGACGATGATAGGGGCGCAGCTCGACAAAGGGGTTTTGCGCCTGCATCGCTTCAACGGCGGCTTGAACCTTTGGGCGGCCAATATCGTCGTCGCGGAAGATCACCTGCCGCTGCAGGTTGCTTTGCGACACCGTATCGTCATCGATCACCCCGATTGTCCCAACCCCGGCGGCGGCAAGATATTGCAACGCCGGCGCGCCCAGACCGCCCGCGCCCACAACCAGCAGTTTTGCGTGTTTCAGTTTCTTCTGACCGGGGCCACCCACCTCCCGCAGAACGATGTGGCGGGCATATCGGTCCAGTTCGGCCTCCGAAAATGTGCCGCTCTGCGCCGCCGCTTTCGGCGCTTCAACCGCATCATGGCGCGCCCGCAGCCGCAGCAGCGCAGCCCGGTAGAGCCATAGCAAAGCCGCCACACCCAGCGCGATCAACCAGTTTCGAGGTGAGCCACCCGTGGCCTCTTTGAGCGCGTTCCCTTCGGGCAAGGTCAGCTGGATCAACAACGTAGCGAGGATGACCAGCCCGGGCAGCAGCAGCCGCGCCTGGCGCGATGCGCCCATGTAGCCGCCGAGCAGGTACAGCCCGAGGGCAATGCAAATGACGAGCAGCATCAGCCGGAGACACCTGTTGAGCCAAAGCCGCCTACGCCGCGCCCAGTGTCGCCAAGCGTCTCCGCCTCGACGAATTGAGCTTGCACCACGGGCGCGATCACGACCTGCGCGATCCGGTCGCCATGGGCCACCACGAAGGGCTCCGCCCCGTGATTGATGAGGATCACACCAAGCGGGCCGCGATAATCGCTGTCGATGGTGCCAGGCGTGTTCGGCAGGCTGATCCCGTGGTTCAGCGCCAGACCAGAGCGGGGGCGTATCTGCGCCTCAAACCCGTCCGGGAGTGCCAGCCGCAGCCCCGTCGGGATCAAGGCCCGCGCACCGGGGGCGAGGCTGACCTTACCCCGATCATCGAAATTCGCGCGCAGATCCGCGCCAGCCGCCCCTGCGGTCTGATAGACCGGCAGGCCCAGCGACCTATCCGCGCCGGGCGTCCACGCCATGCGCACCTCTGGCGTCATGTCAGCGCATCTGAGAGACGCGACGCGATCTGGCGCGCCACATCGTCTTTGCTCATACGCGGCCAGCTTTCAGCGCCTGCGTCACTGATTAAGGTCACTGCGTTTTCCGTGCCCCCCATAATACCGGTCTCTGGGCTGACATCATTGGCGATGATCCAGTCGCAGCCCTTGCGCGCGCGCTTGGCTGTCGCATTGGCGATCACATCATCGGTTTCGGCCGCGAAGCCAACGATAAGCTTTGGGCGGCCTGACGTCATATGTGACACGGTTTTCAGAATGTCCGGGTTCTCGGTAAAGTCCAGCTTGGGCGTTCCGTCCTTGCCCTTCTTGATCTTGCTGTCCGAGGCCGCGGCCACGCGCCAATCGGCCACAGCGGCCGCGAAAACAGCAGCGTCAGAGGGCAAAGCGGCCTGCACTGCCTCCAGCATCTGTTGCGCGGTCTGTACCTGGATCACATTGACCCCGCCCGGTGGCGGCACGTCGGCAGGTCCGGTCACAAAGGTCACATCCGCCCCTAGTGCTGCAAGCGCGCGGGCGATCGCGGTCCCTTGCGCGCCGGAAGAGCGATTGGCGATATAGCGCACCGGATCAATCGGCTCATGCGTGGGGCCGGAGGTGACGAGCACGTGCTTACCTTTGAGGGGGCCGTCCATCAGCGCAGCCTCAACTGCGTCAGTGATGGTCATGGGCTCTGACATCCGCCCGGGCCCGAATTCTCCGCACGCCATATCGCCCTCGTCGGGGCCAATGACCAGAATGCCATCCGTCTGCAATCTCTCCAGATTGCGCTGAGTGGCCGGATGCGCCCACATGCGGACATTCATGGCAGGGGCGATCAGCACGCGCTTATCGGTGGCCATCAAAAGCGTCGAGGCCAGATCATTGGCGTGCCCCCCCGCCATCTTGGCCATCAGATCAGCCGTTGCGGGGGCAACAACAACGAGGTCAGCGGCGCGGGACAGCTCGATATGGCCCATCTCTGCCTCGTCGGTCAGATCGAACAGATCGCGGTAGACCTTTTGCGCCGCCAGGACAGAGGCGCTGAGGGGCGTGACAAATTCTTCGGCAGCCTTGGTCAACACGGGCGTCACCTCCGCCCCGCGTTCGCGCAGGCGCCGGATCAGCTCGAGCGATTTGAAGGCGGCAACCCCGCCGCCGACAATCAAGAGAATGCGTTTACCTGCCAGCACGTCCCGCTCCTTCGCGCCCATCAACATGTTGATAGGTAAGGGTATCCCGAGCAGGGGGCAATGTTTTCTGCGGAGCTAGTTCTTGAACGCGGCGCAAGGGTCTTCGTCAAGCTCTGGCGCTTCGCTGACGATCCACTGATCAAACGGCGCGTCTTGCGGGGCTTGATAGAGCTGCCCGAGGCTGAAGATGCGAACATCCGGCGCTGCAGAGGTAAAGGCTGCGGGCATTGCGCCTTTGTGGACATGGCCATTGCCGGTGATCACGACCACCGGGCCGCCGGTTTGCTCTAGGGCTTGCAGGGCGGTGCGGGCAAAGCTGGCATCCCGCAGCCGTTGCGCGTCCACCATGCCGGGCAGCATCTCCGCAGGCATTGCCCCGCAATGGGCCGCATCCTGCAGTGCCTCACGTTCGGACTGTTCTTCAGCGGGCAAAGGTTGGTCGAGACCAAAACGGGCGGCATCATCGCCGAACACAGCCGCCGCACCTTCCCCGATTGCGCGGCGCACCTCAGCGCGTGGCAAAGCGGCCCCGTATAGTCGCGCGTCGGGAACGGCGGCAAAGATCTGATAATAAAGCGAAAACTCCGGCCAGCCTGAGCCGTCCCACCCCAATGCCGCTTCTAGAGCCACCTCATCTGCATGAGACGTGTCTTGTGCGGCATCTGCCTGTTCAGGTGACAGCATTTCAAACACCAAAGCGCGGGGCTGGATGGCTGCTGTCGCCTCAGCCTGGCGGGCATGATGGGTGGGGTTTCCATGGATTTCGCCAAGCAGGTAGATATCGGCGGGCGGCAGGTTCGCCAGCCCCTCCTGCCCTGTTTCAGACGCCCAAACAGGCAGCGCCCCGGCGATAACCAGGGCGCTGCAGATCGTTTTCAAACGCTTAATGCTCAAGGAACTCGTGGACTTCCTTGGCATCATTCTCAAGCGATTTGCGCATCTTCGCGAAAGCGCCCGCTTCCAGCTGGCGGACCCGCTCTTTGCTCAGGCCCAGCTCATTGCCAAGGCTTTCAAGCGTGCGCGGCGCGTCGCGCAGCTTGCGCTCGCGGATGATAAATTGCTCGCGCTCATTGAGCTTGGTCATCGCTTGCACCAACCAGCCCCGCAGCGCATCGATGTCGTGCTGGTGCTCAACCGTATCAGCGGCCTGGGGCGAGTCGTCTTCCAGCGCGTCGATCCATTCGCGGCCTTCGTCTTCGGTCGATTGGGTCGCGTTCAACGAGAAGTCAGAGCCCGCAAGACGGCCCTCCATCATCTCAACATCATGCAGCGGCACACCCACTTCGATAGCGATCATTTCGCGCAGCTGGTAGCGGTCCAGCGTTTCGCCGCGGGACGCTGCTTCACGCTCGAGCCTGGCCTGAACCCGGCGCATGTTGAAAAACAGCGATTTTTGAGAGGAGGTCGACCCGGTGCGCACCATCGACCAGTTGCGCATCACGTGATCCTGGATCGAGGCTTTGATCCACCAGACAGCGTAGGTCGAAAAGCGTACGCCACGGTCAGGGTCGAACTTGTCAGCAGCTTTCATCAGGCCAAGACCCGCTTCCTGGATCAGGTCGTTCATCGGCGCGCCGTAGCGTTTGAACTTTGCGGCCATAGAGATCGCGAGGCGCATATACGCGGTGATCAGACGGTGCAGCGCTTGTTCATCTCGCTCATCGCGCCACGCATAGGCCAGTTTCAGCTCGGTCTCTGCATCAAGCAATTCCGCCTTCATGGCAGTGCGAGACAGGGTGCGGTCGTAATTTGCATCTAGAGCCATCGTAGGTCTTCCCCCAGCTGTTTATCACGTAGTCTTTTCTTTGTTGTCGTGGGTGGTACGGTCGAACTTCGAGAATGGATCAAAGGAAATTCATCGTGACAGATTTGCCCGGGGTAACATTGGTCATCGGCGGGGCCTCTTCGGGCAAATCCAGCTATGCTGAAGGGCTCGTGCGCTCCGACGGGCGGCCTCGCATCTACGTGGCCACGGGTCAGGCCTTCGACACGGAAATGGAGGCCAAGATTGAAGCCCACAGAACGTCGCGCGCCGATGACGGCTGGACCACGCTTGAAGAGCCATTGGAGCTATTGGGCGCCCTGTCTGCCCTGCCCCCGGGCAGCGTAGCGCTGATCGACTGCGCCACATTCTGGTTGTCAAATTTGATGATGGAAGGGGCCGACACAGAGACCGAGATTGCAGATCTGATCGCAGGCCTTTCGGACCTCGCTGCCCCAATTGTCATCGTCTCAAATGAGTTGGGCCATGGCATCGTGCCGGAAAATAGCATGGCGCGCCAGTTTCGGCAGGCGCATGGCGATCTTAATTGCAAGCTTGCAGCGAAGGCGGAGCTGGTTGTCCAGGTCACCGTGGGCCTGCCCCGCATCCTCAAGGGCGCGCTGCCCCAGCCGCCGCAATGACGCGCTGGTGGTGGGTGCGCCACGGGCCCACGCATCAAAAGGCCTTCACCGGTTGGCGCGATGTGCCTGCCGATCTCAGTGACACGGCCCAGATTGCCCGGCTGGCGGCCTATCTGCCTGCGCAGGCCATTCTAATCTCTTCTGACCTTTCGCGAGCCGTGGCGACGGCAGATGTCATTCAGGGCAGCAAATCGCGGCGACCCCATGAGCGCGATCTGCGCGAATTTGACTTCGGGGCATGGGACGGGCTGCATTTCAGCGAGGTCGCCGGGCGCGACCCGGAGCTGTCCCGCCGCTACTGGGAGCAGCCCGGCGACGCCACAGCGCCCGGCGGCGAAAGCTGGAACATGGCAGCGGCGCGTGCTCAAAAGGCGGTCGACAAACTGAACCTTGAGGGGCATTCCGACATCATAGCCGTCGCGCATTTCGGCATCATCCTGACCCAGTTGCAGCGCGCCTCAGGCCGGACGCCCTATGAGGTGCTGGCGCAGCCGATTGACCCGCTCTCCGTTACGCAATTGAGCTTTGACGCTGGCCGCTGGCAGGTTGGGGTAATCAATCACATCCCCTGATGGGCTCCGTCAATAATCGCCATTTCCACCCAGCGCCGCGATGCTGCTAGGGTCACACGCATGACTCATGACCTTTATCTTGGTGATCGCACCTATTCCAGCTGGTCGCTGCGCGCCTGGCTGCTGTTTGAGCGGTGGGGCATCCCCGCGCGCATGCATTATGTCGATTTCTTGAAGCCCGAGGGTGTGGCCGCGCAGATGGCGAAAGTAGCGCCTGCGCGCACGGTGCCGACGCTGCGCCTTGACGATGGCACGGTGATTTCGGAATCGCTGGCAATCGCAGAAGAGCTCGCCTCCCGCCACCCTGACAAAGACCTTTGGCCCCGCGATCCCTCTGCCCGCGCGATTGCCCGCACCCTTGCATCTGAGATGCATGCAGGCTTCGGGCCCTTGCGGGAATATTGCCCGATGAATCTGGGAACTGCCTATAGCGACGTCCCTGTTCCCGACGATGTATCCGCTGATTTGCGGCGCCTCGAAGATATCTGGGGCCGCGCGATTGCGGCGAGCGGTGGGCCTTGGCTGGCAGGGGATTACTCTATCGCTGACGCGTTCTACGCCCCGGTTGCGGCCCGGATTGCTGGTTACGGTCTGGCCGTTGATAAAACCGCGCAAAGCTATGTCGCTGCTCATCTGGCCGACCCCGCCTTTCGCCGCTGGCGGGCCATGGGGCTGGCAAATGGTCAGGTGCTGGACTGGTACAAACGCGATTTCGCGCAAGGCCCATGGCCCGGCCCCACCCCTCTGTCCGCGCAGGCAGTAGAGGACGGCACCCCCGAAAACGGCGCCTGCCCCTATTCTGGCAAAGCTATCACTCATCTCGCGCAGATTGAGGGCCGCATTTTCGGGTTTTGCAATGCCTTCTGTCGGGACAAAACCGTTGTCGATTCAGCGGCTTGGCCGGCGTTTATGGCGATATACTAGGCCTGCGGCAGCGACCGAAACTACTGGCGTTTACCAATCATAAACCATCCCGGCTTAGCCATGACCCGTTGGCAGTAACATCAGGGGGTCTGCATGGTTTCGCGCACCTATACTGTGGCCTTTGAAGGGATCGAGGCGCGGATGGTGGAGGTGCAATGCGCGGTCTCTCCGGGGTTGCCCTCTTTCTCGATCGTGGGGCTTGCAGACAAAGCGGTGAGCGAGGCGCGCGATCGGATCCGCAGCGCACTGACGTCGCTGTCCATCGCGATGCCGTCGAAACGCGTCACCGTCAACCTGTCGCCTGCTGACATGCCCAAGGAGGGGTCGCATTTCGACCTGCCTATCGCGCTTGCCCTCTTGGCGGCGCTGGATATCCTGCCCGATGACGAGGTGGAAAACACCGTCGCCCTGGGGGAGCTATCGCTTGATGGCTCCCTTGTCCCCGTGATCGGAGCCCTGCCCGCCGCCTTGGCCGCAGCGGAAGAGGACTGCGCCCTGCTGTGCCCCGCTACCTGCGGGCCAGAGGCGGCCTGGGTCGACAGTGCCCGCGTCCTGGGCGCACCGTCGCTGCATGCCTGCATTCAGCATTTCACCGGTCAGTCCCCGCTTGATGCCGCCCGCCCGGGAGAGGTGGCGCAGACCACGCATGCGAAATGCCTGCGCGACGTCAAAGGACAGGAACGCGCCAAGCGCGCCTTAGAGATCGCAGCCGCCGGGCGTCATCATCTGTTGTTGGTGGGCACACCCGGGTCAGGCAAATCCATGCTTGCCGCGCGCCTGCCAGGCATTCTGCCGCCGCTCATGCCCGAAGAAGCGTTGGAAACCTCAATGATTCATTCACTTGCGGGGCTTTTGGACGAGGGCGGCATATCACGCGACAGACCATTCCGCACGCCGCATCACACCGCCTCCATGGCAGCTATCGTAGGCGGTGGGCGCGGCGCCAAACCGGGGGAGATTTCGCTGGCCCATAACGGCGTGCTGTTTATGGATGAGTTCCCCGAATACCCGCGCGCCGTGCTGGAAACCCTGCGCCAACCTATTGAGACCGGCGATGTGGTGGTGGCCCGCGCCAATGCGCATGTGAAATACCCGTGCAAATTCATGCTGGTGGCCGCAGCCAACCCGTGCCGGTGCGGCTACATGACCGACCCTGCCCGCGCCTGCGCAAAGGTGCCAAATTGCGGCGAGGATTACATGGGCCGGATCTCGGGGCCGCTGATGGACAGGTTTGACCTGCGCATCGACGTCCCGCCCGTGGCCTTCACCGATCTGGACCTGCCCGCCTCAGGTGATACGTCCAAAGACATCGCGGCCCGCGTGGCGCAGGCGCGCTCCATCCAATCGCACAGATTTGCAGACCATGACGGCATCCGGGTGAACGCTGATGTGGAGGGCGAGTTGCTCAAGGATGTGGCCACCCCCGACGAGGAAGGCGCGGCCCTGCTGACCCGTGCGGCGGAGCATTTCCGGCTGTCTGCACGCAGCTACCACCGGATTTTGCGCGTGGCGCGGACCGTGGCCGATCTGGCCGGGTCTGACAGGGTGCTGTCCAATCACGTGGCGGAGGCTGTCAGCTACCGGGTGGCCGCGTAATCGTCATCTTTTCGTGGTTAATCAGTGGCAAATGTCACAGCGACACGCGGGCGTTGCGCCGCGTTCAGGTAGGATCGCGTTAACCAAATCCGGATCGTCGCAAACTCCACCTGTTTTCCGCCGCCAGCCGCGTTTTGTAGATTTTGTAGCAAACCGAAATCGGCAAATTTACATTTTGTAGCAAAAGCCAGACGGGTCAAATCACGCGTGACGGCCCCAAGATCTGTGCCGTTAGGCGCGCCGTTTGCCCTCAATCGCCTCCCAGATTTTGGCGGTGATATTGACGCCGTCAAAACGCTCCAGCTCCTGGATGCCGGTGGGGGAGGTCACGTTGATTTCCGTCAACCAGCCGCCGATAATGTCGATGCCCACGAAGACCTGCCCATGCGCCTTGAGGTCCGCCCCGATGCGCGCGCAGATTTCCAGATCGCGTTCGGTCAGCGTGGTTTTTTCCGGGCGGCCGCCTACGTGCATGTTTGACCGGGTCTCGCCCTTGGCGGGGACGCGGTTGATGCCGCCGACGGGCGCGCCATCCACAAGGATCACCCGCTTGTCGCCTTTGGAGACGTCGGGCAAAAATTTCTGCATGATCAGCGGCTCGCGGTTTATGCCGACAAACAGCTCATGCAGCGAGTTGATGTTGCTGTCATCGGCGGCCAGCTTGAACACCCCCGCGCCGCCATTGCCATAGAGCGGCTTGAGAATGACGGTGCCATGGGCGTCCCGGAAGGCTTTTAACGTGTCGAGGTCCCGGGCAATGGCCGTGGGCGGCGTCAGGTCGGGATAGTCCAGCACTTTCAGCTTTTCCGGCCAGTTGCGCACCCAAGTCGGGTCATTGACCACCAGCGTGTCGGGATGGATGCGGTCCAGCAAATGGGTCGTGGTGATGTAGCCCATGTCGAAGGGGGGATCTTGGCGCAGCCAGACCACGTCCCACTCGGCGAGATCAATCTGATGCGGATCGCCCAGGGTGAAATGATTGCCGATCTCGCGGCGGACCGTCAGGGGCCAGCCCTTCGCAAGCACCCGCCCTTCGCGGTAAGATAGCTGATCCGGCGTGTAGAAAAACAATTCATGCCCACGCACCTGCGCCTCTTCTGCGATGCGGAAGCTGCTATCGGCGTTGATGTCGATTGCATCAATCGGGTCCATCTGGATGGCGACTTTAAGGGCCATGATCTGTCTCCTGCGGCGGTGCTGCGCCTACATGCAATGATATCAGACCGGGGGCAATGCGCGTCGCGCGCAACGTCTGTGCAGAGGGTTCAGGCCGTGAGCGCGTTTTCAAGGATTTCGACCACACCGTGGCGATCAACCAAGGCGATATCAAAGCGGCTATCGGTGTCCTGACCGTTTGGCTCTTGGGCCAGAAATTCCGATGCCGTGGCAAACAGCCGGCCAATCTGGCGCTCTGACAGGCGCAAGGCGGCCGTTGCATGGCTGGCGCTTTTCTTGACCTCGACAAAGACAATCTGGCTGTCGCGCTGGACGATCACATCAATCTCGCCGCCTTTGCCCCTGAACCGCGACGCACGTACCCGGTATCCGGCGGCCTGGTAGGTGCGCGATACGCTGGCTTCGGCGCTCAGCCCGGCATGGTAGCTGGTCGATCCACTCAAACCTTTTTCTCCAGTTTCAGTGCCAATTGATAGATCGGGCGGCGCGGCATGCCGGTAGCATCCATCACTTCCTTTACCGCGTCCTTAACGGAGCTTCGAGAAAGGGCAGAGAGCAGCATTGCCTCCAGCGCGTCTTCGTCAAGCGCAACGGCCGCGCCGCGGGCGACTAGAAGCACGACTTCGCCCTTCAGGCTCCGCTCTGCCATTTCCTGCGCGAGCACACCCAGAGAGGCGCGGCGGACCTCTTCAAACTTCTTGGTCAACTCGCGCGCCATCACGGCCTCCCGGTCCGGGCCGAAGACCGCGCACATATCGGCCAGCGACTTGGCCACGCGGTTGGGCGATTCGTAGAAGACCAGCGTGCCGGGCACCTCCGCCAGGCTGCGCAGGTAGGTCTGCCGCTGCCCTCTCGAGCTCGGCGCGAAGCCTGCAAAGAAAAAGCTGTCGGTCGCCAGCCCCGAAATCGCGAGCGCGGCCAGCACCGCCGACGGCCCGGGCGCTGCGGTGACCAGATGCCCCGCCTCGGCCACGGCGCGGCCCAGCTGGTAGCCGGGATCGGCGATCAGCGGCGTGCCCGCCTCGGACGCGTAGGCGACCGAGCGCCCGGCCTCCAAATCCGCCAACAGGCGTGGGCGTTGCGCGGCACCGTTATGGTCGTGATAGGCGACAATGCGGCGGCCATCCAACGGGATGGCGTGGATATCCATCAAACGCCGCAGCGACCGCGTGTCCTCGGCTGCCAGCACATCTGCAGAGGCCAGAATGTCGAGCGCGCGCAGGGTGATGTCGCGGGCCGTGCCGATGGGCGTTGCCAGAAAATAGAGCCCAGGCGCCAGTTGTACGCGGTTTGCAGCCGTCATGGAGATTGCCTACGTCCTTCACGTTTACTTGATCCCTTGGACCGCATAGTTTGGCCCCCAACTGGGTCGGGCTCGAACGGGTCCGGCGGGGAGCAAGGAGACTTTACAGACATGTTCAACCTTTTCGGATTCGCACGCAAGGGCGCGCGGCTGATTGCAGCGCTTGGCACGGCAGCGGCACTGGCCGCCTGCGATGTGACATTGCCAACGGTGACGGGCCCCGCGCAATCGGGCGGCGGCGGCGATGTCACCGTGGCCCTGCTGGTGCCCTATGGCTCGGCCACGCCCGGTGATCAGGGCCTTGCCCGCTCGTTAGAGAACGCAGCCCGGCTGGCGGCGGCTGACCTTGGCGGATCGGTCACGGTAAAGGTCTACGCCACGGCGGGGCGCGCCAGCACGGCGGCGCAGGTGGCAGATCAGGCGATTGCGGAGGGCGCTGACGTGATCGTCGGGCCCTTGCGGTCGGACGCGGCCAATGCAGCGGCAGTTGCCGCGCGCGATGACGGGATCAACGTCCTGGCTTTCTCCAACAACACCTCGATCGCGGGCGGCAACCTGTTCGTGCTGGGCAACACATTCGACAATATCGCCGGCCGGTTGATGCGCTATGCGGGAAGCCAGGGGCGGTCCCGCGTCGTCGTGGTCTACCCGCAAACGCCAGTGGGCCAGATCGCGCGCGGCGCGATTGTGCGCGCCGCTTCGGGGACAAATGTGCAGATCGTGGGCGACGGCTCTTTCGAGTTCAGCCAGGAAGGGATCGCGGCCGCAGGCCCGCAGATCGCGGCCACGGTGCGCGCTTCGGGGGCCAATGCGATCATGCTGACCGATGACAGCGCCGGTGCGCTGCCGCTTTTGGCAGAGCTTTTGCCAACCTCGGGCGTCTCCCCCGAGGTCGTCAAATATATGGGGCTGACCCGCTGGGATGTGCCGCCGCAAACGCTGGCTCTTTCCGGGCTTCAGGGGGGGTGGTTTGCCCTGCCGGATCCGGCCCTGGCGGCACGTTTCCGGGCGCGCTACCAATCCGCCCATGGCAACAGCCCGCATCCGCTGGCCGCGCTCGCCTATGACGGGGTGGCCGCCGTGGGGGCATTGGCTGCAAAAAACCAGGCGATGACGGCGGGTAATCTGACGCAAACGGCTGGTTTTGCCGGGGTGAACGGGGTATTCCGCCTCAAAAGCAACGGCACGATCGAACGCGCGCTTGCCGTAGCCCAGGTGACCAACTCGCAGGTTCGTATCGTTGACCCAGCACCAAAATCCTTCGGCCGAGGCGGGTTCTGACGCCTCGCAGCTGACAGGCGACACACTCGTGACGCCGGACAATCTGATCTGTCCGGCGTCAGACATCTTTGACCTGAGCGCGGTGATTGCCGAGCTTGACGCAGCCATAGCCGGGGCCAAGGATCACCCCGCGATCCGCAAACTCACGGTCGAACGGCTGAAGGCGGCCCAGACCGAAGGGCGCGACAGGCTGGCGGCGGCGATTGCCGAGGACCCGCTGGCGGCCTACCCGCTGGTCCATTCCTACACCTACCTTACCGACGGGTTGGTGCGCGCGACATTGCATGTGGCCCGCACCCACCTGCACCCGCTGCCCAACCCGACCGAGGCAGAGCGGCTGGCGGTGATGGCCGTGGGGGGCTACGGGCGCGGCGAAATGGCGCCGTTCTCGGATGTCGATCTGCTGTTTTTGACCCCCTACAAGATCACCCCCTGGGCCGAAAGCGTCATCGAGTCGATGCTGTACATCATGTGGGACCTCAAGCTGAAGGTCGGCCATGCCTCGCGCACGGTGAAGGACTGCCTGCGGCTGGGCCGCGAGGACATGACCATCCGCACCTCGCTTCTGGAGCACCGCCTGATCGAGGGCCCTGCGGCGCTTGCGGCCGAGCTGGATGACCAGCTTTGGCGCGGCCTGTTTCGTGGCACCGAACGCGAATTCGTTGAAGCCAAGCTGGAAGAACGCGCCAAGCGTCTGGTGCGCCATGGCGGGCAACGCTACCTTGTGGAGCCCAATGTCAAGGAAGGCAAAGGGGGCCTGCGCGACCTACAATCGCTGTTCTGGATCGCCAAATATACCCGCCGGGTCCGCACCGTGTCAGCGCTGGTGGATGCCAAAGTGTTCACCGAAGAAGAACGCGACCATTTTGCAGCGGCCGAGAATTTCCTCTGGGCCACGCGGTCGCATCTGCATCTGGCGGCGGGCCGCGCCAATGAGGTGTTGAGCTTCGACATGCAGGTCGATGTGGCGGCCCGAATGGGCTACCGCGATCATGGCGGACGCCGGGCCGTCGAGCATTTCATGCAGGACTATTTCCGCCATGCAACCCGCGTGGGCGAGCTGACCCGCATCTTGCTGACCGACCTCGAGGCGCAACATGTCAAACAGGAACCCGCGATCCTGAGCATGCTGCGCAATGCCCGGCGCAAGAAGCTGAAACCCGGCTACCGGCTGCGGCAAAACCGGTTGGATGTGGAGCGCCCGAAGCTGTTTTTGCGCGATCCGCTGAACCTTTTGCGGGTGTTTGAGGAGGCCCTGCGCACCGGCTACCTGATCCACCCCGATCTGATGCGGCTGATTGATGCAAATCTCGATCTGCTGGACGAAAAGACCCGGTGGCACAAGGACGCGGCCAAGATTTTCCTCGACACGCTGCTGAAGCATGGCAACCCCGAACGTGCGCTCAGGCGGATGAATGAGCTGGGCGTGCTGGGAGCCTTCCTGCCGGAATTCGGCAAGGTCGTCGCGATGATGCAGTTCAACATGTATCACAGCTACACGGTGGACG
The DNA here is from genome assembly GCA_964387155.1 of uncultured Rhodobacterales bacterium. Classification (GTDB taxonomy): domain Bacteria; phylum Pseudomonadota; class Alphaproteobacteria; order Rhodobacterales; family Rhodobacteraceae; genus Litoreibacter. The sequence continues at coordinate 3,178 of CAYLVP010000050.1, read as the reverse complement.
AGCACACGATCCAGACGATCTCGGTGCTGGCGCAGATCGAGCGCGAGGAGCTGATCGAAGAGCTTCCCGTCGCCTCCTCCATCCTCAAGCGCGGCGTCAATCGCAGGGTGCTTTACGTGGCGCTGCTGGTCCATGATCTGGGCAAGGGGCAGGATGAGGACCATTCAATCCTGGGTGCCAAGTTGGCGCGCACCATCGCCCCGCGCCTTGGCCTCAACAAAGAGGAATGCGAGACCGTCGAATGGCTGGTGCGCTACCATCTGCTGATGTCCGACATGGCGCAGAAACGCGACATTGCCGACCCGCGCACGGTGCGCGACTTTGCAAAAGCAGTTAAAACGGTGAAGCGGTTGGACCTGCTTTGCGTCCTGACGGTCTGCGACATTCGCGGCGTGGGCCCCGATGTCTGGAACAACTGGAAAGCCTCGCTGATCCGCGCGCTCTACCGCCAGACCAAACGCGCGATGGAAGACGGGATGGAGGCGCTCAACCGCGAGGAACGCGGCTCGGAAGCCAAGAAGAACCTGCGCGTCGCCCTGCCTGACTGGGATACCAAAGACCTACGCCGCGAGACCGGGCGGCATTACCCGCCCTATTGGCAAGGGCTGCACGTCACCGCCCATGTCGATTTTGCCGAGCTGCTGCTGGGCCTTGAGAATGACGAAGTGCGCGTGCGCCTCACCCCGGACGAGGACCGCGACGCGACGCGGGCCTGTTTTGCGGTTGCCGACCACCCGGGCATTTTTTCGCGCATCTGCGGGGCGCTTGCGCTGGTGGGGGCCAATATTGTGGATGCGCGCACCTATACGACGCAGGACGGTTTCGCGACCGCCGCTTTCTGGATTCAGGATTCCGAAGACGCGCCCTATGAGGCCAAGAAGCTGCCGCGCCTCAAGGCGATGATCGAGAAGACCCTGAAAGGCGAGGTCATCGCGCGCGACGCGCTTGCCCCGCGCGACAAGATCAAGAAGCGTGAATCCCAGTTCCGCGTGCCCACCTCGATCACCTTCGACAATGACGGCTCCGAGATCTACACGATCATCGAGGTCGACACCCGCGACCGGCCCGGACTGCTGTTCGATCTGACGCGCACGCTGGCGGCGTCCAACATCTACATCGCCTCCGCCATGATCGCCACTTACGGCGAGCAGGTGGTGGACACTTTCTACGTCAAGGACATGTTCGGGCTGAAATTCCATTCAAAAGACAAGCAGGCCACGATCGAGAAAAAGCTGCGCAACGCCATTGCCCAAGGGGCCGAGCGCATGACGGCTTGACCGGATTGGGGCTTTGAACTCAGCCGTGGAACGCATAAACGCAACGGTACGCCGTCCTAACCAGACGGCCTGCCCGAAACCCAAGCGCCCCCGGGGTCTGAACCAGTGACGCAAACCACCCCCCCTGCACGATCCCCGATCCGGCTGATGCGCGGGTTTGCGACCGTGGGGCTTTGGACGCTGCTCAGCCGGGTCTTTGGCTTCGTGCGCGACGTGTTGATTGCCGGGCTTCTGGGCGCGGGGCCGGTGGCAGAGGCGTTTCTGATCGCCTTCTCCCTTCCCAATATGTTCCGCCGCTTCTTTGCGGAGGGGGCGTTCAACATGGCCTTCGTGCCGATGTTCTCCAAGAAGGTCGAAAGCGGTGACGGCCCGGTGGACTTTGCCCGCGACGCCTTCACCGGCTTGGCCACGATCCTGATCTTCTTCACCATTGTCGCGCAGATCTTCATGCCTGCGCTGGTGCTGCTGATGGCCTCGGGCTTTGCGGGCGACGAGAGGCTGGCGCTTGCCACGCTCTTTGGCCGCATTGCCTTCCCCTACATCCTGTTCATCTCGCTGGCGGCGCTTTTGTCGGGCGTGTTGAATGCGACGGGGCGGTTTGTGGCGGCAGCGGCCGCGCCCGTTTTGCTGAACCTGCTCTTCATCTGCGCCCTGCTCGGCGCGTATTACGCGGGCTGGGAAATCGGGCTGACGCTGGCCTGGACCGTGCCCATCGCGGGCATCGCGCAGCTGGCGCTCGTTTGGGTCGCGGCGGCGCGCGCGGGCTACAGGCTGATCCCGAAGCGCCCGCGCATGACGCCCGAGCTGAAACGTCTGGCCATCATCGCAGCCCCCGCAGCCCTTGCGGGGGGCGTGGTGCAGATCAACCTGCTGGTCGGCCGCAACGTGGCCAGCTGGACGGAGGGCGCGATTGCCTGGGTGAATTATGCGGATCGCTTGTACCAGCTGCCTTTGGGCGTGGTTGCCATTGCCATCGGCGTGGTGCTGCTGCCCGAGCTGTCGCGCCGCCTGGCCGCCGGGGATGATGCGGGCGGGCAAGAGGCGCTGAGCCGCGCGGCGGAGGTCTCCCTCGCGCTGACGCTGCCCTGCGCGGTTGCGCTGGTGGTGGTGCCCTTCCCGATGGTCTCCGTCCTGTTTGAGCGCGGCGCGTTTACCTCGGACGACGCGGCGGCCACGGCTTTGGCGGTCGCCGTCTATGGTCTGGGCCTGCCGGCCTTTGTGCTGCAAAAGATCTTCCAGCCGATTTACTTTGCCCGCGAGGACACAAAAAGCCCGTTCAAATTCGCGCTGGTCTCGATGGTGGTCAATGCGGTGGTGGCGGTGGGGCTTTACGCCTATCTCGACTACCTCGCGGCGGCACTTGCCACCACGCTGGCGGCCTGGGTGATGACTTGGCTCTTGTGGCGGTCCTCGCGCCAGTTTGGCCCCGCCGCGCGATTGGACGCGCGGTTCAAATCCCGCCTGCCCCGGATCGTCATGGCATCGCTGGCGCTGGGTGTGATGCTGTATATTTTGCAGCTGATGCTGCTGCAGGGTCTGGGCTCGCCGGGGATCCGCTACATCTCCCTCGCGGTGCTGCTGATCGGCGGCGGACTGTTTTATGGCATCATCGGCAAAGCCGTCGGGGCGTTCCGGCCCGATGAAATAAAGGCGGCGCTGAAACGGTAGGGCTGTGTTCGGGGCCGGACATAAGCGAGCAGCCCTAGAGGGCGTTGGACGTTGACAGACCTGCGCAAGCAGACTTAAAAATATCCAACGTTTTTCTTTTTGCGGAACATAAATGCTTTTCTCGGGTAAAAAGACCGATGACGGGACGATCGTTGAGCTGCTGGCCTCGACGCTGCGGCGCGACATTGCGTTTGGCACTTTGCTGCCTGACCAGAAGCTGAAGATCGAAGAGC
>CAYLVP010000049.1:16620-22253 GCA_964387155.1 uncultured Rhodobacterales bacterium | reverse complement strand
CGACCAGATCATCATGACCCATACCTGCCGCGACGTGGCGGAGCTGGACTATGGCAAGCAGCTGATCGAGAACATCCGCACAGACGAGATGATGGGTGAGCTTTTGGGCGAAGAGAACCTGAAAAAGCTGGTCTATTACCCGACCACGACCCGCGAAGAGAGCCCCAAGATGGGCCGGATCACGACGCTTTTGCAAGATGGCTCGGTGTTCAAGGATCTCGGCATCGACACGATCAACGCCGAGACCGACCGCGCAATGGTCTGCGGCTCGATGGGGCTGAACACGGATCTGAAAGAAATCCTGGAAGGCTTCGGGCTTAAGGAAGGCGCGAACAGCGATCCAAAACACTATGTGGTTGAAAAAGCCTTCGTCGGCTGATCACCCAATCTGACATGAAAAAGCCGCGCGAGAGCATGCTCCGCGCGGCTTCGTTTTGTCTTGCAGGCGCTTAGTTGCCCATCGCCGCCTTGACCGCATCCAGCGCGGTTTTCAGCTGGTCAGGGTTGTTGCGTGCCGCGTCGATGCCAGCTTTCAGCGTGGAGTTCAAAAGCGGGTTGGACACGTTGTCATCGATCATCGTGACGACCGCGTCATAGTCGAACCCGTCCACGGTCAGGGCCTCGGCCTCTGTTGCGGGCAACGCGGCGTCCGTCGCGGTCTCGGTCGCGGCTTCTGTGGCCTCTTCTGAGCCTTCACTCACCGTCGCCTCGCCTGATGCCACATCATCGGCAGCCTCGCTCGCGGCTTCGGTCACCTCTTCATTGGCCTCTGCCGCATTTTCGACGGGGGCGACTTCCTCAGCCGCACTCTCGGCTGCAGCTGCGACCCCTTCGGCGGCTGTGTCAGCGGCCTCGGCTGTGTCTGTTGCCACCTCTGCGGCCCCCTCGGCTGCGGCCTCAGCGCCATCTTCAACGGCAGCGGCCCCGTCCTCGGCGGCCTCTTCTGCGGCGCCCGTGACGCTTTCCACCGCGCCTTCAACGGCTTCCGTGGCACCGGCAACAGCGCCTGTCACAGCTTCGCTGGCACCTTCAACGGCGTTTTCTGCGGCCTCTGTCACGTCAGCGGCAGCGCCCTCGGCCTCTTCGGCCAGGGTGGCGGCCTCTTCTTCGGCTTTGGCGGCAGCCTCAGCAGCGGCGGCTTCGGCTTCAGCGGCAGCGGTCGCGGCCTCCTCTTCAGCCAGTTTTGCGGCTTCGGCTTCTGCCTCGGCGGCGGCTTCAGCGGCATTCGCCGCTTCTTCTTCAGCTTTCGCAGCAGCTTCGGCGGCGGCAGTCTCAGCCGCTTCGGTAGCCTCGGCCTCAGCCGCTGCTGTTGCGGCTTCCGCTTCCTCTTTTGCCGTCTCGGCTGCTTTTGCAGCCGCTTCTTCAGCCGCTTTCGCGGCTTCGGCGGCCTCGTCGTCGCCCGAGAACCAACCCATTGCCGATACCGGCGCAACATGAGCCGTGCCCAAAACGGCGGCCAGTGCCAGAGCAGATATAACGTGCTTACGCATTTTCAATTTCCTTTTGTTTTGGGCCATCAGCCCCACAACAGGTCACTTAGGCCATGCAAATCTGCTCTACAACGCGGCTCTTGGGGGAAAGGTCCGCGGTTTTCCCCCTGATGGGCCGAATCCCGCTTGAACCGCGCCAGTCAGCGGCTTAGTTTGCCCCACCGTAAGAGTTGAACAACGCAAGGAACTGGCACCATAGCCCGCAGACCACACAACGCGCCTCCGCAGCGCGACACCGGACCCCGCGTCAATGACCGCATTCGCGCCGATGAAATCCGCCTGATTGGCGCCGACGGGGAAAATGTAGGGGTGGTAACCCCGTCCCGAGCCATGCAGATGGCAGATGATGCGGGGCTGGACCTCGTTGAAATCTCGCCTAACGCCAATCCGCCCGTCTGCAAGATCATGGATTTCGGCAAGTACAAATACGAAACCCAGAAAAAAGAGGCAGAGGCGCGCAAGAAGCAGAAGATTATCGAGATCAAAGAGGTCAAGTTCCGCCCGAACACCGACACCAATGATTACGATGTGAAGATGCGCAACGTGTTCAAGTTTCTCGAGAACGGCGACAAGGTGAAGGTGACCTTGCGGTTCCGGGGCCGCGAAATGGCGCATTTGAACCTGGGCCGTGAATTGCTGGAACGGGTGGCCGCAGATACCGAAGGCCACGGCAAGGTGGAGAACTTCCCCAAGATGGAAGGTCGCCAGATGATCATGCTGATCGGGCCGCTCAAGACCTGAGCCCGCGTCCTCCTCGGACATTGATGAAGCCCTGCAGCGCCGCTGTGGGGCTTATTCTTTGGGCTGGCCCCGGCGGGGCTGCGGGCGCTGGGGGATCTCCTTAAGAAGCCCGCCCACCCCCATATCAGCAATGTCCTGCGCGCTGACCTCCAGCCCGCAGGCGATACGCTCCAGCACCCAATCGGCCCCGTTCAACGCGGGGGAGCGGGCGCATCCGGGCAAACCAATAACCGCCCGCTGGGCCAGATGGCCCAGAAACAGCAGATTGCCCGGGTCCACCGGCATGCCAAACCGCGTGATCTGTCCGCCTGCCTGCCGCAGCGCCTCGGGCGCCACATCAGCTGGGTCAGAGGTGGCCGAGCCCGTCAGGATCAAGATCAGGTCTTCCTGCGCCTCTTTGATCGCGGCGGCCAGATCAGCCGTGGCGTGGCGGCACACGGTCACTTCGTTCAGCGACATGCCCAAAGCACCAAGCCGCCCCCGGACGGCCTCGACCCCCTTTTCCATCGACGGCTCCGCCCCGGTTTGGGTCACGATCAAGCGCGCAGTGCGCAACACCGTGGGATGCAAGGCGAGGGCGGGCCGCGCGCCGCAGGCGGCTTCGGCCTGCGCAAGGTCCGCCTCACGCACCGCGTAGGAGATGATCTTGATCGTCGCGATCAGCCCGCCCGGGTCCATCCGGGTCAGCGGCGCAACCGTGGCACAGGTGATCATCGGGTCGATCCCGTTGACGGCGTGGATGATTTCGGCCTGGACCTGCGCGACGCCGGGGCTTTCTGCCACGATATTCACCCGCCCCGTAAACGGTGCCGTGACCGAGACACCGCCGGCCGATTGCGTCAGCGCCGCCGCCAGCCTGCGCGCGGCCTCGTTTTCTGCGACATCGCCGGGCTCGAGCTGTGCGACTGTGACGCGGGTGGCCCCCCCGGCGCAAAGCGCCTCAATGTCGGAGGCCGACAAGACCCGGCCCTTGCGCAGCGTCACACCGCCTGCCTTGACGGAATGGGCAAGGATTGCACCTTCCGCCTGGCCTACAGCGATCTCGCCAAAAATCACGCGGGACGGCCTTTCGGGCCCCTGAGGCGCAATATGATCTCTGCCAGGATCGAAACAGCGATCTCTGAGGGTGACTTGGCGCCGATATCAAGGCCAATGGGCGCGTGGATGCGCGCGATCTGATCGGCGCTGAACCCGGCATCTTCCAGCCGGGCTACGCGCTTGGCATGGGTCCGGGTGGAGCCAAGACAGCCAAGGTAGAAACAGTCCGACCCAAGCGCGGCTTCAATGGCCGGGTCGTCGATCTTTGGATCATGGGTCAGCGTCACCACCGCGCTGCGGTGATCGGGGGCAAACCCTGCAAGAGCGTCATCGGGCCAGTCATGGATTAGGGTTTCCCCGGGGAAGCGCGGCGCGCTTGCAAAAGCCTCGCGCGGGTCGATTACCACCGGGTCAAACCCCGCAAGCCGGGCCATGATCACCAGCGGCTGCGCGATATGCACAGCCCCCACCACGGCCATGCGCAGGGGCGGGTTGTGGATGCCCACAAACACCGCCCCGTCAAAGCCGGACCTGTCAGAGGTGAAGCGTTCCGCATGGGCATCGGGGCCAAGAAGCGCCCGCGCCCAGGTTTCGGTATCCACCGTATAGGCTACGGGGCGGCGCGCCTCGCGGGCGGCGACCAGATCGGCCAGCATCGGTTCGGGCATGGCCGCACCCACGGGCTCGACCAGTATGCGAATGGTGCCCCCGCAGGCCAGCCCCACCGCGAAAGCCTCATCATCGCTGACGCCGTATTCCAACAGGCGCGGCTGGCCGTCTTCCAGCGCGTCCATGGCCTCGACCACCACCGCGCCTTCAACGCAGCCGCCCGAGACCGACCCCATCAGATCGCCCTGCCCGCTGATAGCAAGCTGGCTGCCAACGGGGCGGGGGGCGGAGCCCCATGTCTCGATCACCGTGGCGAGCGCGGCCCCCGTCCCGTCGCAGTGCCAGCCCAGCGCGATTGCGGGGATGTTTTCGATATCGGTTGCCACGCGCCTCCAATCCGCCGCCCGCTCAGGCGATCATCCGCATCAGCCGTTGTTTCTCGCCCGCATCATCGGGCCTGCTGATCGCGGCGGCAAGCCCTTCGAGGGAGGCCACGTTATGCCCCGCGCGGAAGCTGTCGACATGGGGCAGCATGGCGGCGATGCCACGGGCCTTGGGGGCAAACCCTTCCCATCTGAGGAGCGGGTTCATCCAGATCACCTGCCGGGCGGAGAGCTGCAGCCGCTCCATCTCGCGGGCAAGCGCTTCAGGGTCATCGCGGTCAAGCCCGTCAGTGATCAAAAGCACCACTGCGCCCTGCCCCAGCACCCGGCGCGACCAATCGCGGTTAAAGCTGTGCAGGCAGGCCCCGATCCGGGTGCCGCCTTCCCAATCCTGCGCCTCGGCCCCTGCAGCAGCAAGGGCCGCGTCAACATCGCGGGTCGCAAGATGGCGCGTGATATTGGTGAGCCGCGTGCCAAAGGTAAAGGCATGCACCCGCGCCCAGCCCGCGCCCTTCTGGCTTGAGACCGCATGCAGGAAATGCAGCATCGCGCGGGAATAATGGCTCATCGAGCCGGAGATGTCGCAAAGCACCACAAGGTTGGGCCAGCGCTGCCGCTTGGCCTTCGTGGCAAGCCTTTGGATGTCGCCCCCCTGCCGCATCGACGCGCGCAGCGTGGCGCGAAAATCCACGACTCTTGCGTTGGGCTGGGCCATCATGCGGCGCGAGGCAAGCGGGCGGACCGGCAGCGTCAGCTTGGCGAGCATGCGCCGGGCCTGCGCCATCTCGGCCATGCTCATCTGCTCGAAATCGAGGCTGCGCAGCCGCTCTTCAGACGACATGGTGCGCGAGGCGTCGATCTCGATCTCGCTGCCGTCCTGATCCTGCTCGGGCGCGTCGATCTCGCGGTTCACCCCGTCAAGCAGCGCCTCGGCGGCGCGCTTTTCTGCAGGTTTGGCCTTTTTCTCCTCCTGCACACCGCGAATGGCCGGCGTCAGCGCCGCAATCATATGTTCCAGATAGCGCGGGTCGCGCCAATAGAGCCGGAAGATCTGCGCGAACACGGTACGGTGCTCGGCCCGCGAGACAAAACAGGCTTGAAGCACGTGGTAGAAATCGCGCTTTTCGGAAAATCCGACTGCCTCGACCGCCCGGATCGCATCGATCACGCGACCCGGCCCCACCGGCAGCCCCGCCGCGCGCAAGGCCCGGGCAAACCAGGTTATATTGGCGGCGAGTTTGCCGTCTTCGGGGATATCAAGCGCGTTAAATTTGGCCATGGGTCTCTTGGAGGCAAGGCTGGGGGCTCGCCCCCAGACCCCCAGGATATTTTTGGAACAATGATAAGGGTGGTAGCGGCGATGGCCCCCAGG
>CAYLVP010000049.1:12280-16520 GCA_964387155.1 uncultured Rhodobacterales bacterium | reverse complement strand
ACCGGAGGGCGCGCAGGACGGGCCTGACCCCCCAGGATATTTTTGGAACAATGATAAGGGTGGTAGCGGCGATGGCCCCCAGGCCGGGGCTCCGCCCGTCAGACCCTCGCCCCCTCCACCGGAGGGCGCGCAGGACGGGCCTGACCCCCCAGGATATTTTTGGAACAATGATGAGGGTGGTAGCGGCCCCCAGGCCGGGGCTCCGCCCGTCATGCGGGTGCCAGCTCTGCGCGGACCTCGTCGAGGATGCGTTTGGCCTCGGAGCCCTGGATTTTCTGGATATCGTCCTGATATTTCAGGATCGCACCCAGCGTGTCGGCGATGACTTCGGGGCTCATGGTGATGGCATCCAGCGCAAGCAGGCATTTGGCCCAGTCGATGGTTTCGGCCACACCGGGCTTTTTGAACAGATCTTCGCTGCGCAGCTTTTGGACGAAGGCCACGATCTCGCGGCTCAGCGCCTCTTGCGCCTCGGGCGCGCGGGCGGCGAGGATGTCCATCTCGCGGGGGAAGTCCGGATAGTCGACCCAATGATAGAGACACCGGCGCTTGAGCGCGTCATGCACCTCCCGCGTGCGGTTGGAGGTCACGATGACAATGGGTGTTTCGGCGGCCTTGACGGTGCCAAGCTCGGGGATGGTGACCTGAAAATCAGAAAGCGCTTCGAGCAGGAAGGCCTCGAAGGGCTCATCGGTGCGATCCAGCTCGTCGATAAGCAGGACGGGGGCGCCGCCCTCTTGCGGCTGCATGGCTTCCAGCAAGGGACGCGCGGTCAGGTAGTCGTCGGAGAACAGCTCCGCCTGCAGCGCATCTTTGTCGGCCCCGCCTGCGGCCTCAGCCGCCCGGATCGCGACCATCTGCGCGGGGAAGTTCCATTCATAGACGGCGGAGGCGGCGTCGAGCCCCTCGTAGCATTGCAAACGGATCAGGCGACGGCCCAGCGCGGCGGCAATGGCTTTCGCGATTTCGGTCTTGCCGGTGCCTGCCTCACCTTCCAGAAACAGCGGCCGGCCCAGCTTGAGCGACAAAAACACCACCGTTGCCAAGGCGCGCCCGCACACATAGTTCTGCCCTTCTAGCAAAGTGATGGTCTCGTCGATGGTGGTAGGCAATTGGGTCATGGCATCCTCCGATCCCCCATAGCTGCACCTGCGCGCGCGCGCGTCAAGTCGACCGATTGCGCCGCAGCGTCCGGAGGCGTAGACAAAGGCAAATGCCGCAGCGGAGGCCCACCATGAATGTGAACACCGAAATCAAAGCCAAGGACGCACCCGACATGGCCAGGTTTGACTGGGAGGACGCGTTTCGCCTTGAAGATCAGCTGACCGAAGATGAACGGATGCTGTGCGATTCGGCCCGCAGTTTTGCGCAGGCCGAGCTTGCCCCAGGCGTGATCGACGCCTATCGCGACGAGGTCAGCGACCCGTCAATCTTTAAGAAAATGGGCGAAGCGGGCCTTTTGGGCCTGACGGTGCCAGAAACCTACGGGGGCCTGGGCGCATCCTACGTGACCTACGGGCTGGTCGCGCGGGAGATCGAGCGGGTGGATTCGGGCTACCGCTCGATGATGTCGGTGCAAAGCTCGCTGGTGATGTACCCGATCTACGCCTATGGCAGCGAGGCGCAGCGGGAGAAATACTTGCCGGGGCTGGCCTCGGGCGATCTGATTGGCTGTTTTGGTCTGACCGAACCTGATGCGGGCTCGGATCCGGCAGGCATGAAGACCGTGGCGAAGGCCAAGGGCGACGGCTACGTGATCAGCGGATCAAAGATGTGGATTTCGAACGCGCCTTTCGCGGATGTCTTCGTGGTCTGGGCCAAGTCTGAGGCGCATGGCGGCAAGATCCGCGGCTTCGTGCTGGACAAGGGCATGGCGGGCCTGTCCGCACCCAAGATCGGCGGCAAGCTGTCTTTGCGGGCCTCCACCACCGGCGAGATTGTCATGGACGGTGTCGAAGTGGGCGCGGACGCGCTGTTGCCGGGCGTCGAAGGGCTAAAAGGCCCGTTCGGCTGTCTGAACCGGGCACGCTATGGCATCAGCTGGGGCGTGATGGGCGCAGCAGAGTTCTGCTGGCATGCGGCGCGGCAATACGGGCTCGACCGCAAACAATTTGGCAAGCCATTGGCGCAAACGCAGCTGTTCCAGAAGAAGCTGGCCGATATGGCGACAGAGATCACGCTGGGCCTGCAAGGCTCGCTGCGGTTGGGTCGGCTGATGGATGAAGGCAACGCCGCGCCCGAGATGATCTCGCTCATGAAGCGCAACAACTGCGGCAAGGCTTTGGAGATTGCCCGCCACGCCCGCGATATGCATGGCGGCAACGGGATCTCCGAGGAGTTCCAGGTCATCCGCCACATGATGAACCTGGAGACGGTGAACACCTACGAGGGTACCCACGACGTGCACGCCCTCATTCTGGGCCGCGCGATCACCGGGCTGCAGGCGTTTTTTTAGGTAAAGCGAATGTCAGGTTGGCGGGGGCGAGCTACGATTGATCCCAGTGCGTCCAACGCCCGCCTGGTAAGGCTTATCTTTGAAGCGTCCTGCGGAATTCCGTTGGCGTAGACTCGGCAAATTTGCGGAATGCACGGTTGAAGGCGCTGAGTGAATTGAAACCGACCTCGCCCGAAATTTCTATCACTGATCGATCACCCATTGCCAAAAGTTCGCCGGCCTTGATCATGCGCAGTTGCGTGAGCGCCTCGGACCAACTCATTCCCACATCATCGCGAAAACGCCTCTGCAAGCTGCGCTCTGACATGCTGGCTTGTCGGGCAACCTCGCCCGCAGCGATAGCGGTCGCAAGTCCAGCTTCGGTGATGTCAATCGCGCGCTGCACAGCGGGGTCGGTCGCAGTTGGTCGTTTCACATTCACGGAGGCCGTTGCGAGCACTGCGCAGACATTTAGAAATGCCAGAAAGAACGGCTCCGCTTGTGGCGGATGATCGGCATCATTGCCCCAGTTTTTGCAATAGTTGATCATCTGTCGTGCGAGGGGCGACATCTGAAAAACGCTCGGCCGGCCTGGCAAGCCTTCGCAAAATCCCGGTGTCGTCAAGACAGAGCACGTGGTCACTGGAGTGTCTATCTTTACAACTATTGGAGTGTTTGCAGGCACCCAGGCCGCAAAGGACGGTGGCAGTACCCAATGGTCACGACCGACAGAGACCCGCAAGGCTCCTTTTGCGGCATAAAGAAGGTAGTCCCGCTCAAATGCCGCGTCCAAAGGTGGACGCGGCGCGAGGTCTTGAAAGAAGCAATAGGCTCGTGGGTCAATGCGAGTCATTGTTCAAACAATATCGACCTCGGCAATCGTGGTCACGGGCGGCTTCGCCATCAAAGGGCGAAGTCCAGCGCCCAAGATGGCGAAAACATCACTGGCCCTGTAGGCATCGAACGCCTCCATATTCTCCCAATGTTGGATGATCGCGGCACCATCTACGCTTCGCTTGCTATAAAGCGCATAATGCGTGCAGCCAGGCATCGCCCGAACGGTCTCCGCCTGTTTAGAGATCAGCTCCAGAGCGGCGTCGAGCTCTGTCGCTGCGAATTCCACTTCGACTGTGATGAGTTTCATCGCGCCTCTCCTTACAGGTTTTCAGGGTTTCCGGTCGCGAAACGTGTGATGACACCGCGCGGCTCACTAAGGTTGGCGTCCATGACGACAAAGCCCTCTGTGGTCCGGATCAGTCGGGTGCAGCTGTTCTTCGGGCCGTTGTCCCAGTCAATGCAGTATCGGTCGCCCTCAAGCGTCCATTTTCCCACAAGTTTCAACCCTGAAGGAAGCAGCGCAAACGCAGATCCGTCTTTGGCATAGTAAATGGGTGCTGTCCCACCATCCGGGGCTCCGGGCGCGCCTGCAGGAACCTCAACATAAAGGGTGTTGCCGGTGATCAGCGTGCTGAGCTGTTCGGTCGTCAAAGGAGCCGCAGCAAGCGCACCCGTACCGGCAAGTATGAAAGTTGTGAGCGTGTAAGGTAATGGTCGCATTGTTTGATCCTTTCGTTGCGGGATCAAATTGACCTATTGAAGGACGGCTTGCTGCGCGTCGTCTGCCAAAAACGCGCCCTGAGCCGCCATTCGTTCCCGAAGCGCCGTGATTTGGTCCGGGCGCGCAAAGGTCTTCGGCGCAAGGAGTACCGACAGTCAAACTGCCAACAAACCAATAGTCTAACCTGCGAAGTCCTATCTCCGTTTTGTCGACAACCCGGACCTTCAGTTAGACCGCCGTCACCTCTA
>CAYLVP010000049.1:0-12180 GCA_964387155.1 uncultured Rhodobacterales bacterium | reverse complement strand
ACCGCTTTGGCGGCTTGCGGCGGCTTGACGGGCAGCCAGGGCTTGCCCGTGGTAAAGCCCGCATTGGGCGCCTCGGCCTCCCAGACCATGGGGGTGCGGCACCCGTCGCGGCCCTTTACGGTGGGCCAGAAGCGAATAGCCGGTGGGTCGGTGAGCTCTTCGAACAGCATCTCGGTCTCGGTCTGGCCAAGCTCTTCGCCCTGATAGATGCCAATGGTGCCTTCAAAGGCCATCAGCATCGCGCAGGTCATCCGCGCCATGGCGTCCTCAGAGACGGCATATTCCGCCCACCGGCTGACCTGCCGTGGCACGTCATGGTTGGAGAAGGACCAATACGGATGCCCGTCCGGCGCGCCGCGCTGGAACCCTTCAATGCAGTTCTGAAAATGCTCGGCGGAAAAATCAGGGCCCAGCATGGCGAAGCTGTAAGCCATGTGCAGGCGCGACGTGCCTTCGGTGTATTTGCCCATGATCTCGATGGATTTATGGCCCATCTCGCCCACCTCGCCCACCATCATGATGTCGTCATACTGGTCGGTCAGCGCCCGCAGCCGTTCCAGAAAGCCCAAATTCTCGGGCCGTGTCTTGTTGTAGATATTGTCCTGCATCCCGTAGAGGTCGGTCGCCATGACCTGTGGCCGCGTCTGCGCGGGCGGGTTGGAGCGCAATTTCTGGTCGTGAAAATAGTAGTTCACCGTATCCAGCCGGAACCCGTCGAGCCCCCTGTCGAGCCAGAATTTGCAGGTCTTCAGGATAGCGTCGACCACATCGGGATTGTGGAAATTGAGATCGGGCTGAGAGGCCAGAAAGTTGTGCAGGTAATATTGCCCCCGGCCGGGATCAAACTCCCATGCCGGGCCGCCGAAATGGCTGTGCCAATTGGTGGGCGGCGATCCGTCAGGCAGCGGATCGGCCCAGACATACCAATCGGATTTGTCATTGTCGCGGCTTTGCCGGGATTGCTTGAACCAGTCGTGCTGATCAGACGTGTGCGACAGCACCTGATCCACGATGACCTTCAGCCCCTTGTCATGGGCGGTCTGGATCAAGCGATCAAACGCCGCCATATCCCCAAAAAGCGGGTCGACAGCCAGATAGTCCGAGACGTCATAGCCCATATCAGCCTGCGGCGAGGCAAAGATCGGCGACAGCCAGATGCAATCGACGCCAAGCGCGGCCACATGGTCCAGCCGGCGGGTGATCCCGTCAAGATCGCCCACGCCATCACCGGTGCTGTCCTGATAGGACCGCGGATAAATCTGATAGATTACGGCGCTACGCCACCATTCCTGCATGAACATTCTCACTTTGTTATGGCGGAACGCGTCCCGGCCTGCCGTGTCACGATGACCGGTTTTGGTCTTAACCGCCAGAGCTGTCGCAAGTTCCGCTGCCGCCCATTGCGTGGCCAAGCGCAATCCGCGCCCGCGCGCGTCAGGCCAGGTGCTGCCTCCACCGGGCCGCGTAGGATTGAAGCGCGTCGATCTTGGCCTGGGGCAGCGCGACCGGGCGGCTTTCCACCGGGGCCGGCGCATCGGGCCCATCAACCAGCAAAGCCGCGCCTGCGCTGGTGCCGGTAGAGCCCAGCGCCCGATGGACCTGCGCCCCGGTCGCGACGCTGAGCATCTCAAGATAGATCTTATTGCTGGCAAAGGGCCCTTCGACGATGATTTTGCCGCTCTGTCCGATATTTGTCAGGCATTGCGCCGTCACAAGCGCAAGGTAAAGCGCCACGGCCGCACCCCGCGCGCCTGTGCGCTCCTGCGGGGCCTGCCCGATCCAGCGGGCGGTCTGGCCCTGAAATGGCCCGGTCTCAGGCGCGACGGCAGGCATCAGCATGATGCGCCCGGACAGGATGTGGTGCAGATCATCCGCGCTGGGCTCCGGGTAGGTGCCGCCCGTTGCCAGATCATGTTCACGCCCGCCCATGAACCGCGCGGACGGGGCAGGATGGCCCTGCGCCGTCACATTGATCAGCGTGTCGAGATCAGGGTCAAGCGCCACGGCTCTGCCGCCTATCGCCATTGCGATCACCCAGGTCCCGGTGGAGACGACGCAGAATGGTGGCTCCTCCGCCAGCACATAGGGCAAGAGCGACGCGTTGGAATCGTGGATGCCGCAATACACCGGGGTCCTGGCAGGCAGGCCCGTCTTTTCAGCGATATCGGGCAAGATGGGGCCAAGACAGTCAGAGGTCTTGCGCGCCGGGGCCAGCATGTCGGCAAGGCCCAGGGTCTGCACGAGGGAGGACACGGACCCCGCCACCGGGTTCCACAGATCCGTGTGACAGCCCAGCGAGGTCACATCTGTGGCCGTCACCCCGGTCAACCGCGCGCCCCAGTATTGCGGGTAGGTGACGATCTGATCTGTCCTGTCGCGCAACCCCGGATCCATCTGAAATTGCCAGTAAAGCTGCGCGCCGATATTGAGGCCACCGGCAAGTTTGGGGGATCCCGTCTCGGCAAAGGGAGGGCGGATCGCGTCATACGCCGCCGCCACATCATCTGGCCCGCTGCATTCATAATCCAGGATCGGGGCTGCGAGAGTCCCATCCTTCGCCAGCAGGGCCGCGCAGGCACCATGGGTGGTGATCGAAATGGCATCAATCCTGTGCTCTGCGTGAAACGCCCGCAGGCCCTCCATCAGAAAGCTCCAATGCCCCTCCACATCGAAATGCGGCCAGGGCGGGCCGGGAAGCACGGCATTGGGCCGCGTGATCACGGCGATCTCGGCAAGGCTCGCGCGGTCGACCAATACCAGCTTCGCATTGGTTTTGCCGATATCTATGACCGCGACATGGGCCGTCATGGCATGTGAAAAACAAGTTCGAGCGGCGTGGCGACAGGTTCGTTATTCGGATGGGTTTCCATAATGTCGGCCATATGCGCCCACCATTTCTGCATGATGGGATGGCTTGGCAGATCATCCATGCCGTGCCCCTCTTCGCGCCACAAAACGCCAAAAAGGATATGGGTCTCGGGATCGAGGTGGATGGAATAGTCGCTGACCCCGGCCTCTTTCAGCAAGGCCGACAGCTCGGGCCAGATCTCGTCATGGCGTTTGATATACTCAGCGCGATATCCGGGCGTGAGCTTCATCTTGAAGGCAAATTTCTCCATCAACTTGCCCGCCACATGGACCAGAGCCGTGGCAAGGCGATGACGCCGATCAGCAGCGCCCCGATGACGATGGACATCACGATGCCCGGAACGTTCAAAAGCCCCAGACCAAAGGTGACCAGCCCCATCACGAACGCTGCGAGTACGACGCCCACAATTGTGCCGGAGCCGCCCAGAATGCTGATGCCGCCAAGCACAACCATAGTGACAATCTCAAGCTCCCACCCCGTCGCGATGGAAGGCCGGGTAGAGCCCAGCCGCGCGGTCAGACAGATCGCGGCCACGCCTGACATCAGGCCGGTGAGCAGAAACAGGATGAACTTCACCCGCTGCACGCGGATGCCTGAAAACATCGCGCCCGTCGCGTTGTTACCAATCGCATAGACCGCCCGCCCGAAATTCGTCTTGTGCAGCAGGACGGCGTAGATCACGGCGATGATCGCAAAGAGCACAAGCTCGAACGAGATCACCCACCAGACATAGCCCTGACCGAACCACGAAAAGCTTGCAGGGTATCCCTGATAGGACTGATCGCCCAGCACGATATAGCTGATGCCGCGAAACAGGCTCATGGTGCCGATGGTGACGACGATGGAGGGCAGGCCCATCCGCGTGACCAGCACGCCGTTGAACGCGCCGCAGATCAGGCCGACGCCCAGACCGATCAGCACAAGCCCCGGCGTGCCGACCCCCATCTGCACCGCCGCCCCCATCGCAGTAGAGGCAAGCGCGATGATCGAGGCGACGGAAAGGTCAATCTCCCCCGAGATGATCAGCAGCGCCATGGCGAAGGCGATCATTGCCTTTTCAGTAAAGTTGAACGTGGCGTCGCTGAGGTTCCACGCGTTCAAAAAGTAAGGCGAGGCAAAGCTGTTGGCCACGAAAATTCCGATGGCGACCAGCAGCAGCAATGTCTCCCAGCTTTTCAGGCGCTGCTCGAACGGCGCTTGCAGGCGGTCGGGGATGAAACGGTCGGTCGTGCTCATGTGGCTTGCTCCGCGCGTTTGAGGATGATGCGGCCTTTCTCGCGATTGGCCTGCGCATTCAGGGCCACGGCGATGATGATCGCGCCGCCTGAGATGGCCAGCTGCCAGAAGGGCGAGATATCAACGACCGGCAGCGCGTTTTTGATGATGCCCAGAAACAGCGCACCCAGAAGCGCGCCCGCCACCGTGCCGATGCCGCCCATGATCGATATGCCGCCAATGACGCAGGCCGCGACGACGTCCAGCTCAAACCCGCCGGCGATATCGACATAGGACACCGCAAAGCGCGACACCCATAGATAGCCCGTCAGCCCCGCCAAAGCGCCCGAGATTGTGAAGGCCCAGAACTGCGTCTTGCCCACGTTGATCCCCGCATAGGTGGCTGCATGGGGGTTGCCGCCCGCCGCATAGACCGCCCGCCCCAGCGTCGTCCGGGTCATCACGATTGTGAAAAGGACCACCGCCAGGATCGCGATCCACCCCAGCACAGGCAGGCCCAGAAGCTCCGCCCGTGGGAACGCTTTGAAGGCCGGGCTCATCTCGTGGCTATTGACCCATTTGCCATCGGAGATGACGAAGATGATGCCGCGGAAAATTGTCATCGTGCCAAGCGTGACCACGATGGACGGGATTGCCAGTTTCCACACCAGTAGCCCATTGATCATGCCAAGCACCGTGCCCAGCCCGATCGCGATTGCGACGATGAACACAATCGGCAAACCGGGGGCTGCGACATTGATCATAGAGACCACCATCCCCGTCAGCGCCAGGTTCGCCGCCACGCTCAGATCGATACATTTGGTCAGGATGACGATCATCTGGCCAATGGCCAGAAGGATCAGCGGCGAGGTGTCGTTGAACACATTGGCCAGATTGGCAGGGGTGACAAATCCCGGAAAGCGCGAGGCGATCAGGCCCAGCAGCAGCAAGATCGCCGCCGTCAGCAGGGCTTCGCGTGAGGTAATGATACGTCTCAGCATGGCCTCTCCTTCAAATGCCAGCCGCGTGGCGGACAAGGGTTTCAGGTTGCAGGTCCCCGCCCGCCAGCTCGGCCACGATCCGGCCCTCGCGCATGACGATGACGCGGTCGGACATGCCCAGCACTTCAGGAATTTCCGAGCTGACCATGATCACCGCCAAGCCCTGCGCCGCCAATTCTGCCATGAATTCATGCACCGCAGCCTTGGAGCCAATATCGACGCCCTTTGTGGGCTCGTCGAGAATGATAACCTTGGGCTGGGTGGCGAGCCATTTGGCGATGACCACCTTTTGCTGGTTGCCGCCCGACAGGTTGCCCACATGCGTATCCAGCGAGGCCGCGCGCAGATCCAGTCGTTCGCAATACTCGCGCGCCAGCTTGAACTCTTCGGCAAGCTTCAAGAACCCCTTGCCCGAAATCCGGCCCAGCGAGGGCAGCGTGACATTTTGAAAAATGGGCAGATCAAGGATGGCGCCCTGTTTGCCGCGATCCTCGGGCACATAGACAATGCCGTTATTGACCGCGTCGGCGGCCGATTTGATCTGCACCTGCGCGCCGTCAATCTTGACCGTCCCCGCAGAGGGGCGCGTCATGCCAAACAGCGCTTGCATGAATTCCGACCGGCCCGCGCCAACCAGCCCGTAAAAGCCAAGGATCTCGCCCTTGCGCAGCGTGAAGCCGATATCTTCAAATTCGGTCGGGTGTGCATAGCCTGCAACCTCCAGCACATCCGCACCGGGGGCGGCCTCGCGCTTGGGAAAGATCTGGCTGACATCGCGGCCCACCATCATCTTCACAAGCGCCGCCTCGTCCACATCCGCAATCGCGCCGTCGCCGATCAGCTGGCCGTCCCGAAACACGGTGTAATTGTCGGCAATCCGAAAAATCTCGTCGAACTTATGGCTGATAAACAAGATGGCCTTGCCCTGCGCCTTGAGGCTTTCGACAAGCTCGTAAAGCTCTTCGATTTCCTTGTGGGACAGCGCCGCCGTCGGTTCGTCCATAATCACAACCTGCGCGTCAATCGACAGGGCGCGCGCAATGGCAACGAGGTGCTTATTGGCGATGCCAAGGTCCTTGAGCTTGTGGTCGGGGTCAATCTGCGCGCCGATGCCTTCCAATATCTCGCGCGCCCTATGCGACATGGCCTTGCGGTCAATCAGCCCGAAGGCCCCGCGCGGGGCATGGCCCAGAAAGATATTCTCTGCGACAGACAGCTCGTCAAACAGCACGGTTTCCTGATGGATGGCCGTCACCCCATGATCGGCGGCGGCTTGCGGCACGCGAAACTGGACGGGTTTTCCGTGCACCAGCACCGTGCCCCCGTCAGGCTGATAGATGCCCGTGAGGATTTTGACGACCGTGGATTTGCCCGCGCCATTCTCGCCGATCAGCGCGGTAACCTTGCCCGGGATCAGCCGCAGCGAGACCTCTGACAGCGCCTTGACGCCGGGGAAGGTCTTGGTGATGCCGTCAAGCGCCAGCACAGCTTCCCCGCCGCTCACACCGTCAGGCGGGGCGATATGATCCGATGTCTGCAACATGGCTGCTCTCGGGCTCTGAAATGATTTGGGGGAACCGGCGCGACGACGAAGGCCGCGCCGGTCGTGATCTTGCGTTTAGAAGATCGACTTGAACTGGTCGATATTGGACGCGTCATAGATGAACGGATCGGCCATGGCCGCCTCGTTCTTGTCGTCCAGCGTGATCGATCCGACCCGCCCGATGGAGATCTCAGCGCCCGGCTCAGCCGTCGCCGTCCCAGAGGCCAGTGCATGGGCAATCATCGTGGCCGAGTAGCCCAGATCAATCGGGTTCCAGATCGCGAAAGACTGCGACGCGCCGCTTTCAATGGCCCCGGCCATTTCGGACGGCAGACCTAGGCCGGTGACATTCACCTCACCGACTTTGCCGGCATCCACAACTGCCTGAGCGGCGGCCACAATGCCCACCGAGGTCGGCGCGATGATCGCGTCAAGGTCGGGGAAAGACTGCATCAGGCCCGTGGCCTCCCGATAGGACTTGTCAGCCAGATCGTCACCATAAACGGTCGAGACGACATTGATGCCGGGATAGTTGCCCATCACCTTGGTCATCTCTTCGATCCAGATGTTCTGGTTGGTCGAGGTCGTCGTTGCCGACAGAACCGCAACGTCACCGCCATCGGGCAGGTGATCTGCCG
The DNA here is from genome assembly GCA_964387155.1 of uncultured Rhodobacterales bacterium. Lineage (GTDB taxonomy): Bacteria > Pseudomonadota > Alphaproteobacteria > Rhodobacterales > Rhodobacteraceae > Litoreibacter. Next base: position 4,914 of record CAYLVP010000049.1, on the reverse strand, counting down.
CCAGCTTGATGATCATGTTGCCAATCAGCGCGTTGGAGGACGGGTTGAGATGCACCATCCGGCCGTCTGGCGCCACGCCGGAATCCCAGCTGATCACCGTGATGCCACGCTGCATCGCCTTTTTCAGCGTCGGCACCAGCGCGTCAGTGTCATTTGCGGACACCGCAATCGCGTCCACGCCTTGCGCGATCAGCGAGTTGATCACTTCGATCTGGCCTTCCGCCGTGGTGTCGGTTGGGCCGGTATAAATGATCTCGACACCGCCAAGCTCTTTGGCGGCTTCTTCCGCGCCTTCGGCGGCAGCTTCAAAGAAGCCGATCCCCAGTGCCTTGACGACCAGCGCAATGCGCATGTCGTCTTGTGCCATGGCCGTGGTGCCAAACAGGCTGGCGGCAATGGTCAACCCTGCGGTCAGTTTGGTAAAAGTGCGACGTTTCATTGGTATCCTCCCTAAATACGTTCGCGGTATGAGGCCTTCACGAGGCCACGTTCTTCTGCGCGCCACCCGTTTGGGTCACGATCAGTTTCACTTCAGCGGCCTCAAGCATGGCCGCCGCTTTATCTGAGATATTGTCATCGGTGATCACGGTGGTGATCCGGTTCAGCGGGCACAGCACAAGGCTGGAGCGCTGATCAAATTTCGTACTGTCGGCCAGCACAACGAGGTCATCGGCCTGCCCGATCAGTTTCTGCTCAGCCTGGATCAGCAGCGGATCCGCCTCCATCAGGCCAAGCGGGCCCAAACCTTGCGCGCTCATAAACATGCGCCGCGCGCAAAAATTGCGGGTCACATCATTTTCGAATGGCGACAGGATGATGTTCTGCTCGCGGTAAATCGTGCCGCCAGACAGCGTCACCGTGTTTTTGGAATGCTTCAGCAAATGCTCGGCAATGGGGAAAGAGTTGGTAAAGACCTGCATGCGACGCCCGGCCAGCGGATGCACCATCTGAAACGTGGTCGTCCCGCCATTGATGATGATCGCGTCGCCGTCCTCGCAGAGATCCACCGCCGCCGAGGCAATCGCCTGCTTCTCGGCAATCCGCATGGTCTCGTTGACCGAAAAAGGCCTGCCTGCCAGGCCCACAAATTGTGGCGGGCTCAGCGCCTCTGCCCCGCCGCGTACCCGGCGGATTTGCTTGGCGAGGTCCAGCGTTGCAATGTCACGACGGATCGTGGCTTCCGAGGCACCCGTTAACGTGCAAAGCTCGGTCACGGTTGCGACGGGGCGTTCTTCCACCGCCGACAATATGATCGTGTGACGCTCTTTCTCGTGCATCGTGTCCTCCCTCGCCCCTTACGCTGTGGGGATTCGTGCGCCCTGTCAATCATAAACAATCATAAACGCTCATTCTGCACTGCAGCATGAGCGATCTTGATCGAAACTGATTGACAACCTGCCTCCATGGCCGCAGCCTAAGCGCAGATTAGGACGAGAGCGCCGCGCGCCCACCGGGAGGAAACATGTTGAAATCATTGGAAACGCAGCTTCTAGACAGTCGCTGGGACGACGCGGCCGCACAGGGGCTGAGCGAATCGGAACTGCTTCTGTATCGCTCGAACATCCTCGGCTCGGACAAGCGCGTGACCAATTATGGCGGCGGCAACACCTCAGCCAAGGTGATGGAAACCGATCCGCTGACCGGCCAGGAGGTCGAAGTGCTGTGGGTCAAAGGGTCTGGCGGCGATATCGGCTCCATCAAGATGGACGGCTTTGCCACGCTTTATATGGAGAAGCTGGAAGCGCTGAAATCGCTCTATCGCGGCGTCGAGTTTGAAGACGAGATGGTGGGCTACCTGCCCCATTGCACGTTCAAGCTGAACCCGCGCGCAGCCTCAATCGACACGCCGCTGCATGCCTATGTGCCGCGCAAGCATGTCGATCACGTCCACGCTGACGCAATCATCGCAATCGCCGCCTCCACCAATTCCAAAGAGCTGACGCAACAGATTTTCGGTGACCGCATTGGCTGGCTGCCCTGGAAAAAGCCGGGATATGAGCTGGGCCTCTGGCTGGAGGATTTCTGCCGCAAAAACCCGCAGGCCGATGGCGTCGTCCTGGAAAGCCACGGGCTGTTCACCTGGGCGGATACGGCGAAAGACTGCTATGATCAGACCATTGATGTGATCAACGTAGCCACCAAATGGCTGGCAGAGCGGAGTGACGGCGTCGCACCTTTTGGCGGGCCGGTCCATGACAGCCTGCCAGCCGCAGAGCGGCGCGCCATTGCCGCCCGGCTGATGCCCGCGATCCGCGGTTTCGTCTCTGGCAACCAGCATATGGTCGGACATTTCAACGACAGCGACACCGTGCTGGAATTCGTCAACGCCCGCGGGATGGAGCCTCTGGCGGCGCTCGGCACCTCCTGCCCCGACCATTTCCTGCGCACGAAGATCCGGCCGCTGGTCGTGCCGTTTGATCCCAAGACCGGCAATATCGACGATGTTGTGGCGGGCCTGCCCGATCAGATCGCCGCTTACCGCGACGATTACGCGGCCTATTACGAGCGCTGCAAACATGATGACAGTCCGGCCCTGCGTGACCCCAATGCAGTGGTCTATCTGATCCCCGGCGTCGGCATGATCACCTTTGCCAAGGACAAGGCCACGGCGCGCTTCTCGGGCGAATTCTACGTCAATGCGATCAACGTCATGCGCGGGGCATCCGCCGTCAGCACCTATCAGGGCCTGCCCGAACAGGAGGCGTTCGACATCGAATACTGGCTTCTGGAGGAAGCCAAGCTGCAGCGCATGCCCAAGCCCAAATCGCTGGCCGGGCGCGTCGCGCTGATCACCGGCGGCGCGGGCGGCATTGGGGCTGCAACGGCTGAACGCTATCTCAGCGAAGGGGCCTGTGTGGTTCTGGCCGATATCGATGAAGAGACGCTCACTGCCACCCAGAACGGCCTGTCGGATCGGTTCAGCAAGGATGTCGTGCGCAGCGTGACCATGAATGTCACCAGCGAAGACGCGGTCGCCGCCGCTTTCGCGCAGGCTTCGGTGGAATTTGGCGGCGTCGACATTCTGGTGTCCAACGCAGGCATCGCCTCCTCCGCCCCGATAGAAGAGACCTCGCTGGCCCTGTGGAACAAAAATATGGACATCCTGTCCACCGGCTATTTTTTGGTCAGCCGCGAAGCCTTCAAGCTGATGCGCGTGCAGGATATGGGTGGCGCAGTGGTGTTTGTGGCGTCCAAAAACGGGCTCGCCGCCTCCCCCAACGCCGCAGCCTATTGCACGGCCAAAGCGTCTGAAATCCACCTCGCCCGCTGCCTCGCCCTTGAAGGGGCAGAGGCGGGCATTCGCGTCAATGTCGTCAATCCGGACGCGGTGCTGCGCGGCTCGAAGATTTGGGAAGGCGAATGGCTGGAACAGCGTGCAGGCACCTACGGGACCGACAAGGACGGGCTGGAGGAGATGTACCGCCAGCGGTCCATGCTCAAACGCTCCGTCCTGCCCGAAGATATCGCGGAGGCCTGCTATTTCTTCGCGGCTGACCTCTCTGCCAAGTCAACGGGCAATATCATCAATGTTGACGCCGGCAACGTGCAAGCCTTCACCCGCTAGGACCTGACCCATGAGCTACGAGACCGCAAAAGCCGCCTTCGCAGACTGGGGCATCGACACCGAACAGGCGCTCAAGCGCCTCGCCACGATCCCGATTTCCATGCATTGCTGGCAAGGCGATGATGTGGTCGGGTTCGAGCGGAAATCCGGCAGCTCCGGCGGCGGCATTCAGGCCACCGGCAACCACCCCGGACGCGCCCGCACGCCCGACGAATTGCGCGCGGATCTGGACTTCGCCTATGCGATGATCCCCGGCAAGCACCGCCTCAACCTGCATGCGATGTATCTTGACACGGACGCCACACCGGACCGCGACGAGATTGCATTCGAACATTTCACGCCATGGGTGGATTGGGCCAGGGATCAGGGCATCGGGCTGGATTTCAACCCGACCTTCTTTGCCCATGCCAAGGCAGATGACAATCTGACGCTCAGCCATCCCGACCAGGGCATCCGCGATTTCTGGATCGAGCATGGACGCCGCAGCCGTGACATCGCCGCGCAAATGGGCGCGGCGCAGGGCAATCCTTGCATTAACAATATCTGGGTGCCCGATGGCTATAAGGACACGCCCGTGGACCGGATGGCGGCGCGCGCCCGGCTGGAGGCCTCGCTTGATGCGATGCTGGCCCCGGCCCAGGATAAGGCGCAGATGCTAGATGCCGTGGAAAGCAAGCTCTTCGGGATCGGGGTCGAGGCCTGCACCGTCGGCAGCCATGAATTCTACATGGGCTACGCGATCCGCAACAAAACGCTGCTCTGCCTCGATATGGGGCATTTCCATCCGACCGAAAACATCGCCGACAAGCTCAGCGCGGTTGCGCTGTCGCTTGATGACATCCTGCTGCATGTCTCGCGCCCGATGCGCTGGGACAGCGACCACGTCATCCTGCTCAGCGACGATATTTTGCAAATGGCGCAAGAGCTGGTCAGCGCCGACCTGCTGGCCCGCACCCGGATCGGGCTTGATTTCTTCGATGCCACGATCAGCCGCACCGCCGCTTGGGTGATCGGAACGCGCAACATGCAAAAAGCGCTGCTGCGCGCGCTTTTGATGCCGCTGGACCATCTGCGCAAGGCCGAGGACGCGCTCGACTTCACCACGCGCCTGACCCTCACCGAAGAGTTCAAGGACATGCCCTTCGGCACGGTCTGGGCCGAGTTCTGCAATCGCGCGGGCGTGCCAAATGGCCAGGCCCTGATCAAAGAGCTCGACACTTACCAATCGCGGGTCTCCAGCCGCGGCTAGACCTGCCGGTCTGATTGTCCCGTAGCGGAAGCGAAATGAAGGATATGGCGGACAGACAGGGATTCGAACCCTGGAGACGGTCTCCCGCCTACACACTTTC
>CAYLVP010000048.1:0-22324 GCA_964387155.1 uncultured Rhodobacterales bacterium | reverse complement strand
CAGAGGTTTGAATGGCAACTTGCTCGCAACATCAAGCCCGCTCGGCTTTAATCACGCAGCAAAAAAGTGGTCAATAATCTATGACATAGCCCCCACCCTAAATTTAGCCTCCTGGTAACGCGATTTTCTTGGAAAGCCTGAGATTTACCCCATCATTTCGATTGTCATTCTACATCTTGAGATAAGCGTATCCAGCCTCGGGTTTTGTGCACTCGTTAATTACCGAAAGACCCGGTTCTGCCGATGGACATGTTCTTCATACGTCAACCGACAGGGGCAGAACGCGCCTCGTAAGGGCAATCACCGTGAGCAGACCAGCGGCCCCTTGTCTCTTTTGGCGCGAGTTGCGCGCCTGTTGCGGGAATAAATGGGCAGCGCGCGGCCGTGTCGGTGGCCAGTGCTTCGAGCCCTCCGATACGTTGGCGCAGGCAGACGACATTCGATCCTTTCCAGTCGATCAACCAAAGCCGCTTGCGGCGAAAGATGTGACCCAATCCGCCACCGTGGCGGCCTGTCATGCCGTTCCCGCCCTGACATACTGCAACCCCGGCAACCCCAAACCCGATCAAGTGCGGCGTATTTCAAATTCGGCCCAGGCCTCTTCCAGTTTTTCGATAGTGAAGCCAGGTTTGCGGGCTGGCCCCAGAATAATCGCCTCGTTGGCAACCACTGTCTCGATAGCCGCAGCAAGGTCTTTGATGACCGGCTCGGGGATCACAACCGCGCCGTGGCGGTCGGCATGAATCAGGTCGTCTTCGGCAACTCTTATGCCCATGACGGCAACCTCGCAGCCCAGCTCCCTGACATGAACAAAGCCGTGGCTTGGTCCAACCGAGCCCGCAAGAATCGGAAACCCGTCATCAATCACGTCGAGATCCCGCATCACGCCATTGGTCACAGCACCGGCCATGCCCAACCCTTTGTGAACCGCGACATGCACTTCGCCCCACCAGCCAGCGATGCAGTTGGGGTAATCCACGTCTTCGATCACCGCCACAGTCGGGCCCGGACCTCGCGCCATGGCGCGAAAATACTCCAGCCGCCGCGCTTTGATCGTCGCATCACCTTCGGTCGGTGGGGCGAGACCCGCGATCCGCGCAGTCCGCGCGCGGCCAACCATCGCGGGCATTCCGGGTCTGGAATGCAGCATTGTGCCCCGGGTAAAGCGGTTGAAGCCACGCTTGCCCTGAGCCACTTCGATCGCGTTGCACACTGTCGGCGTATCGACCTCCCGCAATGTCTCAAGAAGGGCCGGGGGAATGGTCTCGCGTTTCATCTTTCTGCTCCTGAATGTTAGGGCTGACCGCGCAGCGGCGCGTCCCTGCCGGCTATGGGCTATGCCGGGTCACTGGTCTCTTGCAGGGTTCTGGCGGTGCCTTTGGGCAGGCGCGCTGTGCCTCGGATGATCAGCTCACCAGGGAATTCGACGCTCTGAGGGGGTTTCTCATTGTCTTGTATCTCGCCAATCAGCAACTGCGTGGTGGTCGCCACCATCTGGTCCAACGGTTGGCGCATGGTGGTTAAATCGAAGGTCTTCCACCTTGCCTTCGGCTCGTCATCATAGCCGATGACAGAGACATCTTCCGGCACCCTGAGCCCAAGCTCTTCGCGCAATACTTCCAGCAAGCCAAAGGCCATGTGATCGGTCGCCACAAAGAACGCATCAGGCGGGTCGGGCGCATCAAACAGGCGTCGGGCCTCCTCCATCGCCACATTGCGCCGGAAATGGCAATCAATGCAGGCCGCGGGCTCCATCTTTGCGTCGGACATAGCCTGAAGGAACCCGGTCTGGCGGTCCACACCATTCAACGCGTCACGCCATCCGGCCAGATGCGCAATCCGATTATGCCCGCCTTTGATCAGGAAATCTGTGGCCACTCTGGCGCCTTCCACATTTGAGGCGGTGACCATCGAGACATTTGGATCGCTTTGTCCGCGATTGAACAGCACACACGGAATGCCGGACTTGCGGACGCGCGACACAAGCGCACTCGACAGGCTGATGCTGGCGAAGATAATGCCGTCCACCTGATCGGCCAGCAGGTCGTCGACAATGGCATCAACCTCATCGGCGCTGTTGCCCGCAAAATAAACGGTCGCGGAGTAGCCCTGCGCGTTCAACGCTTTGGACAGGCGCTGCAAGGCTTCGCCGAAAAAACCATTCTTGAGATAGGCCAGCACAATGCCGATCCGAAAGGAGCTGCCGGAATTGAGCGAACGGGCCACAAGGTTGGGAATATAGCCCAGCTCCTTGGCCACCGAGCGCACCCGCTCTGCCTTGACGGGGTCAACTGCGGTCGAGCGGTTGAAGACGCGGCTGACGGTCGGCTGGCTGACGCCGGCGGCCTTGGCAACATCACTGGCGGTGACCCTGGCAACCCCCATACTATCAGGCCCGAATACGGTCGCCCGTTTCCGGGTCGAACAGGTAAAGGTGATCTGTATCTAGCGAGATGCCCACGACATCGTCCTGCTTCTTGCGCAGATGCCGGTCGCCCCGGGCGATCACCCGTTGCTTGCCCCATTGGACCGTCAGCAGCGTGCTTTCGCCGGTATTTTCAAAGGCATAGATCGTGACGTCGATATCGCCCTGGCCCTGCTCGTGGATCACCATATCGTCGGCCCGCACGCCCAGGATAGCGCTGCTGCGGTCCGGGCCCGGCACGGGAACCAGCCGCGTGCCGCCGGTGGTCACAAACATGCCACCCTGCACGGAGCCGTTGATCAGGTTCATGGCGGGGGAGCCAATGAACCCCGCCACAAACAGGTTGGCCGGATCGTTGTAGATTTCATCGGGCGTGCCCAATTGCTGGATCACACCATGTTTCATCACGGCCACCCTGTCGGCCAGCGTCATTGCCTCAATCTGGTCATGGGTGACATAAACGGTGGTGATTTGCAGCTTCTGGCTGAGATGCTTGAGTTCGGCGCGCATGGTCACGCGCAGTTTTGCATCGAGGTTCGAGAGCGGCTCGTCCATCAGGAAAACCTTGGGGGTGCGCACGATCGCGCGCGCCAATGCCACCCGCTGCCGCTGCCCGCCCGAAAGCGCCTTGGGCTTGCGATCCAGAAACTGCGTCAGTTCGACCTGCTCGGCAGCTTTATTGACGCGGTCGGGTATCTCGTTTTTGGCAACCCCGCGCACCTTCAGCGGATAGGCGATATTGTCAAAAATCGTCATATGCGGATAAAGGCCGTAGTTCTGGAACACCATGGCCACGTCGCGGTCTTTTGGCAGGTCGTCATTGACCATACGGTCACCGATCCAGATCTCGCCCGCAGTTGGGTCCTCCAAGCCAGCGATCATCCGCATCGTGGTGGTCTTGCCGCAGCCGGATGGCCCGAGCAGCACCAGAAACTCACGGTCCTTGACGTGCAACGACTGGCTGTCGACGCCAATAAAATCGCCCCAGCGTTTTGTGAGATTGTTGAGTTTTATCTCGGCCATTTTAGTGCCCTGCTCCCATCGCGCCACAAGCACGTCTGTCATTCGATCTCATCGAACAGCCCCCATTGTCATGCCTTGGACGAAGTATTTTCGGATCATCAACGTCAGAATGAACATCGGTGCCATGATGATGATTCCGGCGGCGGACAGCAGGTTCCAAAGATCGCCCTCCTCCCCTTTGAAAAGCGCAAGACCAATGGGCAATGTCACGGCCTCTTTATTGGTCAGGATCAGCGCGAACAGGAACTCGTTCCAGGCGATGATGAAGCAAAAAATGCCGCTCGTCAGCAGACCCGGCGCCGCCATTGGCAGCACGATGTTCCAGATCACCTGCAACCGGGAGGAGCCGTCAACCATCGCGGCCTCCTCCGTATCCATCGGGATGCCGTCGATAAAGCCTTTGATCATCCAGATGGCGAACGGCATGACGATGGCGAGGTTCACAAGGATCAGCCCAAGCCGCGTGTCGAGAAGCCCGATATCGCGGAACATGATGAAGAAAGGCAGGATGATGACCACCGCGGGCAGGAACTGCGTGGCCAGGATCGTGACCAGCATTGCCGTCTCCCCGAACATCGAAAACCGGCTGAAACTATAGGCTGCAAGCGTCGCAATGGGGATCGCAAAGAGCACCGTGACCAGGGCCACAATGGTCGAGTTATACAGCTTCTCGCCCAGCCGGTAGGGATCATCGAAGACCACCGCGAAATTCTCAAGCGTTGGCGTAAAAAACAGCTTGAGCTGGTACACATCCACATGGGTTTTGAACGCCGCAAGGAAGATCCACACGATCGGCACCAGCATCACGAACATGGCGATCAGGATCAGAACAGTGTGCAGCGCGCCAAAAAGCTGTTTGCGTTGTTTGCCGGTCATCGCTCAGGCCTTCCGAAAGACGAATTTTGCATAGAGATAGGTCAGGAAGATCATCGGGATCACCATCAGCCAGGCCACTGACGAGGCGTAGCCGATCTGCCCGTATTTCATCCCGTTGAAGTAAATGTAATGCGACAGCGTTTGCGTGGCCGTACCGGGACCGCCATTGGTTAACATGAAGACCTGATCGAAGGTCTTGAGGCTGAAGATCGATTTCAGAATGATCACCACGGCCAGCACCGGGCCAAGCTGCGGCAGGGTGATATCCTTGAAGACGCGCCAGCCACTGGCCCCGTCAACCTGCGCGGCCTCTACCGTGTCCTGCGGGATCGAGGCGAGCCCGCCGATCAGCACCAGCGTCAGGAATGGTATCCACCCCCAGACATCCGCCATGACGACCACCGCGAAGGCCAATTGTGGATCAGCCAGCCAGCTGACATTGGCCAAGGGCGGGAAGACCACCCCGAAGAACGCATCAAAGAGTCCAAATTCCGGGTTGAACATGAAGCGGAAGGAGACGCCGATCAGCGCAGGGCTCATGGCGAAGGGCAAGATCAGAAGCGTCTGCGCCGTGCTGCGCAACCGCCCACCCGGGGCCAACAGCAGCGCGAGGCCAAGCGCGCAAAGCGTCGTCAGCGCCACCGTGACGAAGGTATACATGCCGGTGACGTAGACGGAATTCCAGAACGCGGGCTCTTCGAAGAAGGCCCAGGTATAGTTCTCAACGCCCAGATATTGGTCGAGGGAGCCGGGCCGGTTGAGCCGCCCGACCGTGAAGGACATGCGAAACGCTTCGATCAGAGGCCAGATCGCAGTGGCGAACACCACAGAGACGGCTGGCAGGACGAGCACGTATTTCAGGGTTTGGTCGCGCATGGCGTCCTCCCAATGGACGGGATGGTGGTGGGCGCAAAGGGGCGGGGCGCGCGCATATCAGCCGCGCCCCGCTATGGTTCGGTTTACTCGATCCGACCGGCCCGGCGCAGAACGCTGTTGGCCCGCTCTGCGGCGGCGGTCATCAGCTCTTGGACATCGCCGCCAGCCGCCGCTTCCGCGATTGCAGCCGACAGAATGTCCCCCACTTCGGGCCATTCAGGGATTTGCGGCATGATGTCGGACTCTTTCAGCGAATCCCACGCGGCAGATTGGATGCCATCATTGGCCGCATTCACGTCCGGGTCCTGCAGGGACGAGATATGGGTGACCACGTTGTTGATGATGGTCTTGTCGCCCACTTCCCGCTCGGTCGCGTTGGCCTTGTCCATCTCTGGGTTGGACAGCCATTTCAGGAATTCCCAAGCCGCGTCCTTGTTCTCAGAGTATTCCGAGATCGAGAAAGGCATGGAGATCGCATAGGTCTTCGTCACACCGTTGTAGGAGGGCATGCCCGTGAAGGCGACCTGATCCTTGGTCAGCGTAGAGCTGTCAGGGTTGTAGAACCCCGAATAGGCCCACCACCAAACAGGGATCATCGCGGAATTGCCCTGCATGAAGGATTGGCGCGCATCCTGCTCGACAAAGGCCAGCGAGTTGGGGTTGGTCACCTCATGCACAGTGTGCAGCTCGATATAATCCTTGGTGGCTTGAATGCCTTCGGACGTGGCCCAGGCAGCGGTCCCGTCATCGTTGAAGATATCAGCACCTGCGGCCCACAGGAAGTTCAGCCAGATGAACAGGTTCTGACGGTTGCCGTCATTGTTGTAATAGAGCGCGAGCGGCGCAACATCTGGGTTGCTTTCCTTCAGCTCCTTGCCGATGCGGATCACATCTTCCCAGCTCGTGGGTGGCTCTGGGATCAGGTCCTTGCGGTAAAACATCAGCTGCGGGTGAGCACGCAGCGGGAAGCCAAGCGTTTCGCCCTCATATTGCGCAGAGCGCGCGAAGGCGGCCGGATAGCGGTCCATCGAAATCCCGTCGCGCTCCATCAGCTCGTCGATACGCTTGAGCCAATGCGCGTTGGGCGGACCCCAGCTGTCGAGGTAGTTGACCACGTCAAACGCGCCGTTTGCAGCGATGCCTTCGGCGTTGATCTTCTCCTGCAGCGACCCGAACGGAATAAAGGTCCACTCCGTCTCGATGCCTGTCAGGTCGGTGAATTCCTGATCGCGCAGCATCAGCCCGTCAAATTGCGGCGTCACCACGCTGAGGATGTTCAGCTTGGTGCCTTCAAATGGTTTGTCGGGCAGCAAGTTATACTTTTCCAGGTGCCCGTCAGCCAGTGACATGACCGGAGTCAAAGCCAGTGCGGCGCCCATGGCGACCGTGGCTAGAAATGTTCTCTTACGCATGCGTTCCTCCCGTTACGGCGTGTTGTGACTTTGAGACTATGGCATTGTGAATGCGTATTCAACAGGCGTGAATGGGCATTTGTCCTGGCACCGAAAACGCAGAAACCTATCCCGCATTAGAGCGATCTATCTAACATGGTAGTATGGTGTTATAGAACAGCTGATTGCCACCCTTTGCGCTGGTTCATCTGAACGCTTCGCGGCGACGGAGGTCGAGAGGCAGCGCGGCGGAGGGCAGACGTTAAAGAAGGGATACAGGCTATGGCGTTCTCATTTCCCGAAAGGCGCTCAACAGCAGATATCATCTTTGCGCAGCTTCGTGACGAGATCATGTCCCTTGAAATCCTGCCGGGCACGAAGCTCTCCGAAGCCAAGGTTGCCGAGAAGTTCGGCGTCTCCCGGCAACCCGTCCGTGAGGCGCTCAACCTGCTATCGAGCGAAGAGCTGGTCACGATCCAGCCGCAGAAAGCGACCCGCGTGCGGCAGTTCTCTTCCCAGAAAATTGCGGCCTCCCGGTTTTTCCGTCATGCCATCGAAATCGAAGTGCTCAAGGCCACCTGTGCTGCTTGGACGGATGTTCACCGGCCAAGGTTTGAACGCTCTCTGAAGGCGCAAATCCGCGCTGTGGAGGAGCATGACACGCAGGGCTTTCAACTGCTCGATGACGCGTTCCATGCGCTGCTGGCCGAGATCGGTCAGGTCCCCTTCGCCTTCAAAGAGATCAAGGCGCAGAAAGCCTATATTGACCGCATTTGCGTGCTCAGCCTGAAAAATGCCGATGAGATGGCGGAACTGGTCCATGACCACCAAGAGATTTTCAACCGCGTCGCAGATAGGGATGCCACGGGGGCCGAGGCGGCTTTGCGGACCCACCTGAAACGCATTGAGAAGACGCTTGAGGCCGTGCGGCAAACGAATTCCGAGTATTTCGAAGACTAGCGCGACGCTGCCCCCAAAATTCTTCTTTACAGAAACTACCATGGTAGTATGGTTTTTTGCATCGAATAGGGAGGATATTATGAAATTGACATCTATGGTTACGGCTGCTGCCGTGGCGCTTACCATACCCGTCGCGGCCTCTGCCCAAGACTGGCGTGGCTGGAACATTCACGTCGAAGGCTACCCGAACACGGTCGCGCTTGATCAATTTGCCGCAGAGCTGGCGGAAACGACAGACATCACGCTGCAAATGTTCCATGGCGGCGTTTTGGGCTCGCAGCCCGATGCCATCGAACAGGTGCGCAATGGCGGCATTCAGGTGGGCCAGTTCAACCTTGGGCCGATGGGGCCGATTATCCCCACGACAAATGTTGTCTCGCTGCCATTCATCTTCAACGACGTGCCGCATATGTTCCGCGCAATGGATGGTGAAGCCGGCAAGATATTCGAGGCGGCCATGGCCGCCGAAGGTGTTGTCCCGCTGGCATGGTATGACAGCGGCGCGCGCAGCTTTTACAACTCAGAGCGCGCGATCACGACGCCAGCTGATGTTGAAGGGCTGAAAGTCCGCGTGATGAACAATGACCTGTTCGTCGACATGATCGCCCAGCTTGGCGGCAACGCGACACCGATGGCCTTTGGCGAGGTGTATCAGTCGCTGAAGACCGGCGTGATCGACGGGGCAGAGAACAACTACCCCTCTTACGAATCCACGGGCCATTTTGAAGTGGCTGGTTTCTACTCGATCTCGCAGCACCTGATCATCCCTGAATGCCTTTGCGTCTCGACTGAAGCCTGGGAGGCACTTGATGCCGACACCCAGGCCGCCGTGCGCACCGCTGCCCGCAACTCGGCAGAAACCCAGCGTGAGCTTTGGGCAACGCGTGAGGCAGAAAGCCGCGCAAAGGTTGAGGCCGCTGGCGTCAAGATCAACGACGTCGAAGACAAGGCCGCCTTCCAGGAACGGATGACACCGGTCTATGAAGGCTTCGTTGAGGCGAACCCTGACCTGGCCTCAGTGATCGAAGCGATCCAAAACACCAACTAAGGTCGTCAGAAAAATTTGACGGAGGGGCCTTTCGGGCCCCTCTTTTTCCTGCGGAAAGGCGTTTTGGATGGGATACTGGCAGCGTGGCCTCGACGGATTGGCCCAGCTCGCAACGGCGCTTGCCAGCGTGATGATCGTCACGCTGATTTTCATCTTCGGGTGGCTGGTCTACGGGCGCTATATCCTCAACGCGACGCCCACCTGGGTGGAACAGGCGGCCTTGCTTATGGTGGTCTGGATCACCTTTCTGGGGGCTGCTGTCGGCGTGCGCCGCCGCACCCACCTTTCGGTTGATTTCATCCGGGATGCCGCGCCTGCCCTGGTTCAGCGGGCCGCACTGCTCGTTTGCTCCTTCGCCCTGATCTTCTTCGGCGCGATGCTCGCCTGGCAGGGCTACGTGATGTTTGAACGCACAGCGCAGCGCGACATCCCTTTGCTGGGCATCTCGGAAGGGTGGCGCGCGGTCCCCGTTGTCATTGGCGGCACGATGATCTGCCTTTTCGCGATTGACGAAATGATCCGCAGGCCGTTCGGCAAGGACACCCCATCATGAGCCTCATTCTGCTGTTTGGTATCTTCTTTATCTGCCTGATTGCCGGGGTGCCCGTGGCGTTCTGCCTCGGCATCGCGGCCTTCGCAGGCTTCATCTATGAGGGGCTGCCGCTGTTCATTGCGACGCAGCGGATTGTCTCGGGGATCTCAATCTTCTCCCTCCTCGCAATCCCGTTCTTTATCTTCGCGGGCGAGCTGATGCTGCAAGGCGGGATCGCCGTCCGGCTCGTGCGGCTGGCCTCTGCCGCCGTTGGCTGGATGCGCGGCGGGCTGGGCGTGGTGAATGTGGCCTCCTCAATGCTCTTTGGCGGCATCTCGGGCTCCGCCGTGGCCGATACCTCGGCGCTTGGCTCTATCTTGATGCCGGTCATGAAAGAAAAGGGGTATGATGGCGACTACGCTGTGAATGTCACCGTGACCTCATCCATTGCGGGCGTGGTGATCCCGCCCAGCCACAATATGATCATCTACGCAATCGCGGCAGGTGGCCTGCCCATCAGCCAGCTGTTTCTCGCAGGTGTCGTGCCGGGGATGTTGATGTGCCTGTGTCTGGCCTTCGTGGCGTGGCTGGTGGCCGTCAAGCGTGGCTACCCGTCAGAGACATTTCCGGGCTTCGCACCCCTGGCGATCAGCTTCGTGGTCGCCCTGCCCGGCCTGCTGACAGCCGTGATCATCGTGGGCGGCGTGCTGTCAGGCATCATGACCGTGACCGAGTCAGGTGCCTTCGGGGCCATCTATGCCATTGTGGTGACTGCTTTGGTCTACCGAGAGCTCACATGGGAGAAATTCAAAGCCGCCGTCCTCGTATCAGTCCGCATCACCTCCATGGCGATGATCCTGATCGCCTGCGCCTCTGCCTTCGCGTATCTGCTCACGCTGAACCGGGTGCCGGAATTGCTGGCGGGCTTCGTCTTGTCCATTTCGGACTCGGAATTCGTCATCCTGTTGATGCTCAACCTCACCTTCCTGGTGCTTGGCATGATCATGGATATGGCAGCGCTGATCCTGATTACGACGCCCATCTTCCTGCCAATCGTTATTGATCTGGGGATGAGCCCTATCCAATTCGGCATCATAATGATGATGAACCTGGGCCTTGGGCTGACGACGCCCCCCGTGGGCGCCTGCCTCTTTGTGGGCTGCGTTGTAGGCAATGAGCGGATGGAAAACGTGGTCAAGACGATCTGGCCCTTCTACCTCGCCATCCTGACCGCTCTGATGCTCGTAACCTATATCCCTGCGGTTTCGCTGGGTCTGGGGTGGCTGGTGATCGGAGAATAAGGGCGGCGCTCAGCCACGGCCGACACCCTTAGATCAATCCGAGCCCCGCACCGGGATGGTTGCTTCCCGCGTGGGTTTGACCGTGCGCTGGATGATGAAGACCGCGAGCGCAGAGCCAAGCCCGATCAGATCGCTGACCAATCCACCTTCGATCATCATCAGCGCGGCGAAAATCAACCCGACCCGCAGATACCAGACCGCGCGCCCGCCCATGAACCAGCCTTGCACGCCCGACGATAGCAGGAACACGCCGACGATTGCCGTCGCCGCCGCACGGGCCACTTCAAACCAGGTCCCATCCATCAGGATTGCCGAGTTATAGAAGAACATGAAGGGCACGATGAAGGCTGCGATGCCGATCTTGAAGGAGGCCACCGATGTCTCCATCGGGTTCGCGCCCGAGATACCTGCCGCCGCATAGCTGGCAAGCGCAACCGGTGGCGTGATGGCCGAGACCACGGCGAAATAGAAGACGAAGAAATGCGCCGTCAGTTGTGGGATGCCCAGCTGCACAAGACCCGGTGCCACGACGCTGGCCGCAACCGCATAGGCGGCTGTGGTGGGCATGCCCATGCCCAGCAGGATCGCGATGCACATGGCAAAGAACAGCGCCAGAAGCTGCGAGGCCGCTGCCAGGTCCAGCAGCACGGAGGAGAACCGCGCGCCTACACCCGTCAGGCTGATCACACCGACGATGATCCCCGCGCAGGCGCAGACCGCGATGATCTGGATCGACATCGTGCCTGCCAGCTCAAAGGCCTTCAGAATCGAGCGGATGCCCATCCGGTGCGGCGTCAGCCATGAGACCACCGCCGCCGCAATCGTGGCCAATGTGCCCGCACGGATCACTGAATAGCCCATGAACAGCGCAGCAATCAGGATGATGATCGGGATGAACAGATAGACCTGCCGGACCATCTTGTTGAATTTCGGCAGCTCATCTTCGCGCATCCCGCGCATACCCAGCTTGGCCGCCTCGAAATCCACCATGAAATAGATCGACGCAAAGTAAAGCACCGCCGGAATGATCGCTGCGATCGCGATCTCTTGGTAGGGGATGCCGGTAATCTCCGCCATGATGAAGGCTCCCGCCCCCATGATCGGCGGCATGATCTGCCCACCGGTAGAGGCCGCCGCCTCAATCGCACCGGAAGTCTTCTTGTCATAGCCCACGCGCTTCATCAGCGGGATGGTCAGCGACCCTGTGGCCACCACGTTGCCGGCAGATGTGCCATTGATCATGCCCATCAGGCCAGAGGCAAAAATCGCGACTTTAGCGGGACCGCCTCGGGCGCGCCCTGCGGCGGCGAAAGCAAAATTGACAAAGTAATCTCCCACCTTTGAGGCCTGAAGAAAGGCCGCGAAGATGATAAAGAGGATGATATAGGTCGACGATACCGCCGTTGTCGGCCCGAGAATACCGGCATCAGAATAGACATGACCGAAAAAGCGCTGCCAGCTATAGGCGTTCTGAACCGCCAGAATGCCGGGCAGCAGATGGGCGGTGAAGGTATAGACCAGAAACACGCCGGTGATGATGACAAGGGCGAGCCCGGCCACGCGGCGGGTGAGCTCAAGGATCAGCGCCGAACCCGCCGTGGCCGCAAAGGCCACGCCGATGGGAACGAAGGGCGTCCCGACAGAGTTCCGTGCCGCAGTGCCATAGATCGCCACAAGATAGATCGCGACGGCAACGCCACAAAGCGCCAGCACGATATCAGATGCGGCAAGCTGATCCTGCGCGCGCCGCTCGAACCAGCCAAGAATGATCGCGCCGAAAGTGGCGACCAGAAGGGGAATGCCGAACCAGTAGACCTCGGCTGCGTATATCTCGGTTCCGGGGAAGGCCGCCCATGTGGTGAGCCCCCCCATTTCCGGCAAGGTGCCGGACCCGATGGTGTTGGCAAATCCTATGGCCGTGACCCCTGCGACCAGGACGGGGAGCACCAGAGCGGCGGCTGCGACGCTCAGGAGCTTGCTGCTGTTGGCTTTCTCGTGCGCTGTGAAGGTTTGTGATGAATACAGCAGAAACCCGACGCCAAGCGCCCCTGCAATATGGACGACCCTGAAATTCCACGTCTCGATTGGGAAGGTCGGCAGATAGGGGATTTCTACCCCGGTCCATTCCGAGATCGACACGCCGTTGAGCGCCACCATGTGAAAGGCTGCATAGAGGGTAGCGATCAGCGCGATTGCGATCTGCAATCGCCCGGTGAACAGGCGCCGGTTGGACTCGACAGGTTCCTCGTCAACACCCTCGGCAATGACCTGTCCGTCCTGGTTCTCAGTTGCAGATGTCATATGACCCTCACATGTCTGTGGACGAGGGCCGCGTCGGAGCCCCATATGTCCCTGCGCCCGTCGCCGGGCGCAGGTGTTGTTTCAGGCAATGCGGCCAGGCCGCGTCAGGCAGACGGGTCTGCTTAGTTGCCGAAAATCTTGTCAGCGGGGATATCTGCGCCAGCATTGTCGGTGAACCACTTGGCCGCACCGGGATGCCACATCAACACGCCATTCTTGTCCCAGTTCTCAGGCACCGTCGAGCGCGCGGCCTTGTGGATGCCGACCATGCGCTCATTGTCGGACATGACGACGTCAACCACCGCTTCAACGAAGCTCGCCGGCAGGTCACAATTCGCAATGGCGAAGTTCCACATAGAGACCGACTGCGCATCTTCGCTCATCGAGGTGTAGGTGTCCGAAGGGATGGTGAACGGCGCCACCGGGAAGGAATCGAGGATTTTGGCCTGCTCGTCCGCGGTAAAGGTGATGAAGTTTACATCCGTTTGCACTTCAAGCTGGCTGACCGCCGGGGTCGGCACGCCTGCGGCGAAGGCGATCACGTCCAGCAACCCGTCCTGCAGCTGCGAGCCGAGATCATTCCAGCCCCCATTGCGGCGCTCGAAATTGATGCCCAGCTCTTCCATCATGCGTGGGAAATACGTGTCGGAGGTCGAGCCCGCCGGGCCAAAGCCGATTTTCGCGCCGTCAGGGATATCGGCAATCGACGCGATGCCAGAGGATTTCAGCGTCGTCACTGCGAAAGGCGTTTGATACATCGGGAACATGGCGCAGGCATTGGTCATTTGCAGACCGGGCGCAATTGGGTTGGTGCCTTGCAGCGATTCAGCTGCCGGACCCATCGTGGTCATGCCGAACTGCGCGTCACCAGTATGGACGAGCGCCATGTTCTGCATCGGACCGCCAGTGACTTCGCCGCCGCCGGTGATGCCAAGCTCTTCGGCCACGAGGTTCGCCCAGCCGGAGCCATAGGCGAAATAGGTACCACCTTGCGACGCGGTGCCAACGGTGAAGCTCTCGGGCCAATCAGCGGTATGACCGTCGGCAAGCACAGGGGCTGCGATGGATGCCGCAACAATCGCGGCGATAGAAAAAGTCTTCATGATATCCTCCCTTGGGCAGTGGGGCTTTTCCCCACCGTTTTGAAAAGCGATGCTCACTCCTCTGAGCATGTGGCAGCCTGTCGCGGCTCGCACGACAAGTTAAAAGGCATGTAGGGCCGAAAAATCAGCTTTCGAGCCGATTAAGTTTTGCATATGTGCAGGTATGGTGAAATTAGCCGTTTTGTCTGTGCGAAAAGCAGTACAGTACGCCGTATCACCCCCCACCCGCGAAGTCCGAACGCGTGAGACCGTATTTCTGCATTTTGTCGTAAAGCGAGCGCCGCGACAGGCCCAATGACGCACAGGTCGCCCTGATATGTCCGTCATTCGCCGAGATGGCTGCAGAGATCAGCGCGCGTTCATAGCCCGCCACCTGATCGGCCAAACTGTAAGCCCCGCGCTCCGGTGCGGGAACCAGCTCCGACAGTCCCAGCACAAACCGTTCCGCCTCGTTGCCCAACTCTCGGACATTGCCGGGCCAGTCGCGACCCGCCAAGATGTTCAGCATTTCGATGGACAGATCGGGGCTGTCCACTTCGTTTTGCTGCGCGACCTCCGCGGCCAGAAGTGTGAAAAGCCCCGGAATATCTTCCCGCCGCTCGGACAAGTCAGGCAAATGCAGCGCGGCCACGTTCAGCCGATAAAGCAGGTCCGACCGAAACTCCCCCCGCGCGGCAGCCTCTTCCAGGTTGCTCTTGGACAGCGCCACGACACGGAAATCAAGCGCGACCGCGTCATTTGAGCCCAGACGCGTGACGGTGCGATTGTGCAGCACATCAAGCAGTTTGGCCTGAAGAGGTAGCGGAAGCAGATCAACCTCATCGAGACACAAGACGCCGCCGCGCGCGTGCTCGAGCTTGCCATAGCGCGCCCGCATCGCGCCCGGGAAGGCGCCAACCTCATGCCCGAACAATTCGCTTTCTATCAGCCCTTCGGGCAAAGCGGCACAGTTGATATGCACGAACGGGCCTTGCGCCCGTTTGCTTTGCTTATGCAGCAACCGCGCCGCGACCTCCTTACCCGTCCCGGTGCTTCCCGAAATCAAGACGTTGACGTCAGTCTGAGCGATGGAGGCCAGCGACTTTCGCAGAGCGACCATCGGCGCGCTGCGCCCGAAGAGGTCTTTCTCAAACGCTTTCGCGTTGCCGAGCCCGGCCCGCAGCATTCTGTTTTCAAGTATGAGCCTGCGCCGCTCGGCCGCGCGGCGAACGCTGGCCACCAGCTTGTCGGCATGCCACGGCTTCTCGATGAAATCATAGGCGCCGTTCTTGATACACTCGACGGCCAGATCGACATCACCATGGCCCGTGATCAGCACGACCGGCAGCTCGGGATCAATTTCCAGCGTCCGCTGCATCAGCTCGACACCGTCCATGCCGGGCATCCGAATATCGGTGACAAGCACACCATCAAATTCCGGCGTGATTTCCTTCAAAGCCGCTTGCGCCGTTTCAAAACAGGCCACGCCAATATCGGCAAGCTCAAAGGTCTGGCGGCCAACAATCCGAAGATGCTCTTCGTCATCGACAAAGAGGATGCTGTCACCGCTCATTGAGACGCATCCTGCAAAGGCGCGCCTGCATTCTGCCGAAGCGACGCTTTGAAAACGGCCCCGCCATCAGGGTGGTTTTCGACGGAGAGGGAGCCACCAAAGTCGCTGATGATATTATGCGATATCGACAATCCAAGCCCCATGCCTGCCCCGGCTGTCTTCGTTGTATAGAACGCATCAAAGACCTGCTCCAAGTCCTCTTGTGACACGCCGGGGCCATGGTCGCGCACCGTGATGACCACCCTTTCATCCGCCACATAGCTGTCTATCTCGACTTTGGGTGCGTTTTGCCCGCTCATCGCTTCCAGAGCATTGGTGATGATGTTCACCAGGACTTGCTGCAACCGCAACCGACCCCCAAGCGCCAGAGGCCCGTCTTGGCTGGGCGTAAACACAATCTGCGCATCCTGCGCCCTAAACTGCGGGCCGACCAATCCGATCGTTTCCTCGATCACCTCAGAGACATGGATCGTTTTGAGCCTGTCTCCCGGTTGGCGCGCAAAGTTGCGCAGATGACGCGAGATCTCGGCCATCCGGTCGCTCATTGTCGTGATGCTATCGATATTGGTCTTGGCCTCGTCGAAGCGCGACCGTTTCAGGAATTCGGCCGCATTCACGGCATAGCTTCTGATGGCGGCAAGCGGTTGGTTGATTTCGTGCGAGATCGCGGCGGACATCTTCCCAAGCGCTGCAAGCTTGCCCGCCTGCACGAGCTCTTTCTGGCTTTTGCGCAGTCGCTCTTCGGCGTAGCGCCGATCAGAAACTTCGCTGCGCAGCTTGATATTGGCCGCATCCAAATCCGCCGTGCGTTCGCGCACCCGAACTTCCAGGATTTCGCGCTGCTCTTGTTCGGCGCGCATCTGCTGCAGAATATTCGCGCGCCGCTGCCAGACCAGCAAGCCGCCAAGAACAATTGCGGACACCATCAATGTCCCAAACGCCATGGCCCGCAAGGTCTGGCTTTGCACCGGCGCGAGGGGTGTAAACACGATGGCGTGCCATCCCGCCAACCTCAGCGGGGTGCTGGCTGCGAGAAAGCGATCAGAGCTCAGTTCTTCGGACAGCGTCACCTGAATGGTCGACGGACGGATGATGTCGGTCGACAGGCCCATCGGTTCAAGCCGGCCCAATGGAAACTGCTTGGTCTGCGCGATCTCTTCACGCAGAGCGCGCGTCAGGGGGGCAAGCGCGCGGAACTTGAACGCCTCGCGGCTTGTCAGAAAGACGATGCCATTGTTATCCGCGATCAGGATTTCCTGCTCGCGTCCCTGCCAGCCCTTTTCAATCTCATCGACGGTCATTTTCACGACCACGACGCCCATAATCTCGATCCCGTCCAGAATGGGAGATGAATAAAAGAAGCCGCGTTCCCCTGACGTTGTACCGAGCGCATGAAAGACCGCGGATTTCCCGGCCAGGGACTGCGTGAAATACGGCCGGTAGGAGAAGTTGCGCCCCAGAAAGCTGTCCGCATCGCGGTAGTTGCTGGCCGCAACCGTCAGACCGGACCTGTTCATGATGTAAACTTCGGAAGCCTCGATAGAGATCGCGATCTGGCGCAGCTTTTCGTTCATGAATGGCGCAACGCCGGGCGCTGTGTCCGCTTGAAGCAGGGGGCGCAATGCGGGCTCCCCCGCGATCAGTCCGGGAATGGGCACAAAGCGCCCCACCGCTTGATCTACGGCTTCTGCCACCAATGCCAGGGTGGACTGTCCAGCCTCCAGCGCCCGCTGCTGATAATAGGCGTTCGCCCAGCGAAAGGAATAAGAGGAACAGGCAAGAATGCAGCCGACCAGGGCCACAAGAAACAACAGCCGCTGGCCTCTCACGCGCCACGCCTTGGAGTTTTTGCAATGTCAGTCATGCGCAAGCGCCTTCCAGCCAGACGGTATCCCGTTCCCATCGGTCATATTGCACCCATACCCTGAACGGCCACCATCCGCAGCTTGAAATAGCACCGCCCAGTGGGACCGGGAAGATCGCGCGGTTCAGGTCTTGCTGCTGTCCGCGGGCCAGTGCGCAACATCATAAACATGAAGCGCCCTGGTGTCTGGGTGGGCCGGGTTACGAAAGCAATCGACAAGCGCTAATCGGGCACGTCATCCACGCCCATACCGCCCCAGGGATGGCAGCGCAGCACACGCCTCGCGGCAAGCCAGGTGCCTTTGATGCCGCCGTGCTTCTCCAGTGCTTCCATCGCATAGGCCGAACAGGTCGGATCATAGCGACAGTTGAACCCAACCCATGAACTGAAGGTTTTGCGATAGGCCCGCACGGGAAGCGATATGACAAAAGCCAGCGGGCTCATTCGTGCACCTTCGCAAGCGCGCGGTGCAGATCGGCCAGCATGTCTTGGAAGTCACGCTGCGCGGTCGCCTCTGCGCGGCCAATCAACACGTAATCATGCCCTGGACGTCCCATTTGGGGCAGCACGGCGCGTGCGATCTCGCGCAGGCGCCGTTTGGCACGATTGCGGGCGACTGCGTTGCCAACCTTTTTGGAACATGTGAACCCCACCCGGATGGCTGAGCCACCATCCTGACGGTCCCGTGCCTGTAGCAAAAAGCCGGGTTGGCCAAACCGGCGCGCCTTGGCAGCCCGCAAAAAATCGGCCCGGGCCTTCAATGTCTGCAATTTATGGGGCGGACAAACGGAAACCGCCGGTGGCGTTTCCGCGACCGGGACGGTACGTCCTGCCACGGGTGCCTCCGGCGGTCTCAAAGCTCTTGCAGAAATCGGCGGCGCTTACGCGCTCAGCGACTTCCGGCCTTTGGCGCGGCGCGCGTTCAGGATCTTGCGCCCGGCTTTGGTTGCCATGCGCGCGCGGAACCCGTGGCGGTGCTTGCGCACCAGGTTCGACGGTTGGAATGTACGTTTGCTCATCGGGAGCCTCCTTGCGGGTCAGGGCGCGATATCTAAAGGATTCGACGCCCAACAGTCATTCGAACCCGCGTCATAGAGGGAGAGCATTTAGCCGTCAACGGCCAAACCCGGCCCGGCATTACCGATATTGCAACATTTTTGCCCCAAATCCCGGCCAGCAACGCGCTGATTTGTAGCATTCGCGTGAGATCCGGGGCGTTTCGCCTGCAAACTGGTCACGCAGCATCAAGCGCGCGTGAGCCCGCTATCGCGCAGCGCTTGCATCGTGCATGAGTGGCGCAGCTTTGACAAACATACTGACGCATAGGCCAAAGGAGCCGATGATCGTGACCGACATGACCAATACCAACAACGCCACCAACGCCCCGGGCAAATCCGCGCTGCAGAAACGCCTTCCCATCATCATCGTTGCGGTCGCGGCGCTGCTTGGCGCGGTGTTCCTGCGCGACTATCTCAGCTTCTCTGCCCTGCAGGAGAACCGCGAAGCGCTGATCGCCTTTCGTGACGCCAATTATCTGGTGGCAGTCCTGGCATTTATGGCGCTCTACGTGGTGATCGTGGCCTTCTCATTGCCCGGCGCCGCCATTGCGACGCTGGCGGGCGGCTTTCTTTTCGCGACATTCCCCGGCGCCCTTTATAATGTTGTGGCAGCCACCATCGGCGCATTGGCCATCTTCACCGCTGCGCGGGTTGGGTTCGGCGACAAGCTCGCGGCCAAGATGGAAACAGGCTCGGGCATCGTGAAGAAGATCAAGGACGGGATCGACGAGAACCAATGGTCAGTCCTCTTCCTGATCCGATTGGTCCCTGCCGTGCCGTTCTTCGTGGCCAACCTGGTGCCGGCACTCGTGGATGTGCCTTACCGCCGCTTTATCATCTCGACCTTTTTGGGGATCATACCGGGCTCTGTCGTCTACACCTCCGTGGGTGCCGGGCTGGGGGAGGTTTTCGAGCGTGGAGAGACGCCAAACCTTGGCATCATCTTCGAGCCGCATATTCTTCTGCCGATCCTGGGGCTTTGTGCACTTGCAGCTCTGCCCATGGTGTTGAAAGCTGTGCGCGGCAAAGACGGATTGTAATGCGATGGAAAAGATCAAGACAGACCTGCTGGTCATTGGCGCGGGCTCCGGCGGCCTCTCGCTCGCTGCGGGGGCCGTGCAAATGGGGGCCGAGGTGGTCTTGCTGGAAGACCACAAAATGGGCGGCGACTGCCTGAACTATGGCTGCGTGCCCTCCAAGGCGCTGATCGCCACAGGCAAGCAGGCGCATGCGCTGCGCAACGGTGCCAAGTTTGGCGTGGCCAATGTTGAACCGACGGTGGACTATGCGGCCGCCAAGGATCACGTGCACAAGGTCATCGCAACGATTGAACCGAATGACAGCGTTGAGCGGTTCGAAGGGCTGGGCGTGCGCGTCATTCAAGAGCGTGGGCGCTTTATCGACGCAAACACGGTACGCGCCGGCGCGCATGAGATCACCGCCCGCCGGGTGGTTGTGGCCACGGGGTCCGCCCCGTTTGTGCCACCTATTCCGGGGCTGGATACGGTTCCCTATCTGACCAATGAAAGCCTGTGGGACCTGCGCGACCTGCCAGAGCATCTTTTGGTCATCGGCGGCGGCCCCATCGGGATTGAAATGGCGCAGGCGCATCTGCGACTCGGCTCCAAAGTGACCGTGATCGAAGGCGACAAGGCCATGGGCAAGGACGATCCCGAACTTGCCGCCATCGTGCTCGACCGGATGCGGGCCGAGGGGATGGTGATTGAAGAAGGCGCTTTGGCCGAAAACATTTCCGGCGCAGAGGGCGCAATCACCGTCAAGGCCAAGGACGGGCGCGTGTTCAAAGGCAGCCATCTACTGGTTGCCGTGGGGCGCGCTGCCAATGTGGGCGATCTTGGGCTTGACGAGGCTGGTGTCAAATACGACCGCCGCGGGATCACGGTTGATGCCTCGATGCGCACCAGCAACAAAAAGGTCTACGCGATTGGCGATGTGGCGGGACAGCTGCAGTTTACCCATGTGGCCGGCTACCATGCGGGTGTGGTGATCCGCTCAATCCTCTTTGGGTTGCCGTCCAAGGCCAAACAGGACCATTTGCCCTGGGCCACCTATACCGACCCGGAGCTTGCGCAGGTCGGTCTGACCGAAGAGCAGGCGCGCAAAAAGCACTTCGGCAAGGTCGAGGTTGCGCGGTTCGAATACCACGAAAACGACCGCGCCATTGCAGAGGCCAAAACCACCGGGTTCATCAAAGTCATGGTGGTCGGCGGCCGCCCTGTCGGGGCCTCCATCGTGGGGGCCGGTGCGGGCGATCTTATCGGGGTCTGGGCGCTCGCAATCGCCAATAGGCTGAAGATGAGCCAGGTTGCGGGCATGGTTGCACCCTACCCGACATTGGGCGAGGTTAACAAACGCGCCGCGGGCGCTTATTTCTCCCCGAGGCTGTTCGAGAACGATACGGTCAAGCGGGTGGTTGGCCTGGTGCAGCGCTACCTGCCATAAGGATGTAGCACAAGGAGGGGCGAGTTTTGGTGCGGTCACTGTCAGGTCGGTTCCTGATCCTGTCGATTATCTTTGTGATGATCGCTGAGGTGATGATCTTTGTGCCCTCCATCGCGCGCTTTCGGCAGGACTACCTGACCGCCCGGCTTGAGAAAGCGCAGATCGCCTCCCTCGCCGTTTTGGCCTCTGAGGGGTCGGTGGTCGATATGGCGCTGAGAGATGAACTTTTGAACAATGCGGGCGTCTTCAATGTCGCCTTGCGGCGGGACGCGGTGAGCCAATTGGTTCTGTCATCCCCTGTGCCCGGGCCGGTCACCACGATGGTGGATCTGCGCGACCCATCAGCCTTCTATCTGATCCGGGGTGCCTTGCAGCAACTGCTGATGCCTGCCGAAGGCGTGATCCGCGTTGTGGGCGAACCCACGAATTCAGGGGGTACGATGATTGACGTCGCGATGGCGCAAGCGCCGCTGCGCAGCGCTATGATCGACTATGGAGTGCGCATCCTGTGGCTCTCGCTGGTGATCTCTGTGATCTCGGCCCTGCTTCTGTTCGGGGCGGTGCGGCGCGTCATGGTCAAACCGGTCAAACGCGTCGTGCGTCATATGGAGGTCTACGCCCAGGCCCCCGAAGACGCGCGGCGCATCATCACGCCGCAGTCCACCATCACCGAGCTGCGCTCAGCCGAGGAAGCGTTGGCCGCGATGCAGACCCAGCTCACCGGCTCGCTGAAACAGAAAGAGCGGCTGGCACAGCTGGGCGGCGCGGTCGCCAAGATCAGCCACGACCTACGCAACATCCTGACAACCGCAACGCTGTTGGCCGACCGGATGGAACGCAGCGAGGATCCGGCCGTCAAACGCTCCGCTCCCAAGCTGGTAAATTCCTTGAGCCGTGCGGTGAACCTATGCGAAGGCACGCTGGCATTTGGCAGGGTAGAAGAACCGCCCCCCAGCCTGTCCATGGTGCCCCTGTCGAACATTGTTGAGGATGTGATTGATGGCGAGCGGCTGGCCTCTGGCGGAGGTGTCGAATTTATCGACGAGATCGAACCCGGCATGACAATCCGCGCCGATAGCGAGCAGCTGTTCCGCGTGCTTGGCAACCTGGTCCGCAATGCCCGCCAGGCCATCGAGGCCACTGGCAAACCCGGCACAATCAAAATCTCTGCGCAGGAAAAGGAACTGAACTGGGAAGTGATTGTCTGCGATACAGGCCCGGGCCTGCCGCCCAAGGCCCAAGAACACCTCTTCACCCCTTTCGAAGGCGGGGTGCGCAAGGGGGGAACCGGGCTGGGACTCGTCATTGCATCCGAATTGGTTCGCGGCCACGGCGGCGCGTTGAACCTGGCACGCACCGACGGGACCGGCACCGAATTCGTGCTGAGCCTGCCCAAACACCCGCTCGAAGTGGGCCGGGCCGCCGAATGATATTTTTGACGGCCTTTGCCCTTGCAAAGCCAAACCGCCAGAGGTACATCACGCCCCACGCGGATTGGTAGCTCAGCTGGATAGAGTACTTGACTACGAATCAAGGGGTCGGGGGTTCGAA
>CAYLVP010000047.1:6603-22484 GCA_964387155.1 uncultured Rhodobacterales bacterium | reverse complement strand
AAAGCTCGTCGCGCCAGATGGTGATCGCCTGGAAGGTCAGCGGGCTTTCGCACAGGCCCTCGATCATCGTCTTGCGGCCGGCCTCGATGCGTTTGGCAATCGCGATCTCGCCTTCGCGCGACAGCAGCTCTACCGAGCCCATTTCGCGCAGATACATCCGAACCGGGTCGTCGGTGCGATCCAGCGCTTCGGTCGTTGAGGTGGCGACCACCACATCCTTGGCCTGCGAGGTCGTCGCGACCTCTTTCGAGCTGCCGTCGTCCTCGGCCTCCTCTTCCTCAATGATGTTGATGCCCATCTCGGAGAGCATCGACATCACGTCTTCGATCTGTTCAGAGGCGACCTGGTCTGGCGGCAATACCTGGTTCAGCTGATCATAGGTGATGTAGCCCCGCTGGCGTGCCTCGGCGATCATCTTCTTGACCGCCGCCTGGCTCATATCGAGACCTTCGGCGGTGTCTTCACGTTCCTGCTTCTGGTCGTCTGTGTCTTTGGGGGCCATAAAGATGCTCCTGCTAACGCGGCGTGGCTACGGTCTGCCGACAATGATTCGGTGTGATTCGTTACCGAATCAATATCGCGAATCGGAGTGATTCGCACGTCGGTTTCAAAACCGATGGTTACTTTCTTTTCTTTACCCAAACCTCACCGTCGATAAGGCTTTGCAGATAGTTCGACATAGCGCTGCGATCCTCGCTGTCACCTTCGTCATCCTTCATGCCTTTGCGGTTCGCGGCCTCGCGCGCTTCGGCGGCCTGCCCCACGCGCCAGGTCAGCCGCTCATCGGCCACACCGGCAAGGTCCTCGACCGCATCCTCGACTTCGCGCTGCACGCCACGCCGGGCCTCCAGCTTGGCAAGTTCTTCCGCCAGCGTCATGCGCGCCAGCTCAGGGTCTGCGGCGGGGCGCACGGCAGGGGTAATCTGCACGTGGCTTAGCGAGTGCAGCTTTTCAAGGGGTACGGGGCCCAGTTCGGCCTCTAAAATATTGCGCAACACGTCGCGGTCTTCTTCCCGGACATGGCGCAGCAATGCCGCGATAAGCGCGCGATGCTCGGGCCCGTGCAGGTCCAGAGTTTCGAGATCCGAGATGAACTCCCCGATCAGCGGGGGGTGATTGACCAGGATCGCAAGGATCACGGCCTCGCGCACGCGCTCCTCCACATCCGTACTTTGGGCAAGCAGCGAATTCTTGGTCGATGGCACGGCCACCCCCTTGGAGCTCGCCCCGCGCCCGCCCGGCTGACCAGGCCGCCTGTTGCCGTTCTGCCACGCCCCGCCTTCGCGCCGGGGGCGCTGCGCGGCAAAGAGCTCGCTGCGTAGATATTTGATCTCGGCGGCGTAATGGTTGCGCAGCCCTGCGTCAGTGATCTTGCCCAGCGCCTGCCGCAGCGATTGGTCCAGCGCCGCCTTGCGCTCCGGGCTGTCGAGCTGTTTGCCATCCGTCTCGCGCTGCCACAACAGATGCACCAGCGGTTTGGCGCCTTCGATCAGCTTGCGCATGGCCCCTGCCCCTTGGGCTTTCAACAGGTCATCGGGGTCCTGCCCTTCCGGCAAGACGCAAAACCGCAAGGATTGGCCCGGGCCGATCAGCGGAAGCGCCAGATCAATCAGGCGCATCGCCGCGCGCTGCCCGGCAGTGTCGCCATCCAGCGTGATGATCGGCTCAGGCGCCAGCCGCCACAGCATCTGCAACTGCGTCTCGGTCACCGCCGTACCCAGCGGGGCCACGGTCGCGCCAAACCCCGCCTCGCTGAGCGCAATCACATCCATGTAGCCTTCGGCCACGACCAACGGCTGATCCTTGCCCGCAGCCTCCCGCGCCGCGCGCAAGTTATACAGAGAGCGGCCCTTATCAAAAAGCTCCGTCTCTGGCGAGTTGAGGTATTTGGCGTTGTCATTGGGGTCCATGGCCCGCCCGCCAAAGGCGATGCAGCGCCCGCGCGCGTCGCGGATCGGGTACATGATCCGATTGCGAAATGTGTCATAGGGCTTGCCGCCCTTGCTTGACGGTTTTGCCAGCCCCGCCGCAAGGATCAGGTCGTCCTTGATGCCTTTGCCGGTGAGGTTGTCCCAAAGGCTCTGCCACCCATCGGGCGCAAAGCCGATCTCCCACCGGCCCAATGCGTCTTCCGACAGACCGCGCCCTGACAGATATTCCCGGGCGCCCGTACCCGCCCCGGTCTTGAGCTGTAATTTGAAATACTGGACGGCCTGCTCCATCACGCCGGCAAGCTCGGCCCGGCGGTCCTGCTTTTCCTGCGCTTTGGGGTCGCGCGCAGGCATAGTCATGCCCGCCTCGCGCGCCATGATCTCAACCGCCTCCATGAAAGAGACATTTTCCGTCTCTTTAATGAACCCCAAGGCGTCGCCTTTGGCGTGGCAGCCGAAGCAGTAATAGTAGCCCTTCCTGTCGTCGACGTGGAAGGAGGCGGATTTTTCCTGGTGGAACGGGCATGGTGCCCACATGTCGCCCTTGCCAGGCTGCGACTTGCGCTGATCCCACATGACCTTGCGCCCGACCACCTGCGCGATTGAGGTGCGGCTCTTCAGTTCATCGAGAAATCCGGGTGGCAGGCTCATGCCAAACTATATCGTGATGCACGGTGTCAGAGTCCAGATGCCGGGCGCTGTCATTTTCCCAAAGCGCGCAACAGGACAGGGTTTTCTAGAAAACCCCGCCCTCCTGCGTAGACTGCGCCGCGACGGAGCGCATGATGCGCGCCACCTCATGCACCAGCGTCTGCGCCATGGAGCGAAACACCATCAGCTCATAGCCATTGGCGCGGCGGATGATGATGGCCTGCATATGCCCGATGAGCGAGCGGGCCACATGCCCTTCCGTCAAGGCGCGCAGATCAAGCGGGCAGAGCCGCGCCATGACAGCCTCGGCCTCCGCGCCGTCCAACGCGACGCAGGCCCAGGCATCGCTTTGATCTGTGACAGCGGCGTCCAAATGTGGCAGCGCGCGGCCCAAAACGAAATACTGTCCACGGCCTGTCCAGAGCACCTCGCATTTGACGCCATCAACGCTGCGACCGACCGCGGGCAAACGCGCGCCGATCGCCGCTTCAAGCGCTTTGGACACCGCCGCCTCGGCCCCGTCATAGGGGGCGATGGACAGGATTGAGGCATGGGGCACCTCGGACAAACGGGCTGTGCCATGCGAGACGGGCAGCAGCCCTGCCACCGGGGATGTTGGGGTCAGATCAACCACGGGCCTTCCCCCCGTCCTTGTCGATAACGACCGGATCGGTCACGACGACAAAACACTCCACCCCGCGCAGATGATCGACGAGGCGCAGCGTCTCCCCATGCCGCGCACGGCCGTTTCGCAGAAAGCCCATCGCCAGCATCCCGCGCTCGGGCGAATAGCCGACGGAGGTGGTATAACCCTGCTGCTGTTCGCGCGTCCGTTCTGCATCGGGATGAAACAGGAACGCGCCTGCATGCATCTCTTTCTTTTCGCCCACGGGTTGCAGGCCAACCAGCTGCTCGCGCGCCGCGCCGGTCAGCCCGGGGCGCGCGGCAGCGGTCTTGCCGATACAGTCTTTCTTGGCAGAGATCATCCGCGCCATCCCGATATCAAAAGCCGTCACCCGACCGTGGATTTCGGCATGGGTGACAAACCCTTTCTCGATCCGCATGACGTTGAGCGCCTCCATCCCGTAGGGACCGCCGCCCAATGGTTTCGCCGCCTCCAGCAGCGCGGCAAAGAGGCTTGCCCCAAAACGGGCCGGTACGGCCAGCTCATAGGCATGTTCCCCCGAGAAAGAGATCCGAAAAAGCCGCCCCCGAACGCCGCCAATCGAGACCTCGCCGCAGGCCATGAACGGGAAGCTGTCATTGTCGATAGGCGCGTCGAGCAGCGCGTTCAGCAGCGCGCGTGACCTTGGGCCCGCAACGGCAAACTGCGCCCATTGCTCGGTGGTCGAAATCATCCGCAGGTTCAGCGCGGGCCGCAGGCATTGATGGACGAATTCAAGATGGCGCATCACCTCGCCCGCGGCGGCTGTCGTGGTCGTCATGACTAAATGTTGCTCGCCCAGCCGCGCGGTGGTGCCATCATCCATGACATGGCCATCCTCGCGCAACATCAGCCCGTAGCGGACCCGGCCAACCTTCAAACTCGAGAATGTATTTGTGTAGACAAAGTCCAGAAACTGCGCCGCGTCAGGGCCTTGGATGTCGATCTTGCCAAGGGTTGAGACATCGCACACCCCCACGGCGGAGCGCACCATGGCGACCTCACGGTCGCAGCTTTCGCGCCAATGCGCCTCCCCCGTTTGCGGAAAGTAGGACGGGCGGTACCACAGCCCGGCCTCAATCATCGGGGCCCCCATTTTGCGGGATTGCGCGTCAGACGTGGTGAAACGCTGCGGCGCGAAACCGTCGCCCTGCGCATAGGCCCCCATCGCTGCGATGGAGACGGGCGTGTAGGGCGGCCGGTACGTCGTGGTGCCGGTCTGAGGGATGCCGCGCCCGGTGGCGTCCGCCAGCACAGCCAACGCGCCTACATTGGAATTCTTGCCCTGATCGGGCGCCATGCCTTGCGTCGTGTAGCGCTTCATATGCTCGACGGAGGACATGTTCTCCTGCGCGGCCAGCTTCACATCCTTGACCGTCACGTCATTCTGAAAATCGAGCCAGGCGCGCCCCTTGCCCGGCACCGCCCAAAGCGGGGATATCTTGTAAGGCGCATCATCGGCCTCCGGCATACGCGGCGCGCGGGCTGTGATACCAATCGCTTTCAGCACCTCCTTCGCGCGGAAAATACCGGATTTCAGACACCCGTGGGTAGAGAAGGTGCCGCCTGCAGCCCCTGCCACTTCAAGTCCTGGCACCATATTTGGCACGGGGATGAATCCTGCAATATTTTCATTCCATTGCGGGCGTCCGTTCATGTGGCAGGCCAGATGCACCGTGGGGTTCCAGCCGCCCGAAACCGCCAGACAATCCGCCACGACGTTCACGCCTGCCGAAATTGAAATGCCTTCGACCTGTTTGCGGCCTTTGACATTGGTGACCTGCGCGCCCCGGTAAATGGGGAAATCCCCATCCAGCGCCGCGTCCGCGCGGCTATCGACATAGGCTGCAATATCGACGCCCGCCGCATGCAGATCATGGGCCGTGCGAAACGCGTCGTCATTATTGCCAAAGATCGCGACCCGCTTGCCGGGCAACGCGCCATAGCGGTTGAGATAGCCGCGCATCGCGCTTGCCATCATCACGCCGGGCCGGTCGTTGTTTTGAAAGGCAACCGGGCGCTCCATGGCACCGGCGGCATAGATGCAGCCCTTTGTCACGATCCGCCAAAACGTCTCCACCGGGGCGTCGCCAGCGTCAGGCAGGTGATTCGAGACCCGCTGCACCGCGCCATATGTGCCGCCATCATAGGCCCCGGTTACGGTGGTGCGGCGCATAAGGCGGACATTTTCCATCGCCTCAAGCTCAGCGATCTGCGCCTCTGCCCACACATGGCCTGGCTGGCCACCGACCTCGAAGGTCTCGAAATTCAACCGCCCGCCAAAGCGAAAATCCTCTTCGCACAGGATCACATCGGCCCCGGCTTTTGCAGCCGTCAAAGCCGCCATGATGCCCGCAGGCCCGGACCCAATGACAAGAACATCGCAATGCGCAAAGGCTTTCTCGTAATAGTCCTCATTGGTCTTCATGGGCAGGTGTCCCAGCCCGGCGGCGCGACGGATCACCGGCTCGTAGAGCTTTTCCCAAAAGGCGCGCGGCCACATGAAGGTCTTGTAGTAGAACCCCGCGCCAAGGAAGGGCGACAAAAGATCGTTGATCTCCAACAGGTCCCAATTGAGCGTGCCCCAGAAATTCTGCGGCCGCGCATCGAGGCCCGCGTGCAATTCCAGCATCGTCAGGCGCATATTTGGCGTGACATGGCCGTTCGCGTGCAGCTCAACCAGCCCGTTGGGCTCCTGACTGCCATCGGACATGATCCCGCGCGGGCGATGATATTTGAAGGACCGGCCCACCAGATTGACGCCATTGGCCATCAGTGCAGAGGCCATCGTGTCGCCCTCAAAGCCCCAATAGCTGGTGCCGTTGAACGTGAACGCCACCTTGCGGTCGCGGTTGATCAGCCCATGCCCGTCCAGCCTCATGGCGCGGCCTTCGCGGCCAGTTCGACCGAAAGAATTTCATGGGTAGTCACGTTGCGTGCAACCACCAACCAGGCCGCGCAGCCCGCCTCGTGCTGCCACAGATCGCGGGTCACGCCGGTCGGATTGTCGCGCAGATGCAGGTAGGCGTGCAGTCCCTCCTGGTCGCCTTCCTCAGGGCGGCTCAGGTAGTCGTCACTGCCCTTGTAGTAAAATTCGCGCCGGTCGCGCTCGCCGCAAAACGGGCAATTGATCCGCATGGCCCAGCCTCCCTAATGCAGGTTGTGTTGAGAGCCGGTGCCCTCTTCATCCATCAGCCCGTCGCCCGTGCGGAACCGTGCGAACGTATGCCGCTCTGCCACCTCATGCGGGCGGTCCTCGGCCATCAGATGCGCCATACACCAGCCGGAAGCGGGCACGGCCTTGAACCCGCCATAGCACCAGCCGCAATCCATATAGAGCCCGTCCACCTCGGTCCGGTCGATGATGAAAGAGCCATCCGGTGTCATGTCCATGATCCCGCCCCAGGAGCGCAGCACCTTGGCCTTGCCGATGGCGGGCATCAGCGTCATCGCGGCCTCCATCACATGTTCCATCATCGGCAGATTGCCGCGCTGTGCGTAGGAGGCGTAGAAATCCAGATCGCCGCCAAAGACCAACCCGCCCTTGTCGGATTGGCTGATGTAGAAATGGCCCATGCCGAAGCTGATGACATTGTCGATGGCAGGCTTCAGCCCTTCCGAGACAAAGGCCTGCAGGATGTGGCTTTCAATTGGCACTTTCAGCCCCGCCATGCCCGCCACCTGGCTGGAGCGCCCGGCGGTCACGATCCCCAGCTTGCGCGCGCGAATGGGTCCGCGGGCGGTTTGCACGCCCTTGACCACACCATTCTCGACATCGATGCCCGTGACTTCGCAATTCTCGATCAGATCAACGCCCAGCTGGTCCGCCCCGCGCGCATAGCCCCAGGCGACCGCGTCATGGCGGGCAGAGCCGCCACGCGGGTGATAGAGACCGCCATAGATGGGGAAGCGGGTGTTTTCGAAATCGAGATAGGGGCTGTGCTTGCGGAGCTCGTCAGGGCTCAGCAATTCGGCGTCGTCACCTTGATTGATCATCATGTTGCCGCGCCGCGCGAAGGCATCGCGCTGCCCATCGGAATGGAACAGGTTGATGATCCCGCGCTGCGACATCATCACGTTGTAATTCAGCTCCGCCTCCAGCCCCTCCCAGAGCTTGAGAGAATGCGAATAGAATTCCGAATTGCCGGGCAAAAAATAATTGGCCCGCACAATCGTGGTGTTGCGACCGATATTGCCCGAGCCGATATAGCCCTTCTCCAGCACCGCGACATTCGTGATCCCATGGTTCTTGGCGAGATAATAGGCCGTTGACAGCCCATGCCCGCCCCCCCCGATGATGATAACATCATAGCCGCTTTTGGGCTCAGGCTTGCGCCAGACCGGCCCCCAGCCCTTATTGCCGGTCAGACCTTCTTTGAGGATACGGAAGGCGTTGTAGCCCATGGCGCGGCGATCTCCCTGCGGTGCAGGGGCAGGAAAGCACCGGGCCTGCGGCGGCACAATGGGAATTCAGACATTTTGGCGTCTCTTTGCGGCAAACGAAACAAGGCGCACCCTGTGGGGTGCGCCTGTGTTCGCATCAGTCGGGGCGTGGCGGAAACCGCCAGAACCGATCAGGTCGTGCCGGCGTCATCCGCATCGCCACCTTCATCTGCTGGTGGCTCTTCATCGGCATCTTCATCCTCGCCACCATCGCCGATACCCGCCAGGTCACCATCGCCATCATCGTCGATGTCAAAGAAATTCGTAGCGTTATCGGGGAAATCATCATTATCGAGGAAAGGATCAAACCGCTGCCGGGTCACAAATGTGTTTCTGTAGACCGTATCCCAGATCCCGACGCGGAAAATCGGCTGGTAGGATACGGCGGTCTCGGTCACGACCACGGCGTCTGTATGGCCCATGACAGGGATCCAGCTGCTATCGCGATCAAGATCCCCTTGCGTCATTGGCGTGACCCCGTCCGGGCCATAAGACCACATCAGGCGGTACTTGGTGCCATTGACGATATTCTCATTATACTGGATCGACGAGATCCGCATTTTCGGCCGCGCATTGCTTGGGATCATGTAGTCCAGCATGTCCCGCATATTGTCGAGGTAGTCATTATCGACCGCGCTTTGGCGCGACAGCACGTCGCTGACCGCGTAGCTGGCTTTCATAGTCAGCGTCTTCTGCCGGAAGGCATCAAACCACACGAAGGTCGCGCAGTAGAAGAACGCCAGAAGCGGCAGGATAATGACCGCTTCGGTGGTGACGGTGCCATCCTCCCGCCGGAGGGGTTGAAGGACGGTGTCGCGCATACGGGTGATGAAATGAAGGATAGACATCAGTTTTTCGGTGGCTCCTGAGCGAAGATGGACGTGGCCACCAGTTGCATGTTGCCCGCCGGGTCTTTCTTGAGCATGGCGCCCAAGCCAAGCGACGGGTACATCGGATCAATCACGTAGCAGGCGCGAATAAACATCAGGTCGCTGCTCGACCCGTTGGAGAAGGGCCGCAGCGGGATGGCGGCCCGGTTATTGGTGTTGATACATTCGGCGCGCACCGGAGGCAGCTCGAAAGAGCTTTGATCGATCACGACCATCTCCAGCAGCACATTGTCTCTGCAATCTTTCAGCATGCTGGCATTATCGCACAGAGTGTCGCGAATATTTTCCCGGCTGAAGCTCTGCCCCGTTCCCAACCGAACCTCACGCATGGCCTTGTCGAGCGCATGCTCAAGCATGGTCAGGCGCACCGTTGACATGCCCAGCTCGAAGATCGAGACGAAGAGCAAGAGGAAGACGGGGATCACCAAGGCGAATTCGACGCTCGCGGTCCCCTCTTCACTCGCAGTTTTGCGGCGCAATTTTTGGAACAGATGTTTCATGCTTGTTCGTATCGCCTTAGTTGGTCAGTTGCAGACGCTGAATGGTTTTTGCGATGGAGACGAAGGCATCCTCGATGCTTTTGCCTTCGACACGGAAGAAATTGATCGGCTTCGTCGCGCATTCTTCCAGCACCCCGGCGGAGTCGTCAGAGACTTCGAAACCGATGGTGAAGACGGTCACGCTGTTATTCTTGGCCGAAGTGCAGGCCGCTTTCATTCGGGCCTCTTTATCGCTGGCCGACACGGTGTCCATGACGTCGTCGATCACCTGCCAATAGGCCGCCGGGTTCCAGTCGCGGACGTAGTTGTAGTAATAGGCGAAATATTTGACACCCATCATGTTCCACTGTTCTGGATAGGTCAGGCGCGCATTGTTGGAGCTGTGGCGCACGCCGTTGAAATAGTCATCGTTCCAGTTCCCGTAGGACATGAAGTAGTCATTGCTCCCTCCGGGACGCACTTTGTAATGCGACATCCAACGGCTGCTCGTCGAGGTCGGATTGTCCGTCTGGAAATAGTACATGTCTGACGGACCGGAGGCATAGTCTTCATTCAACGTGTATTGCGTTGTGTTGATCCCGTCCGACATCACAACAAGGATTTTCCGGGTATTGTCGCGGGTATAGTCAAATGGCCGATCTTCGAAAGCGCTTGGCACACGGCGCGGGGCCTCGAGCTTTATGCCGTCTTCAAACAGGGGGGTCCCATCAATACTGACCGGGTCCGCGCCGTCTTTGGTCAGGTTGATCGACCCTTCGGGCAGGCCCTGAATGACCTGATTTGCGTTCGGGTTCAGAAAGTAGGAGCCCCATTTCACACCGATATCGATGGATGTGTTGCCGCCCGCTTCGAAGGCGTTGACGGTCGCGACCAGCTCGTCGCGGTTTTGCGACATGAGCGTAATCGCCGCCCAATCTTCAACGGGGCAGACCCATTGGCGGGGGGCATTGTCGTCGGAGGTCGTGTTGGGGTGGTTGATCGTGGTCCAGTACGGGTCAAAATGCCCGGTGCGCTGAAGCTCATCACCATTGGCCATCAGCCCGCCGGTGCCGCTGCCAAGCGGCGCGCTGAGATCAATTTCACCCAGGCTTGCGGCTTGCGCTGTAGCGGAGGTGATTTCAACTGTGTCAAAATCCTCCTCTGTAAAATCAACGCAATGGGAGTAATCATGCTCGTCCGTGACGTTGAACTGATCGAGGATATCTTCGCCGGCATTAACCTGCATGTTGTAGGGAATGATATTGATCGACACGCGGTCAACATTCTCTTCCTTCAGCATCAGGTCGAAAAACTCCGCAGCGGCGCCCTGCAGGGCTTGCAATTTGGTCTCGGTGCCATCCGCGGTCAGCTGGCTCATGGAGCCCGACACATCCAGCACCAGGCTGATCTCGACATCCTGTGTATGCTCTTCAGCAACACTGGAGGCACCCGCCGTCATTGAAGTGATGCCCAAAAGGTTCAGGAACAGGCTTTTCACCTCGGTTTCTGCACCGACCAGAACGGTCTTGGACAGCTCGTTACAGCTGCCCTTCACCACAACCCGGTCCGTGTCGAGCCCGGCCTTGTCAAAATAGTCGCGCGCAACCTCTTCGCAGTCGGCCAGCGGTTGGTTCAAGGAGGCCGCGGCCAGCGATGCGCGGTCGGTCGTGTAGGCGATGCGCGCGCGGTCATATTCGAACCGCATGAAATCGATGGCCATGCCACCAACCCAAAGCATCATCACGAACATGGTGACGCCAAAGATGATCATCGCCCCGCCTTCGTCTTTGCGGAATCCCTTCATCCGGCGCAATGCGCCCTTTGGCTGTGTGATCTTTTTCCCCAGGTCGTTGTTCGAGCTATCCATCTTCGCCCTTCCTTGTACTTGCGCACCGCACCGATTTTTTTGTTACGTCCGTTAGAGCATTCAAGTTTGACTAAAGTTAGGCGTCGCAATGACAAGAATGCCGCGATTGATCTTGTATTCCGGGCCCCGAAGCGCATGCTCCAAACGGCTGGCCCTTGCCGCAAAGCGCCTAGCGTATAGACAAGAAACGGCGCAGCAAGCAGGCAAATTCGATCATGTCTGCACCTCAAGGTGACGCTTGTGATTTCCATCAAGACGCGCGGGCATCAGCCGCAGCTGCCCGTAGCCGCGCCGCTCCGTTTCCAGAGCTTGACCAATATACGTGCCCGTTGACGCACCCGTCCGCGCGCCGCCCTGAACGAGCCTGCCCATGCGTGTCTCAACGCAAGATGCCACGCCGTTATGGGCGCGGGTCTCGTGGCCGTTCATCTTTGCCCCCAAACCAGACTGTGTCGACATCTTGCATCCCGTCACACGCATCTTGCTTGTCCTTTTCAATGCCCCGACTTCAAATGCCCCCGCCGCCACAAAAGATGGCATCAATTGGAACAAAATACGCTGAAAACCTGCTTAAAGTCAGCGCAAATTTGCAAAAATTTCGTCGAATTATTAGGGAGTTAATTGACAGTTCAGACGTTTTGGCATCCGCTGTGCTGATCTTGTTAACAATCGCATTTTGAGCCGTCCGAATAAAGGCACGGCTCCTCGGATTGACAAACACCTGATTCACGGCTGTGTTTACCAAGTGCACATTTTTTGGCCGCTACAGTAAGCGCGACCCCTGCCGCCCCCACAAAAGGACCGCCTCATGTCATCCTCGAACGAGCCTTCTTTCCGCGACAGCGTCGAGCTGATGTTCAGCCGCGCTGTCAAGCTGACCGAGCTGCCGAAGGGCCTC
The DNA here is from genome assembly GCA_964387155.1 of uncultured Rhodobacterales bacterium. Taxonomy (GTDB): domain Bacteria; phylum Pseudomonadota; class Alphaproteobacteria; order Rhodobacterales; family Rhodobacteraceae; genus Litoreibacter. The sequence goes on along the minus strand of CAYLVP010000047.1, from coordinate 10,661 downwards.
GAAGAAAAGATACGCGTGTGCAATGCGACCTACACGGTGCGTTTCGGGGTCCGGTTGCGGGGCGAGATTCACACATTCACCGGATACCGCGCCGTCCATTCCGAACATATGGAACCCGTCAAGGGCGGCATCCGCTTCGCAATGGCGGTGCATCAGGACGAGGTCGAGGCGCTTGCGGCGCTGATGACTTTCAAATGCGCGCTGGTAGAGACGCCATTTGGCGGCTCGAAAGGCGGGCTGCGCATCGATCCCAACGCGTGGGAGGAGCATGAGTTGGAACAGATCACCCGACGCTTCGCCTATGAATTGGCCAAGCGCGACCTGATTCACCCCTCCCAGAACGTGCCCGCGCCCGATATGGGCACGGGCGAGCGCGAGATGGCCTGGATCGCGGATCAATATGCGCGGATGAACACGACCGATATCAACTCCCGCGCCTGTGTGACCGGCAAACCGATCAATGCGGGCGGCATTCAGGGCCGGACCGAAGCCACCGGGCGCGGCGTGCAATACGCCCTGCAGGAGTTTTTCCGCTACCCCGAGGATCTGGAAAAAGCCGGCCTCACCGGCACGCTCGACGGCAAGCGGGTCATCGTGCAGGGCCTTGGCAATGTGGGCTATCACGCGGCCAAGTTCCTCAGCGAAGAAGACGGCGCGCGCATCACCGCCGTGATTGAGCGCGACGGTGCGATCCACGATGAAGACGGCATTGATATCGAGGATCTGCGCCGCTGGATCGCCGATCACACCGGCGTGGCGGGCTACCCCAAGGGCACATATGTCCAGGAAGGTGCAAGCGCGCTGGAATATGAGTGCGACATACTTGTGCCTGCCGCGCTTGAGGGGGTGATCAACCTCACCAATGCAAAAAACATCAAGGCCCCGCTGATCATCGAGGCCGCGAATGGGCCTGTCACGGCTGGCGCAGATGAAATCCTGCGCGGCAAAGGCACGGTCATCATCCCCGATCTCTACGCCAATGCGGGCGGTGTGACGGTGTCCTATTTCGAATGGGTGAAGAATCTGAGCCACATCCGCTTCGGCCGCATGGAAAAACGCCAGGAAGAGGCGCAGCACCGCCTGCTGATTGACGAGCTTGAACGCCTGTCAGCCGATAAGGACCTCGGATGGGAGCTGAGCCCGGATTTCAAATCCAAATTTATGCGCGGAGCGGGCGAGCTGGAATTGGTCCGCTCTGGCCTCGATGACACGATGCGCACGGCCTATCAGGCCATGCGCGAGGTCTGGCACGCGCGCGACGATGTAGAGGATTTGCGCATGGCGGCCTATCTGGTGTCAATCGAACGCATCGCTGCAAGCTACCGCGCGAAAGGTCTTTAGCACTCTTTCGAGCGGGCAGCCGTCCAAAGCTCAGAACGCTGTTTTGAGGCAGGACATGGCGTTAGAGCTTGAAGTCGTCGAGCAATCCGTCCCGCTTGGCCAGCATCGCATGTAGCGTGTCTGCCATGACCTTCGCGTGGGAGCCCGGCGTGACCCCCCCTACCCCGATCCGCTTGCCCAAGCGCCACCAAAGACCCGGCACCCATTTGGTTGGATAGCCGGTCTTCAAGATGACTAGAAAACCGTTTGAGGGTTTGAACGCGAAGAAGGATCGGTCAATCTTGCGGATATCTTCCGTCTTGCAGATCAATGTCCCGTCAGACAGGCGCAGCTCTTCTTCTGTCAGCTCAATTGCATGGGCTGTCGCGCGCCACATCCGCCAGCCGCCAAAGACCGACAAAGCCCCGATCGTGACCAAAACGAAGGCCCCTGCCGGTGAGGGCGGCTGCGCCGCTGCGACAAAGATCAGCAAGCCTCCAAGCGCATAAAGCACAGCGCTGCCAAAGGCGCGCCGAGGCGCGGAGGGGATGATGCTGGTGATGACGTCAGACATGAGCGGTGGCCTTTTGAACGCGCTGCGTCCCGCTTATCGGCTGGCGCGCGGATTCTCAACCGCGGGGCGGCACAACCTCGTAGCCCGGCTCCTCCGGCTCATCATCGACCAGCACCGCCGGGAAACCCGGCGCGCGGATATCAAGGCCCGTGGCCTCCTCCAGACGTCTGATGATGTCATCGGATTGCGCGCGCTGCCCGTAGCGCGTCTGCCCGTCGCGGAAAATCTCGATCAGCTTGGGCGACAGCTCCAATGGCACGCCGTTGCGCTCGGCGATCTCCTGAAAAAGGCCGATATCCTTGAGCACCAAATCCATCGTGAAATCCACGCAGCGCGAGCCGTTCAGGATCACCTGGCTTTCGGTTTCATGCGCAAAGGAAGTGCCGGACGAGATCTTGATCGCCTCATATGTCGTCGCCAGATCCATCCCTGCCGCTTTGGAGACCGTCAGCGCCTCGCAGACGCTCAGCAGGTTGGCCGTGGCCAGGTAATTCGTCATCACTTTCAGCATCGAGGCTGTGCCCAGCGCGCCCGTATGCAGCACCCGTCGCCCCATCGTCGTGAGCAGCGGCAAGACACGCTCAAACGTTTCCCGATCGCAACCCGCGAAGATCGAGATATTGCCGGTATCCGCCCTGTGGCACCCGCCGGAGACTGGGCAATCAACAGCCGCTGCCCCAGTGGCAATGACCTTGGCCCCCAAACGCCTGATTTCGGCCTCGTCGGTGGTCGACATCTCCAACCAGATTTTGCCGGGGCCGCAGGCCTCCAGCAGGCCGTCCTGCCCTTCGACCACCTGCGCCGAAATCGTTGGATGGGGCAGGCAGGTGATGACCACATCGCAGGCCGCCATCATCTCGCGAGGGCTGGATGCGGATGCGGCCCCGCGCGCCACAGCGGCCGCCACCAGCGTCTCGTCCAGGTCGCGCACCGTGACATCCAACCCGTTTCGGATCAGCGAGCCCGACAGCTTGCCGCCGACATTTCCCAGACCAATAAACCCGATTTTCACAGCGCAAGCTCCCTCACTTTGGCCAGCCCACCCTGCCCCCATCGCGCGCAGGGTCTTGCCCAAATCCGACATACTGTGCGCAAAGGCACCCTTTCTGCGCGCAGCTATGATTGTTTGCGCGGCCTGTTGCGCTTACCTCAGGGGTCAAAGGAGGACCAACTCATGTCCATCAGACCCGTCAAACAGACCTCACAGGCCGTCCCGACCATGGAAGGCGCAGGCGTGCATCTGCACCGCGCCTTTGGCTTCACCGATCCGACCATGCTGGACCCGTTCCTCATGATGGATGACTTTCGCAATGACGACCCCGCCCAATACGAGCGGGGCTTCCCGTGGCATCCCCATCGCGGCATCGAGACTATCACTTATGTGCTCAAGGGCGAGGTGGCGCATGGCGACAGCCTGGGCAATACGGGGACGCTCACGGATGGCGCGGTGCAGTGGATGACCGCAGGCTCCGGCATCCTCCATCAAGAAATGCCCAAGGGCAACGCGCAGGGCCAGATGCATGGCTTCCAGCTTTGGGCGAACCTGCCGGGCGCGCTCAAGATGACCGCCCCCCGGTATCAGGACGTGGAAGGCGCTGAGATCCCCGAGATCATTGACGATGACGGCACGAAGGTCCGTGTGGTCATTGGCGAGTTCTGGGGCAAGAAAGGCCCGGTGGACGGGATCGCCGCTGATCCGCAATTCCTCGACATCACCGTGCCTGCAGGTGTGCGCAAACGCTTCAAGGTCGACACCTACCGTCGCGCATTTGCTTATGTGTTCGAAGGGGCGGGCACGTTCCGCGACGCCTCTGCGCCGTCGGGTATCTTGCTGGAAAAAGAGGTTCGCGGCGAAGAGGTCAACATCCGCGATCTGTCTGGCGACCGGACACTGGTGCAATTTGGAACCGGCGATGAGGTGACCGTGCAGGCCGGGGAGCAGGGCATCCGCTTCCTGCTGATCTCAGGCGCGCCCATAGAAGAGCCCGTCGCCTGGCACGGCCCGATTGTGATGAACACGCAGGAAGAGCTGATGCAAGCCATGCAAGACCTGCGCAACAACACCTTCATTAAACCGGCGCACTAGATCGGGCAAAGGGGCCGTGGCTACGCGGCCCCTTCAACTGCCGCGCCTCGTTCTGTTGGGCCTCGTTCTGTTGGGCCT
>CAYLVP010000047.1:0-6503 GCA_964387155.1 uncultured Rhodobacterales bacterium | reverse complement strand
GCCTCGTTCTGTTGGGCCTCGTTCTGTTGGGCCTAGATATAGCCCCGCCAGGCAAGGACGCCGGTGAAGCAGATACCCACCAGCAACACCTGCGCGGCGACACCGGCCAGTGCATTGTAGCGCCGGCGTGACCGCTCTGCCTTGGCATCGAGCTCACCCAGATAGCGGCAAATCGTGTCATACGACTTGGCGACATGCTCGCTATCCAGCCGTCTGGCCAGAACCGGGCTTTGGCTCATGTTCTGAGCTTCGACCAGGCTACGGCCCGCCCGTCGCACCCGGCGCGGCACATGCCGGCGCGCAAAGGCCAATCGCTTGTCCAGGGTACGGCCCTTGGCCGCGAGTTTTTCTTCCAACAGCTGCGACACGCGGGCCGCGAGCTGGTTAATCACTACCTGTTCCATCGTAACAATCTCTCGACACCCATCCCGGTGAAGAGCATACACCGTGCACCCATCCAGTCCAAGACGTCTCGAGGAACCATGCTTAACGCGCTTACTTTTGGCGAAGCCCATTTACCCAAACTGTTGATCGCGCATGGGCTTTTCGGCTCGGCGCGCAACTGGGGGGTGATCTGCAAGAGACTGTCGGACGCCTTTCACGTGACTGCGGTTGATATGCGCAACCATGGGGAAAGCCCGCGCGCCGCGACTCAAAGCTACGCGGATATGGCCGAAGATCTGGCGCAGGTGCTGACCCATACCGGGCCGTCGCATGTGATCGGCCATTCTATGGGTGGCAAAGCCGCGATGGTTCTGGCGCTGACCCAGCCAAAGCTGGTCGAGCGGCTGATCGTGGCCGATATCGCCCCTGTTGGCTATGGCCACACACAATCTCATCTGATCGGGTTCATGCGTAAGATTGACCTTGATCTGGTCAAGACACGCGGCGACGCGGACCGGCAGCTTGCAGAGCATATTCCCGAAGACGGCATTCGCGCCTTCCTGCTTCAATCGCTTGATATAAAATCAAAAACATGGCGTCTCAACCTCGATGTGCTGGATGCGGAGATGGACAAGATCATTGGCTTCCCGACCGTTTCCGGCCAATTTGAGCGCCCCACCCTCTTCCTGTCCGGGGCCGCATCAGATTATGTCCTGCCCGCCCATCGCAGCGGTATCAGACAGCTCTTCCCAAGCGCCAAATTCGCCAAGATCCCAGAGGCTGGCCATTGGCTACATGCCGAAAAGCCGCGAGACTTCGAAGCAGCGGCACGGGTGTTTCTTGCCAGCTAGCGCCCGCGACCGTCCCGTCAGAACATCAGGATAAGAACCGAAATTGCGACAATGGCGGCGACAAGGGACGTCACGGACATCCACATAACGACCCCTCCCCAGTCATACCGGGGTCACGAGTCCGATTTGTGAGGGATTTGGTCTGTTGCAGGCATGTATTGCCGAGGGTTTGCGGGCAATCTGGGCGAAAGGAGGTCAGATCCCATGCGATATTCCGGTCTGCGCGTCATCAAGGAGGCCTTGTCCGGCCACAAAGGCTGGGGCCCCGCTTGGCGCGACCCAGAGCCACAGCCCGCATATGATATCGTCATTATCGGTGGCGGTGGGCATGGTTTGGCGACAGCCTATTACCTGGCCAAGATCTACGGCGGCAAACGGATTGCCGTGCTGGAAAAAGGCTGGATCGGGGGCGGCAATGTGGGGCGTAACACCACGATCATCCGCTCAAACTACCTGCTTGATGGCAATGAACCTTTCTATGAGTTTTCGCTCAAGCTCTGGGAGGGTTTGGAGCAAGAGCTGAACTACAACGCGATGGTCTCTCAGCGCGGAATCCTCAACCTCATTCACTCCGACGCACAGCGCGATGCCTTCATCCGGCGTGGGAATGCGATGATCCTCAATGGTGCCGATGCAGACTTGCTGAGCACCGAACAGATCAAAGAGCGCTATCCGTTCCTCAACACAAAGAATGCGCGCTTTCCAATCAAAGGCGGGCTTGCGCAGCACCGGGGCGGCACTGTTCGGCATGATGCCGTAGCGTGGGGTTATGCCCGCGCGGCGGATCAATTGGGCGTCGACATCATCCAGAATTGCGAAGTGACTGGGTTTCTCATTGAGACTGGCACCTGCACCGGCGTTGAGACGACACGCGGCACAATCAAGGCCAAGAAAGTCGCGTCCTGTGTGGCAGGCTCTTCGAGCCGCGTGATGGAAAAGGCCGGCATGCGCCTGCCTATCGAAAGCCATGTGCTGCAGGCCTTCGTCTCTGAAGGGCTCAAGCCGCTCCTGCCCGGCGTCATCACCTTCGGCGCGGGGCACTTTTACTGCAGCCAATCCGACAAGGGCGGGCTGGTCTTTGGGGGCGACATCGACGGCTACAATTCCTATGCGCAGCGCGGCAATCTGCCGGTGGTCGAGGATGTCTGCGAGGGCGGCATGGCGATCTTTCCGATGCTGGGCCGCGCGCGGCTGCTCAGGATGTGGGGCGGGATCATGGATATGTCGATGGACGGCTCCCCCATCATCGACCGCACCCATATCGACGGGCTCTATTTCAACGGCGGCTGGTGCTATGGCGGCTTCAAGGCGACGCCCGCCTCGGGCTATGTCTATGCGCATTTGCTGGCCACGGACGCCCCGCATCCCACCGCCACCGCATATCGTTTTGACCGCTTCAATCGCGGCTTGATGATCGACGAAAAGGGCATGGGCAATCAGCCCAACCTGCATTGAGGTCTGACAGATGATTATCAACCACCCTTTGCTTGGTCCCCGTGACGCTGCCGAATTTATCTATCTTGGCGATGCCAACCTGATCCACCGCCCCGATTGGGAGGCCCCGGACGCACTCCAGAACTTCGGCGATTATGGGTATCTGCGCGACAATCCGGCAGGCACCCATCGCGAGCTGTGGTTTCATGAGGGCGGCGACCGCTCCTGGCTGGTGGTGACCCGTGATACGATCAGTCATGAGATCACATCCGTCGAGCTGGCCCGCGATGTGGCCCGCCGGGAAGGTCGCACGACATGACCCAGAAGAACCGATTGGCAGGCGGGCTGATCAACCGCGATGCCCCCCTTTCTTTCACCTTCGACGGCAAACACTATCAGGGCTTTGAAGGCGACACGCTGGCCTCGGCCCTGCTGGCCAACAACGTCCGGCTGATGGGCCGGTCGTTCAAATATCACCGCCCGCGCGGGCCTTTGAGCGCCGGGTCTGAGGAGCCCAACGCCATTGTTGAACTGCGCAGCGGCGCGCGGCAAGAGCCCAACACCCGAGCGACCACGGCCGAATTGTTCGACGGGCTGCGCGCCAATTCGCAGAACCGTTGGCCCTCGCTGGCTTTTGACGCCATGGCGATCAATGACCGGCTGTCGCATTTCCTGGCCGCAGGCTTCTATTACAAAACCTTCATGTGGCCCGCCGCCTTCTGGGAGAAGGTCTACGAGCCAATCATCCGCAAGGCCGCGGGTCTCGGCGCGCTGTCCCTGAAGCCTGACCCCGACAGCTATGACAAGGGCTTCCTGCATTGCGATCTTTTGGTCATTGGCGGCGGCCCCACAGGGCTGATGGCGGCGCTGACCGCCGGGCGCGCCGGGGCGCAGGTGATTCTGGCCGACGAGGATTTCGTGATGGGCGGGCGGCTCAATGCCGAAAGCTTCGCCGTTGGTGATCAGGCCGCCCCGGGCTGGGCTGCGTCAACCGCGGGCGAGCTTGCCTCCCTGCCCAATGTCAGGGTTATGCCACGCACCACCGTCATCGGTGCGTTTGATCATGGAATTTACAGCGCGGTGGAACGGGTCTCAGACCATCTCGCGGTCCCGGGCGAGGGCAAACCGCGCCAAATTCTCTGGCGCATCTATTCCAAACGCGCGGTGCTTGCCGCCGGCGCGACCGAGCGGCCCATTGCCTTTGAACAGAACGATCGCCCTGGCATCATGCTGGCCTCAGCCTTGCGGTCTTATGTAAACCGCTGGGCGGCTGCGCCTGCCAAACGCGTGGCGGTTTTCACCAACAATGATGATGGCCACCGGACCGCCGCTGACTTGCTGGCAAAGGGGGTCAGCATCGCGGCGGTGATTGACACGCGACACGATGCACCACGCGCGGACAGCTATGAGGTGCTGCGCGGCGCGCAGGTCATCGACACGATGGGCAGGCTTGGTCTGACCTTTGTGAAGGTTCGACAGGCCGACGGATCGGAGCGCATGCTGGAATGCGGCGCGCTGGGCGTCTCGGCTGGGTGGAACCCGAATGTGCATCTGGCCAGCCATCAGCGCGGCCGCCCCACCTGGCGCGAGGATATCGCGGCTTTCGTGCCGGGGGGTGCCCTGCCCCAAGGAATGGGTGCAGCGGGCGCGGCACATGGTGTTTTTTCCACGCATGGGGCGCTGCAAAGCGGCGTCACCGTCGCGCGCGCCGCAATGCAAGAGCTGGGCTTTACCGCCAAAGCCCCCACTTTGCCCGAGGCGGAGGACGCGCCCGTCAACATCACGCCGTTCTGGCATGTGGACGGCGCCAAGCGCGCCTGGCTCGACCAGCAAAACGATGTCACTGCCAAGGATGTGAAGCTCGCCCATCAGGAGAATTTCAGGTCGGTCGAACATCTCAAGCGCTACACCACGCTGGGGATGGCCACAGATCAGGGCAAGACGTCCAATATGGGCGGTCTGGCGATCATGGCGGAACTTGCGGGCAAATCGATCCCCGAGGTCGGCACAACGATCTTCCGCCCGCCCTACACGCCCACGTCAATCGGTGCCTTCGCAGGCCGGTCCCGCGACGAAGACTTCCGGCCGGTGCGTAAGACGCCCTCGCATTTTTGGGCAGAGGAGCAAGGTGCGGTCTTTGTCGAGGTTGGCATGTGGCTGCGCGCGCAGTGGTTCCCCCGTGAAGGAGAGACGCATTGGCGTCAGTCCGTCGACCGCGAGGTGCTACAGACCCGCAAGAGCGTGGGCATTTGCGATGTCACGACCTTGGGCAAGATCGATGTGCAAGGCGCGGATGCGGCGACGTTTTTGAACAAGATCTACTGCAACCCTTTCGCCAAAGTGCCGGTGGGCAAAGTTCGCTACGGCCTTATGCTGCGCGAAGACGGGATCGCAATGGATGACGGTACTGCCGCGCGGATGGCGGAAGATCATTTCGTGGTCACCACCACCACAGCCAATGCGGTCAGCGTCTACCGGCATATGGAATTCGTGCGCCAATGCCTGTTTCCCGATCTCGACGTGCAGCTGATCTCGACCACCGAGGCCTGGGCGCAATATTCGGTGGCTGGCCCCAACGCGCGCAAGCTGCTGGAGAAAGTAATTGACCCCGAGCATGACATTTCTAACCAGGCGTTTCCCTATATGGGCTGCGGCGCGATCACCGTGGGCGGCGTCCGCGCAAGACTGTTCCGCATCTCCTTCTCGGGCGAGTTGGCCTATGAAATCGCCGTGGCCGCCCGCTATGGCGACGCGCTTATCCGGCGGCTGGTGGCCGCAGGTGAAGAGTTCGATGCAGTGGTTTATGGCACCGAGGCGCTGGGCGTCATGCGGATCGAAAAGGGCCATGCCGCGGGCAATGAGCTGAACGGCACAACCACCGCGCTCAACCTTGGTATGGCGCGGATGGTGAACAAGAAGAAGGACAGTATAGGCTCCACCTTGTCAGAGCGGGAGGGGCTGAATACGGAAGACGCGCTCAAGCTGGTGGGGCTGAAACCGGTGGACCGTGAAAATCCTGTGCCTGCGGGCGCGCATCTGATGACCAAGGGTGATCCCGTCGATGCCGCCCATGATCAGGGCTATGTGACCTCCGCCTGCTACTCGCCCAATCTGGGCCACCATATTGCGCTCGCCTATCTCAAATCCGGGGACGCACGGCTGGGCGAGGTGATCCGGCTGGTCAGCCCACTAACGGATGTCGACCATCATGTTGAAGTGGTCAGCCCACATTTCATAGATCCAGAAGGAGACCGCCTCCGTGTCTGATGCCTTGCCGGAAATGAAGCCGTTGACGGCTTTGGGCGGCCATGCGCCGCGTGTAGAAGCCCATGGCGGCGTCACCTTGAGCGAAGTCACCCATCTTGCCCTCGCCTCGGTTCAGGCCCGGATGGGCCAAGAGGAGACGTGTCGCACGCATCTTGCAGAGCTTTTGGAAAGCCACGCGCCCGCCATTGGCGAAGTGGTGATGCATGACCCGGAGGCCGCATTTTGGATCGGGCCGGATGCCTGGATGGTCGGCGCGCCGCATGACAGCCACGAAGACCTCGCGGCTCAGCTATTGGCCAGGTTTGGCGCGACGGCCTCGGTGACCGAGCAAACCGACGCATGGGCGGTGTTCGATCTGCAAGGCTGCGTTGAGCCGGTGATGGAGCTGCTCTGCCCGATCAACATCAGAGCCATGGCCGTACGCAGGGCAGAGCGGACATCAATCCACCATCTCAGCTGCTTCGTGACACGCCGCGCGACCGATCATCTGCGGATCCTCGGGCCACGTTCATCCGCCGGATCGCTGCATCATGCGCTGCTGACCGCGATGCGATCTGCGCTTTAGCG
>CAYLVP010000046.1:14945-22662 GCA_964387155.1 uncultured Rhodobacterales bacterium | reverse complement strand
CTGTCTTCCTCCCCCAGATAGCTAAACGGCCTCCCGGATTGGGGGGCCGTTTTTTTATCGGCTGAGCAAGCGCATGCCACGTTCGATTCCATCGAGAGTCATGGGCACCATATGATCCGCGCCAAAAATGCTCTGGATCATCTGGGTTGATTGGGTGTGACGCCAATAGCGTTCGTCCAGCGGGTTGATCCACAGGTTCGCGGGCCATTGGTCACGGGCGCGGGTCAGCCAGGTCTCGCCGCTTTCCGCGTTCCAATGTTCATTCGCGCCGCCGGGATAGGCGATCTCGTAAGGCGACATGGATGCGTCGCCCACGAAAATGCACTTATAGTCGGGGCCAAAGGTGCGCAGCAGCTCCCATGTGTCTGTCTGCTCTGACCAGCGGCGCTTGTTATCCGTCCAGACCCCCTCATAGAGGCAGTTGTGAAAGTAGTAATGCTTGAGATGCTTGAACTCGGTCTTGGCCGCCGAGAACAGCTCTTCGACCACTTTGATATGGGGGTCCATTGAGCCGCCGATATCCAGAAACAGCAGCACTTTGACCGCGTTGCGGCGCTCGGGCCGGGTCTTGACATCGAGATAGCCGTTTTCGGCTGTGGCGCGGATGGTGCCGTTCAGGTCCAGCTCGTCCGCTGCGCCGTCGCGCGCCCAGCGGCGCAGGCGTTTGAGGGCCACCTTGATATTGCGCGTGCCCAGCTCGACCGCGCCGTCGAGATCGCGGAATTCGCGCTTGTCCCAGACTTTGACAGCTCGCTGGTGACGGGAGTGGGCCTGACCAATGCGCACCCCTTCAGGGTTGTAGCCATAGGCACCAAAGGGGGAGGTGCCAGCCGTGCCGATCCATTTGCTGCCGCCTTGATGGCGCTTTTCCTGTTCCTTGAGGCGCTGTTTGAGCGTTTCCATCAGTTTGTCGAAGCCGCCCAAGGCCTCGATCTCGGCACGTTCCTCTTCGCTGAGGTGTTTTTCGGCGAGCTTCTCGATCCACTCCTTGGGGATATCGACGGCCTCTAACATCTCGCCTGTGTCGATATGCTCCAACCCCTCGAAAGTGGCCGCAAAGGCCCGGTCAAACCGGTCGAGATGGCGTTCATCCTTGACCATAACGGTGCGGGCGAAATAGTAGAACCCGTCGAGATCATAGGTCACAAGCCCGGCCCGCAGCCCTTCGAGAAAGGACAGATATTCGCGCAGTGAGACCGGCACTTTGGCGGCGCGCAGAGCGTCGAAAAAGCGCAGAAACATGGCCTAGACGGCCTGCCGCGCGATGAAGATAGAGATAAACAGCGCAACAAAGCCGAAGCAGATCGCATAGCCCGCCGCGTATTGCGCGATATCCTTGCGGTTGCCGCCGCGCCGTCCGACGATCGTGCCGCCGGTCAGAGCGCCAATCGCGGCCCCGATGAGAAAAACATTCATATCAGAACCTTACCTTTGAGTGCCCCGGCCTAGCTGGGCGCGAGCGCCTGGATCTCGGCGACCCGTTTGCGCAGATGTTCGTCCGAGCCGAACCCATATCGCGCCCAGCCCAGCGCGTCCAGTTCCAGCTTGGCGGCGGCTTCCCTTTGGCCCAGCCGTTCCAGCGCTTGCGCTTTCAGCAGCATCAGCGTGGCCAGCACGGCTGCGTTTTCTGCCTCGAACGCGGCGGGCAGGGCCTCGTTGGTGATGCGCAGAGCGGTGTGGTATTCGCCTGCGGTCAGGGCGAAGGCTGCCATCTGGGTCGCGACATGGGCAAAATGGATCGAGCTGCCATAGAGGCTTTTGTAAAGCTCCCCCGCCCCGATCAGCGCATCAATCGCCCGGCCCGGATCCTTGTTCAGCGAGACACGGCCTTGCACAAACAGCGAAAAGGCCAAGCGGTTGTCGCGCCAGCCCCGGTCACGGGCGATGCGCAGGGCCTGATTGGCGAAGCGGACCCGGTCGGCTTCATTGGTGCGTGGCGCCAGGGCGCGGACGATTAGGGTGTTCCAGGTGTCGGGCGTGTGGAGTGAGACCCCACCGGCGGTGGAGCCTCCGCGCGGGTTGAGTTGGGGCAACAGCCTGTTGAGAACCGCCTGCGCCTCAGGCCGGGTGATGCCGTTGCGCATTTCCGGCGCGTAATAGGCGCGCAGGATCAGCATATCAAAGCCGGTCAGCACGTTGTGGAAGTTGTCGTCGTTGAAAACGGAGTCGGGCAGGCGGTAAAGGTCGTTCAGTGGCCCCAAAGCCTGCGCAATTTCTTCATGCAGGCAATCGCGCACCTCTTGCGGCGGCATATCAGAAGGGATCACCACCGTGGCCAGGCTGCGCGATGTCAGCTGCGCCCATTGGCTTTGCCCGCGTCCACGCGTCTTTCGGAATTCCGCGAAGCTAGCGACATTCGGCACGACAAAGCAGGCGGCGTGCGGGATGGCTCGTTGCAACGATTTGACGGGGACCGCGTCGATGACGATCTGCGCCGGCTCGCCGGGGCGTGCTTTGGCGATGTCGATCTGCGCCTCGGACCTGAGCCGCGCCAGCAGCCGGTCGAGATCCTGGGGCAGGCTGGCGGGGATCTGGCCCCGAACCGACACACGCACTGGCCCCTCGAACCGTGTGAGGGTTTTGAGCTGAGTGCCATTTTCAAGCGCGAAGGACAGATCAATAAAGTCGCGCGCAATCTGCGCGTTTGATCGCGTGGCGGGGGGCGGTGTGGTTGAGGCAAAGAGCTTCATTTGCGGCAGGTTTGCTGCCCGTTCCACCGCGTCAGAGCTTGGGCGTGCCGTGTGTTGCGGGGCGCAGGCCGCCAGCACCAGGCCGGCTGCTGCCAGAATCGATTTCACTAGAAAGCGCATCGGGCCGTTATACCCGCGCGTATTTGATAAAGGGCGTTTTTTGCCCGATCCGGTCATAAAGTTGTCGGGCTGTGGCGTTGAAGTCCTGCGTGAGCCAATAGACCCCCGGCGCGCCTTGCCCATCAGCGGCGGCATAAACGGCTTCGATCAAGGCCCGGCCCGCGCCGGTGCCGCGCAGATTCGGGTCGACATAGAGGTCCTGCAGGTAGCAGACATTCTCGACCGACCAGCCGTGGCGGTGAAAAAGGTAATGTGCCAAGCCGATAGGCTTGCCATCCTGCACCGCGATCAGACCGTTATAGTCCTGCGGATCCGTCCCCAGCAGCCGGTCAAAATAGAGATCAAAGATCTCTGCTGGCCGGGTGGCCTCATAGAATGCCAGATATGCGGTCCAGAGCCGTGACCACTCCGCTTTATCGTCCCGCTCCAGCGGCCTTATGGTCAATTCCCCCATCGGGCGTCCTTTCAGTTGCGCCTGGGCAGGCTTGCGCAGGAACTGGGGCGCGGATGGGCCCGAGGCGCGGCAATTTGGCGTCAGCCGCGGTCGCGTTGCCCGCGTGCCATAAAGGCCAGCCGCTCGAACAGATGCACGTCCTGCTCATTTTTCAGCAGCGCCCCATGCAGTTTTGGAAGCGCATTGGCACCGTCACGCTTCAAGTCGGCCGGGTCGAGGTCTTCGGCCAGAAGCAGTTTCAACCAGTCCAGCACCTCAGAGGTAGAGGGCTTCTTTTTCAAACCCGGTGTCTCGCGGATTTCGAAAAATTCCGTCAGCGCGGCGCTCAGCAGCGCGGGTTTGATGCCGGAGTGATGGACCTCCACGATCTGGCGCAGGGTCTCTTGGTCAGGAAATTTGATGTAGTGAAAGAAACAGCGGCGCAGGAAAGCGTCGGGCAGCTCTTTTTCATTGTTCGAGGTGATGATGACAATAGGGCGCTGCTTTGCGGTGATGGTCTGGCCGGTCTCGTAGACGTGGAATTCCATCCGGTCGAGCTCTTGCAGCAGGTCATTGGGAAACTCGATATCGGCCTTGTCGACCTCGTCGATCAACAACACTTTGCGTTCATCTGCCGCGAAGGCCTGCCACAGTTTGCCCTTCTTGATGTAGTTGGCCACGTCATGCACCCGCGCGTCGCCCAGCTGGCTGTCGCGCAGGCGAGAGACCGCGTCATATTCGTATAAACCCTGCTGCGCCTTGGTGGTGGACTTTACATGCCATTCGATCATCTCAAGCCCAAGGGCAGCCGAGACCTGGCGCGCCAATTCGGTCTTGCCCGTGCCGGGTTCGCCCTTGACCAGCAGCGGGCGCTGCAACGCCACGGACGCGTTAACCGCGATTGTCAAATCCTCAGTGGCGACATAGCTGTCGGTGCCGGTAAATTTTTCACCTGATTTCATGGGGCTTTCAACCTATTGGGCGGCCCGAAGGGGCCAATGCCGGGGCGTTCAATTTCCCTTCATAGCGGCCCATTCGCGCGTGACAAGGGGCCAGCCATTCGTTACACGGTCCGCAGGGATTGATGTTAAGCGCAGCCTGAGTCGAGGGCTTCTGCAAGCCGCTTACACAGTTAAGGGAGTTAAGGGGATGAAAGCCGAAGTATTTTTGCCAGAGGATTACACGCCGGCAGAAGACGAGCCGTTCATGAATGAACGCCAGACGGAATATTTCCGTCGCAAGCTTCTCGATTGGAAGCAGTCCATTCTGGACGAGACCAACCTGACCATCGAAGGCATGCAGGAAGGCACACGGAATATCCCCGATATTGCGGACCGCGCCTCGGAAGAAACCGACCGCGCACTAGAGCTGCGCACCCGCGACCGTCAACGCAAGCTGATCTCCAAGATTGACTCGGCCCTGCGCCGCATCGATGAGGGCGAATACGGCTATTGCGAAGACACTGGCGAGCCCATTTCGCTCAAGCGTCTGGACGCGCGGCCTATCGCCACGCTGAGCCTTGAGGCGCAAGAGCGTCACGAGCGCCGCGAAAAGGTCCACCGCGACGACTAAATTCAGGACAATGCGATGCGAACGCCGGGGCTGGTTCCCGGCGTTTTTCTTTGCCACCATTGCCCTATGTTGAGTTTTGCCGCAGCCGTCTTTTTGCTGATCATCACGCCGGGCCCGGGCGTGCTGTCGCTTGCGGGCGTCGGTGCGGCCTACGGGTTTCGCGCCGGGCTGCGCTATTATACGGGGCTTTTTATCGGGACCAACCTGGTTGCCCTTGCCGTGGTCACGGGGCTCGCCGCGCTCATCCTGGCCAATCCGGTGATCCGGTCGGTCCTGATGGCCGCATCCACCGCCTATCTGCTCTATATGGCCTACCGGATCGCAACCGCTGGCAGCAAGATCGGCTTCATGGCGGCGACGCGTCAGCCGGGGATCCGCGACGGGCTGATGCTGCAGGCGATCAATCCCAAGGCTTATGTGGTCAACACGACGCTGTTTTCCGGCTTCGCCTTCATGCCCGACGCCTATGCGGCCGAGGTGACCCTTAAATTTGTGATTATGAACGCCATCTGGTGCGTGCTGCATTTCGGCTGGCTTTGGGTGGGGGCACGCATCAAGGCGATGAACCTTGCGCCAAAGACCCAGCGGATCATCAACCTTTTCATGGCTTGCGCGCTCGTGGCCGTCGTGGTGCTCGCCTTCTGGGCGGCGCGCGCCTGATCATCATTGTTCTATAAATATCCCGATGGGGTCTGGGGAAGCAGAGCTTCCCCAGCGGAGCGGCGGGCGCTAGCCCGGCGCAAAACCTGGCTCAAAGCGCCAGCTCGACCCAAACGGGCACGTGGTCCGAAGGCTTTTCGCGGCCGCGTATTTCATGATCAATTTTGCACTCGGTCAGACAATCAGCCGCTTGCGGCGACAGCAGCAGATGGTCGATCCGAATGCCGTCATTGCGGCTCCATGCGCCTGCTTGATAGTCCCAGAATGAGAATTGCTCGGGCAGCTGATTGCGTGCCCGGAAGGCGTCGGTGAAGCCAAGGTTCACAATCCGGCGGAAGGCTTCCCGGCTTTCGGGCCGAAACAGCGCATCTTCGCGCCAGGCGTCGGGGCGTTTGGCGTCTTCCGCCTGGGGGATAATGTTGTAATCGCCCGCCATCATCGTCGGGATCTCCTCGCCGAGCAGCTCTTCGGCGCGCGCGCGCAGCCGCTCCATCCAGGCGAGCTTATAGTCGTATTTTGGCCCGGGGGCCGGGTTGCCATTGGGTAGATAAAGTCCGCAGATGCGGATGGGCTGCGTCTCCCCCATGACCAGCGCCTCGATCCAGCGCGCCTGCTCGTCACTGTCATCGCCGGGCAGACCCCGGCGCAGATCTTCGAGGGGTAGTTTTGACAGGATCGCCACGCCGTTGAAGCTTTTTTGCCCATGGGTTTCGACATTATAGCCGCGCTCTTCGAAGGGCTCTCGCGGGAAGGCCTCGTCAACCGATTTGATCTCTTGCAGAACCACCACGTCGGGTTGCGCCTCGTCAAGCCAATCCGGCAACGCGTTGATGCGGGCCTTGATGCCGTTGATGTTGAAGGTGGCAATTTTCATCTCGGGCGCTCCTGTCGTGCTCCGGTCAGGTATCGCGCGAAGCCGTATCGGGGGCAAGGGCCGCCTCCAGCCAAAGCAGGTCGAGATCGCGCAAGGCAGCGGCGTCAAACCGCTCTTGCGCCTCCCAGTAGCGACCCGAGGCGATCATATAGCCAAGCTCGGCCTCGCGTGCCTGTGCGGCACTTGCATCAAATTGGCCAGGCAGGTGTGCGGCCGGATCATTTGGCTGCGCGCGCGGGAAGATCAGGCGGCTTTCGTCACCAGACAGGTTAACGCAGGCGCAGCCTTGTGCGGCCGCGAGGATCATCAGACGCGCCGATTTCCCTTCGAGCGATTGCAGCGTGACATCAGCGCGCAAGGGATCCGCCGCGCCCGCGCCGTAGAAGTGACTTTGACCGGCCCCCGGGCTTTGCGGGTAGACCATATCGCAGCCCATAAAGGCCAGAACCCGGGGGCGATGATGGTGCAGCGCCCAGTAGCCTGCGGTAAATGCCATCGTCCCGCCCGCATAGACAAAGCCGCCATAGCGGTTCTGGGCAGGAACGTAATCTGTTGCGGTGACGATGCTCTGGCCCGGGTTCAGGTCGCGGGGCCTGCGGTCTACGGGGAAATCCTCGGGGTGGATCAAGCTGTCCCAGTCGGGCCGGACCGCATAGGCGTTATTGATCGCCAGAATGTGGTCAAAGGGCGCGCGCGGCCAGCCCCGCGCTGCAACAACATTGGGCCCGCTGCCCAGTATCAATACGGTTGTCATCGCGTGCCCCATTCCCCTCGCGCGTCCCTCACCGCAGGCAAGCTAGTGCGCGCGGCACCACGGGCGAGGCGAGAGCGCGCCGAGCGGGCGCAAAACACCCATATGCGAGATTTTTCGCCCTGCAGGATTGTCGGCGGGCAATGCTTCGGCTTAGAGTCGCGAAAAAACAACTGTGTGAGGCAGTGATGCAGCAACGTCTATTTGGGGCAGGATTGGCCGGATTGATCATCTTGGCGGGGTGCGGCGTGCCGCCCGAGGAAGACGCGGCGGCGCGGTCCAATGCCCATCCGCTGGAGCGCAGCTTGTTCTTACCTGTGACGCAGGATGATCTGGCCCAGTCGGAAAGCTGGGCCGAGATGGTGCAGCGCTACCGCTGACTACATCGAAAAGGACGTGCCGCAGCCGCAGGATGAGGTGGCATTGGGGTTGTCGATGACGAAGCGGGCGCCGATCAGCTCTTCAGTGAAGTCGATCACCGCATTCTCCAGGAAGGGCAGGGACACGCTGTCGACCACCACCTTTTGCCCGTCTTTGGCAAGCACAAGATCATCCTCGGTGGGCGCGTCGAGCTTGATCTCATATTGAAAGCCTGAGCAGCCGCCGCCTTCGACGGC
>CAYLVP010000046.1:12441-14845 GCA_964387155.1 uncultured Rhodobacterales bacterium | reverse complement strand
GAAGAGGAAAGCGCCTTCCGCAGCTGCTTTCAGCGCGACCGCGACCGCATCATCCATGCAAGCGCCTTTCGGCGGCTCAAGCACAAGACCCAAGTGTTCATCGAGCATGAGGGCGACTATTTTCGCACCCGGCTGACCCATTCCATCGAAGTGGCCCAGGTGGCGCGCACCCTGGCGGGTGTTTTGGGGCTGAATGCGGAGCTGACCGAGGCCGTGGCCCTGGCCCATGATCTGGGCCACACCCCTTTTGGCCATACCGGGGAAGAGGCACTGGACGCGCTGATGCAACCCTATGGCGGTTTTGATCACAATGCGCAGGCGCTGAAAATCGTGACGTCGCTGGAACGGCACTACGCGGAATGGGACGGGTTGAACCTGACCTGGGAGAGCCTTGAGGGGATCGCCAAACATAACGGGCCGGTGACGGGTGATCTGCCCTATGCGCTGGAAGAATACTCTGCCCATCATGACCTTGAACTTGGCACCTATGCCAGTGCCGAGGCGCAGGTCGCGGCTTTTGCCGATGACATTGCCTATAACAATCACGATCTGCATGACGGGTTGAGAGCCGAGCTGTTTTCAACCGATGAGCTGGCAGAGATGCCGCTTCTGGGGCCCTGCTTCGCAGCGGTTGATGATCTTTATCCGGGGCTGAACTATTACCGGCGCAGGCACGAAGCTCTGCGCCGTTTCTTCGGGGTGCTGGTCGAGGATGTGATCACCGTGGCGCAGGCCCGATTGCGCCAACTGGCCCCAAGGTCAGTAGAGGATATCCGGGCTGCGGGCCATGCGGTTGTGCAATTCTCCCCCGAGGTCTGGGAGCAGCTGAAAGTCATCCGCCAGTTTCTTTTTGAACGGATGTACCGCGCGCCTGCGGTCGTTGAAATGCGGGTGCAGGTGACGCAAGTGGTGGAAGACCTTTTTCCGCTCTTCATGGAAGAGCCGGAACGGCTGCCCAAGCAATGGCGTAAGGATATTGAGGCGGCGCAAGGGGAGGTCGCGCTGGCACGGATTGTGGCCGATTATATCGCCGGAATGACCGACCGCTTCGCCATCCAGACCCATCAAAGCCTGATTGGCGGGGTTGCCGCCGACAGCTATGTGACACCGCAGCCCTAGCGGCCTTTGTCAGACTGTGCCTTCGGCCCATGATGCTTTTGCGTGGCCCACGCGGGCTTGAGGGCGCTGCCCTCAAACTCCCGGGATATTTTTTGGAACAGTGATAGGGCAAAGGCAGGGTGGACGGGAGCGCCGGGCGTGATAAACCCGCGCTCAGATCCAAGAGGATAGCCTGATGAACCTGTTTTCCGATATCCGCATGCTGGTGGTCGCCGCGCTTGAGGCCATGACACGCGAAGGGGATTTGCCCGAAGGTCTCGATTTTGCCAATGTGGCGGTCGAGCCGCCGCGCGATGCCTCGCATGGGGATATGGCGACCAATGCGGCCATGGTTCTGGCCAAGCCCGCCGGGATGAAGCCGCGTAATATTGCCGAGGCGCTTGTGGCCAGGTTGCAAGCCGATGACCGGATCGCAGCGGCCGAAGTCGCAGGTCCTGGGTTTTTGAACCTGCGGCTTGATCCGTCGGTCTGGGCGGGCGTAATCCGCGCGGCGTTGGAGCAGGGGGAGCGGTTTGGCCGCTCGTCCATGGGGCAGGGCAAGCGGGTCAATGTCGAATATGTCTCTGCCAACCCGACGGGTCCTTTGCATGTGGGCCACACGCGCGGGGCAGTGTTTGGCGACGCGCTTGCGTCGCTTCTGGCTTATGCCGGCCATGATGTGACGCGGGAATATTACATCAATGATGGCGGCGCGCAGGTCGATGTCTTGGCGCGGTCGGTCTATCTGCGCTATCTTGAGGCGCATGGCCAGGACGTGGCCTTCCCCGATGGGACCTATCCCGGCGACTACCTCATTGAGGTGGGACAGCAGCTTAAAGAGAAGGTGGGGGATGCCTATCTCGACAAGGGCGAGCAATATTGGCTGTCTGATCTGCGCGAATTTGCCACTGACGCCATGATGGAGATGATCCGCGACGACCTGCAGGCGCTGGGCGTTGAGATGGACGAGTTCTATTCGGAGAAATCCCTCTACGGCACGGGCCGGATCGAGGCCGCGATTGCGGCGCTTGAGGAGAAGGGCCTGATCTATGAAGGCGTGCTGGAGCCCCCCAAGGGCAAAAAGCCCGAGGATTGGGAGCCGCGGGAGCAGACGCTGTTCAGATCGACCGCGCATGGCGATGATGTCGACCGGCCGGTCAAGAAATCAGACGGGTCCTGGACCTATTTCGCGCCTGATATCGCATATCATTTTGACAAGGTCTCCCGTGGGTTCGACGCGCTTATTGATGTGTTTGGCGCCGATCACGGTGGCTATGTGAAGCGGATGAAGGCGGCGGTTTCGGCG
>CAYLVP010000046.1:0-12431 GCA_964387155.1 uncultured Rhodobacterales bacterium | reverse complement strand
AGAATGGCGAGCCGTTCAAGATGTCGAAGCGGGCCGGCACGTTTGTCACCTTGCGCGATGTGGTCGACGAGGTCGGCGCGGATGTCACCCGCTTCATTATGCTGACCCGCAAACAGGATGCGCCGCTGGATTTCGACCTCGACAAAGTGTTGGAGCAATCGAAGGACAATCCGGTTTTCTATGTGCAATACGCCCATGCGCGGGTCTGCTCGGTGTTGCGGAAGGCGGAAGAGGCGGGGATTGACGCGGATGACGCGGTGCTGGCCAAGGCCGACCTGTCGGGTGTGACCCATGAGGCGGAACTGACCCTCGCGGCCAAGCTGACCGAATGGCCGCGGCTGGTTGAGATTGCGGCGCGGACGAATGAGCCGCATCGGATCGCCTTCTACCTTTATGAGCTGGCGGGCGGCTTCCATGCGCTGTGGAACCGGGGCAATGAGGTGCCTGAGCTGCGCTTTATCCAGGACGATGCGGCGGCCTCTTTGCCAAAAATCGCGCTCGCGCGGGCCACGGCGATTGTTATTTCCGCAGGTCTTGGTATTCTGGGTGTAACTCCGGCGACCGAGATGCGCTGACGCCAAATGATCAGCCTCCGCTGCCGCGAGACACGAGCAGAGCAAAGACAGACCACCCGGGCACGAATTCGGGGGCGGAGAGGCGAAAATGGCGGATGTCGAATTTGACGCGTATGGCGCAGCCTATGGCGCGGAAACCGGCCAGCATGGCGGCGGTATCAGTATTCTTTCGAAAGCACTGAGTTATCTGGGCGCGTTCAGCTCGGTGGCGTTGATCGTCGGGTTGGTTGTCTGGGGCTACCAGCTGACCATCCGCGACGTGACTGATGTGCCGGTGATCCGCGCGCTTGACGGCCCGTCCCGCGTGCAGCCTGACGATCCGGGCGGGCAGTTGGCGCAGCATCAGGGGCTGGCGGTGAATTCGGTTCAGGCGGAGGGCGAGGCGGAAGGACCCGCGCCACAGGTGATCCTGGCGCCCGAGCCGATTGATCTGACCACTGAGGATGTGGTTCTGGCCGCGCCCGCCGAGGGCGAGGTAATTGAGGATGAGGTGGCCGAGGCCATTGGCACGGTCGTCTCCCTGTCGCTGGAAGAGCAAGCCTTGAGCGTCGAAGAGCAGGCGGAGCTCATTGCATCCCGCCTGGCGGACGGCACCGAGCCGATTGCACCTGTCCCAAGCAAGGGCGAGGTGGACACAAAAGTGATCGACGCCCCCAGCCAGATTGACCCGTCCATTCCCGGCGTCGCCCGCTCGCAGCGGCCAGCGTTCCGGCCCAAGGTTGACTTGAAGAACCTGCAACAGACCGCAGCGATTGCCGCCGCGGTCAATGCGGTCCAGCAGACGCTGGATGTGGACCCCGGCAGCATCGAAAGCGGCACCCGGCTGGTGCAGCTTGGGGCCTTTGACGATGCGGCGACCGCTGAGGCGGAGTGGGACAAGATCGCCGCAGAGTTCAAGGATTACATGGAAGGCAAGCAGCGCCTGGTTCAGGAGGCTAAAAGTGGAGGGCGCACGTTTTACCGGCTGCGCGCGGTTGGATTTGACGATCTGAATGCCTCGCGCCGGTTCTGTGCGGTCCTGGTTGCCTCAAATGCGGCCTGCATTCCTGTTTTGGCCCGATAATGTTGCGAAACCACAAGCCGATAAGGTGAGGTTTGCCTGCCAATGGTTTCAAATGCTTATATTTTCGGCTGTGAAGGCGAGGAGCTGAAACCGGCGGAATATCGGTTTTTTGCAAGCACAAATCCTTGGGGCTTTATCCTCTTTGCCCGCAATGTTGCCAGCCCCGCGCAGCTCAAGCGGCTTACGGGGCAGTTGCGGGACGCTGTTGGCTGGGACGCGCCGATCCTGATTGATCAGGAGGGGGGGCGCGTTCAGCGGATGCGCCCACCGCATTGGCAGGACTACCCGCCCGCGCTTGACCAGATGCGGGCTGCAGGCCCCCACGCGGCCCGTGCGATGTATCTGCGCAACCGGTTGATCGCGGCTGAGCTCTTTGCGGCGGGCATCGACGTGAATTGCGCACCGCTGGCCGATGTCTTGCAGCCCGAAACCCATCCGGTGATGCATAACCGGTGCTACGGGTCCGATGTTGCAACGGTCACCGCCATGTGTCGGGAGGCGGTATCGGGGCTGCTGGATGGCGGGGTCTTGCCGGTGCTCAAACATATCCCCGGATATGGGCGCGCGATTGTGGACGGGCATCTGGATCTGCCCACTGTTGATGTCCCACGGGCCGCGCTTGAGGCGCTGGACTTTGCGCCCTTCAAGGCGCTGAGTGATATCAAGATGGGCATGACCGCGCATATCGTCTTTCCGGTGATTGATGACCAGCCTGCCACGACCTCGCCCAAAGCCATGCGCATGATCCGGGAGGAGATCGGCTTTGGCGGGCTGATCATGACCGATGACATCTCGATGGAGGCGCTGTCGGGCACGGTTGCGGAGCGCTCAGTTGCGGCACTTGAGGCGGGGTGCGATCTGGTTTTGCACTGCAATGGCGAGATGGCCGATATGGAAGCGATTGCGGAGCGTTGCGGGCCGATGACACCGCAAGCTGAGGCGCGTGCCAAGGCCGCCTTGGCGGAGCGCAAACCCCCAACGGAGATTGACATTCACGCCCTGAGAGCGGAGTTTGACGGCCTTATAAACGGGTAGGGCGGCGGCCTGCGCAATGTCGGACGAAACCAGCACAGACATCGACACCTCCTGGGAGGCAGAGGGCGTTGAGGCACGCCTTGCTGCAGAAGCGCTGATCGTTGATGTGGACGGGTTTGAAGGCCCGCTTGACCTACTGCTGACCCTGTCGCGCACGCAGAAGGTGGATCTGCGCAAGGTCTCTGTGCTGCAGCTGGCAGAGCAATATCTTGCCTTCATTGAACAGGCCAAGGCGCTGCGGCTTGAACTTGCCGCTGACTACCTTGTCATGGCGGCCTGGTTGGCGTTTTTGAAATCGCGCCTGCTGTTGCCGCCTGACCCGACGGAGGAAGGGCCCTCTGGCGAAGAACTTGCCGCGCATCTGGCGTTTCAGTTAGAACGGCTGGCCGCGATGCGCGAGGCATCGGCCAAGCTGATGGCGCGCGACCAGCTGGGCCGCGACTTTTTCGCGCGCGGCATCCCAGAGGACGTGACCCGCATCCGCAAAGTGACCTACACGGCGACGCTGCTGGACCTGATGCAAGCTTATGCGCGGATCAAAACGAAGGACGAATTCCGGCCCTTCGTGATGGACCGGGAGAAAGTCTTCACGATGGAACAGGCGCTGGAGCGCATGCGCGGGCTGATTGGCTTTGCGGGTGAATGGTCCGACCTGACCTCTTGGCTGCCCGAGGGGTGGGAAACCGACCCTGCCCGCCGCCGCTCCGCCACGGCGGCGACCTTTGCGGCCTCGCTTGAGCTGGCCAAAGCCGGACAGATTGAACTGAGACAGGGCGAGGTTTTTGCCCCCATCCAAATCCGTAAGAGGGCCGATGGTGACCGACGCAACTGAGGCAGAGAACGCAGACGCACCCGCCAATGACAGCCTGTTTGAGGCCCCGCCCATGGGCGAGCAGGAGCGGATGGTTGAGGCCATTCTGTTTGCCTCTGCCGAGCCCATCACCGTCAAAGAGCTTGAAGCGCGGATGCCGCATGGCTCCGACCCGGCGGAGGCACTGGTCTATCTACGCAAGCGCTATGAGGGGCGCGGCGTCCAGGTCGTGAAAGTCGGGGATGCCTGGGCGATCCGCACGGCAGGCGATCTGGGGTTTTTGATGCAGAAAGAGACGGTGGAGACGCGCAAGCTGTCGCGTGCTGCCATCGAGACCTTGGCCATTGTGGCCTATCACCAGCCCGTGACACGCGCCGAGATCGAAGAGATCCGTGGCGTTTCCGTCAGCCGAGGCACGGTGGATCAGCTGATCGAACTGGAATGGATCCGCTTTGGCCGGCGACGGATGACGCCCGGCCGGCCCGTGACATATGTGGTCACTCAGCACTTCCTGGATCATTTCGGACTGGAGAATGCACGCGACCTGCCAGGTCTCAAAGAGCTGCGTGCCGCAGGGCTTTTGGACAACCGGCCCCCGCCCGGGGTTGACGCTTTGGCAGGCGATGAGGATGAGGAGGAAAGCCCCGAGGGGCAGAACGAGTTATTTGAGGATTAACAGCTATATGCTATCTGCGCTGTGACATTGGGCGTGGGGCGCAGTCGAGGAGGGTTCGCATGAACCGCATAATCAACATGATCATCCGTCAGGTGATGCGCCGCGTGATTGCCAAAGGCATCGACAAGGGCGTTGACATGGCCGCGAAGCGAAATGGTAACAAACGCCTCACCCCGGAGCAGCAGAAACTGGCCAATGAGAACAAGAAGCGCGCTCAGCAGGCGATGCGCATTGCGCGCAGGTTCGGGCGATAGCACGCCGCTTGTGAAGGTTTTGGGGGCGCTGCCCCCGCGCGTGCCGCGCTCCCCCGGGATATTTTTGGAACAATGATGAGGAGGGCGTCGCTAAGGCGTCTTGAAGTGCTTTGACAGCTTGAGCCCCTGGCCCTGATAGTTCGACTTGATATCGATCCCATAGAGCTGCGACGGAACCTCGGACATATATTCATAGACGAGCCTGCCAACCACCTGGCCATGTTCCAGCACGAATGGCGCCTCATGGCAGCGGACCTCAAGGACACCGCGCGAGCCCAGACCTTCGGCAGAATGGCCAAAGCCCGGATCGAAAAACCCGGCGTAATGTACTCTGAATTCGCCGACCATGGCCAAATAGGGTGCCATTTCCGCTGCACAGTTTGGCGGGATGGTGATCGCCTCGCGGCTGACCAGAATGTAGAAGGCGCCGGGATCAAGGATAATGCGGCCCTCGGTTGTGCGGATCTCTTCCCAGAAATCGGCCGGGTCGTAGCGGGCGAGAGTGTCCAGATCGATGACGCCTGTATGCGGCTTCGCCCGGTAGCCCACCAGATTGCCTTTGGCCGGTTTCAGATCGACCGAGAAGCCCAGACCGTCCGAGATCACCGGGTCGCCTGACACAATAGGGGTTTGCGCGTGGAGGGCGCGCAGATCGTCATCGGCAATCACCGTCTTGCCCACGCGGAAGATCATCTGATTGAGCATTTGCCCCTCGCGCGCGACCACTGAGAAGGAGCGGGGGCAAATCTCGGCAAAAAGCGGGCCTGCATAGCCGTCGGGCACCCGGTCGAACTCCACCCCGTGATCGGTGATCACCCGGGTCAGCAGATCCAGCCGCCCGATGGAGGATTTGGCGGATGCGGCAGCGGACATGCCATTGGGCAAGGCCAGGCTTTCGTTCAGCGGGACAACGTAGACGCAGCCCTTTTCGAGCACTGCGCCGTCCGTCAGGTCCATCTCATGCATGGTGAAGGCGCCAAGCCTCTGGGTGACCGTGTGGTCCTTGCCCGCAAGGAAGGAGGCGCGCACCCGGTAGGCTTTCGCCCCGAGCCTGAGATCAAGCGAGGCGGGCTGGATCTGGCGCTCCGCGATAGGGGTCTTGGCGGTGATCTGGCCGCCCTCAATCAGCGCCGTCATCTGACGATCACTGAGCACCCCATTTGCAAAATCAGCCACTGCCATCTTTCCCCTAGAGACACAAAACGCCCGCACCCGGCCGGGATACGAGCGTTTGATGATTGGTCGGGCTAGCAGGACTCGAACCTGCGACCTTCCGTCCCCCAGACGGACGCGCTACCAGGCTGCGCCATAGCCCGACGAATGGCCCTTCATACGAGTTTTCACCGCCTTGGCAAGGGGCTGGGCGGGGTTTTTCGGCTGTGACAGCGGGCATGGCAGAACCCTGGCCCGCTAGTGCTTCGCGATGTCGGCAGCCACACGATCGCGCAGCTTGCGAAGGCGCATAAAGGCGGCCGTGAGCGCCGCGTCCGAGTTTGTCGCAAGCTCGGTGCCCGCGCCGAGGCGTCGAATTTTCTGCAGCCGTTCTGTTGCAATGCGATGGGCGTCGCTGGTCGCGACCTCACTTGGATCGGGGTCGGCGGGAACCGGAGCCGGTGGTACGGGGGGCTCACCGGCCATCTTCGGCACAGCTTCGGGCGCGCTGTCCTCTTCGGGTGCGCCTGGGGTCGGGTCCGGGGCGTCGTCAGACGGCTTGCTTTGCGGCATGAACGGATTGTCGAGCATCGCCGGGCGCGGCTGTTCGGGTGGCGCGGGGATGGCTTCGACGCGGTCTTGCGCTGTGGGCTGCGGCTCTTCCTCAGCAGGGGCAGCGGGGGCGTCCAACGTCATCTCTGATTGCGCGTCTTGCTGCGGTGCCTCCTGCTCAGGGGGCTCCGGCTGAGCGGTCTCTGGCGCGCTTTCGGGCTCAGCGATTGCATCATCGGGCTCCGCCGCATCTGGGGAGATCGCCTCTGCAATGCCACCTCCGTTCAACGCCACGACATTGTCCCCGCCGAGCGTGTCTTCCGCCACCTCGACATGGGTGAACGGGGCTTCGGCATCATCGTCTGGCGTGGCGGGTGCTTCTGTTGCAGAGGGGGAGTCTGCCTGAGCGGGATCATCGGAGCTGCCGGCCACATCTGCCGGTGCCTGATCGCGCTTTTCGCGCACAGATTGCCGGGCGGCGCGGCGGGCGCGGCGGGCTTTGCGTCGCGCGGCCCCTTCCGATTCGGTCGGCATATCGAGCTCTGGCGACAGGGCGGCCACAGCTTTGACGCCGTCTTCCTTGATCATCTTTTGGACACCGCGGATGGTCAGCCCGTCATCATGAAGCAGCTTTTTGATGCCGCCGATCAACTGCATGTCGGCAGGGCGGTAATAGCGCCGTCCGCCCGCGCGCTTGACCGGTTTGATCTGTGGAAACTTGCTTTCCCAAAACCGCAGCACATGGGCGGGAATATCCAGCCAATTCGCCACCTCAGAAATCGTGCGGAACGCGTCGCGCGCCTTCTCTGCCATTCTACTGCCCTCCGCTTATCACTGCGAATTCAGGATTTGTTGCCGGCAGCCACACGGTCCTTCATCAGGTGAGAGGGGCGGAATGTCAGCACCCGGCGCGGGTGGATGGGCACTTCTTCCCCGGTTTTGGGGTTGCGGCCGACCCGCGCGGATTTCTCGCGGACGCTGAACGTCCCGAAGGAGGAGATTTTGACCTGCTCGCCGCGCACAAGCGCGTCCGACATATGTTGCAGCACCGCTTCCACCAGATCGGCGGACTCATTGCGAGACAGACCGACCTCCCGAAATACGGCTTCGCTGAGATCCATCCGCGTCAAAGTATTCCCGGCCATAATGTCCCCCGACATAACTAAACAAGCGTTTTGGCCACGATACGGTCGCCGCAAATTCAGAGTCAATATCAAGGGCTTGCAACGCCGCGTTTATGCGCGGTTTCGGGGCCTAAAGGCGTAAAACAACGGATCCCCAGGCCAAACCACCGCCGATCGCCTCCATTACCAACAGGTCACCGGAGGAAAACTTGCCCTCGGACTTGGCGACAGACAGCGCCAATGGAATCGATGCGGCAGAAGTATTGCCGTGATCCTGAACGGTCATCACAACCCGATCCATGCCAACACCCATCTTTTGGGCGGTGCGGGTGATGATGCGCGCATTGGCCTGGTGCGGGACGATCCAGTCGACATCCTCGGCACTCAGACCGGCTGACGCCAAAGCCACCTCGGCCGTCTCGGCCAGTTTTTCGACCGCATGGCGGAAGACTTCCTTGCCTTGCATGACCAGAACGCCCGAGGTCTGTGTCGAGGACACGCCGCCATCGACATAGAGCAGATCGCGAAAGCGCCCATCAGAGTTCAGATCGGTTGCCAGAATGCCAGCGTCGTCGCTGGTGCCCGCCCCGTCAGCGGCCTCAAGCACCACCGCGCCCGCGCCGTCACCAAACAGCACGCAGGTGGTGCGATCTTCCCAATTCATGATGCGCGAAAACGTCTCTGCGCCGATCACCAGCACCTTGCTGGCCTGGCCCGAGGTCACAAACGCATTGGCTGTAGCCATAGCGTAGACGAACCCTGCGCAAACGGCTTGCACGTCAAAGGCGAAGCCCTTCGTGCCAAGCGCACCTTGCACGATAGTCGCGACAGACGGGAATGTGGTGTCGGGGGTGGAGGTTGCCACGACCACGGCGTCAATCTCCTCCGCCGAGAGCCCGGCATCGGCAAGTGCTGCATGGGCGGCCTTGATGGCGAGATCTGAGGTCAGCTCCCCCTCCGCCGCGAAATGGCGCCGTTCAATGCCCGAGCGGCTCTTGATCCAATCGTCGCTGGTGTCGACCATCCGCTCCATCTCGGCATTGTCGACGATGCGGGCAGGCAGGTGGTGTCCCACCCCGCGCAATATGGCTCTGCGGGTCATGTGATGTCCGTGGTTTCTGGCTCCCCGGCGCTGCCGGAGGAGGCCGCGCCAGCGTCACCTTGGACCGCTGAGACGTTGGAGGCAACCCGGGCTGCGAGTTTCTCTGCAAAGCCCGATTGCGCCAGTTTGAAGCCGAGCTTGATCGCGGCGGAGACGCCGGTGGCATCCGCCGAGCCATGGCTTTTGACCACCGTGCCGTTCAGCCCCAGAAATACCCCGCCATTGACCTGACGCGGATCGATGCGTTTCGACAGACGGCGCAGCGAAGTATAGGCCAGCATGGCCGCCACGCGGGACAGGGGCGTGTAGCGGAACGCCTCGCGCAACAGATCCGAGATCAGCTTGGCGGTGCCTTCCGCCGTTTTCAGCGCGACATTGCCGGTGAACCCGTCGGTGACGATCACATCCACCCGGTCGGATGGGATATCACCGCCCTCCACAAAGCCGACATAGTCAAAGTCATTGCTGCGCGCGGCCTCGGCGATAATTTCGCCTGCCACTTTCAGCTCTGCTCGCCCCTTATGTTCCTCTGTGCCGACATTGAGCAGCCCAACCCGGGGGCGCGTCAGCCCGAACCCATTGCGGGCGTAGCTCATGCCCATCAGCGCATATTGCAGCAGATCATCCTGATCGGCCCGGATATCTGCGCCGACATCGAGCATAATGTTGAACGCGGACGGGTTCTTTGACGGCCACAAACACGCGATCGCGGGACGGTTCAC
Source organism: uncultured Rhodobacterales bacterium (assembly GCA_964387155.1). GTDB lineage: Bacteria > Pseudomonadota > Alphaproteobacteria > Rhodobacterales > Rhodobacteraceae > Litoreibacter. The sequence goes on along the minus strand of CAYLVP010000046.1, from coordinate 3,365 downwards.
GCCCTCCATCTTGCGCAGCCGGATCATCGAGACGGCCATCAGCGCCCCGGTATTGCCGCAGCTGACGCAGACATCGGCATCGCCCGCGCGCACGCTGTCAATCGCTGACCACATTGAGGTGTTCTTGCCGTGCCGCATAACATGGGACGGCTTTGCGTCCATCGACACAACTTCGCCCGCGTCGCGGATTTCGCATTGCGCATCAAGCCTGCGCTTTGAAATCAGCGCTGACAGCTCGTCCCGTGGGCCGTGGACAATGAAACGAATATCGGGGTTTTTGGCGGCAGATTTGGCAATGCCGGCCACAACTGCGGCCGGCCCGCGATCCCCGCCCATGGCGTCGATCGAAATTACTGTTTTGGATCTGCCCAACGGCTTGCCTGCCCGAATGCGTCTGACGTGCTTATGCTTGCACGCTCAGCCTAGCTTTATGCGGCGTCGTCGTCCAGTTCGACCTCATCCACCATCGCAACGACTTCCTTGTCGTCGTAATGGCCGCAGGAGGAGCAGACATGGTGCGGGCGTTTCAGCTCGCCGCAGTTGGAGCATTCGTTGCGCGTGTCAGCTGACAGCGCGTCATGCGCGCGGCGGTTGTTGCGGCGCGACTTGGATACTTTGTTCTGTTGGACAGCCATTCGTGTCGTCCTCGGGTTGGGGGGCAGGGGCGCTTTGCCCGGCCACAAGTTCACATCTCTAGCGCCTTGAAACGGCGGATTGGGCAGCGTCTAACGACTCATTGCCTACAGGTCCAGACCGTTTCGAGCGGGAAGCAGGGGTATACGGCGATTTTTGCGGTTTGCAAGAGCTCTGCCGCCGCGGCAGAGGCGAGATCGGATGGACGCTGGGACGCCACGAGAGTGCCACGCGGCCGGAAGCGGCAGAGTTGGCCTTTACGCGCGCATTCGCCCGGTTGGCCCCCTTATTGGCCGCCTTCCATCTTCTTTTTGAGATCCGCGAGCCCGGCAAATGGCCGCACGGTGTCCTCGTTCAAGGGCTCGACGCCCGGTTCGGCATGCACCAGCGCGCCCAGTGCGGCACCCTCAGCGCGGGGATAGGCGGGGATGGCCAGCGACAGCGCCTCGGTCAGTGTCGCCAGCACGTTGATCTCAGTGCCAAGGGCTTCGGATGTGTCATCCTCGGGCATCTCAACCTCTGCCTCCTCGGGGTCCTGCCAATCAGAAAGATACTGCCGGTGGACGCTTTCCTCGATGCGGGTGACGACCGGCTCCAGAGTCACGACGCAGGGCTGCACCACGGTGGCCCCGATATGCCCGCTCAGCGCCCAATCGGTCTTGCCCAGCGCGGCCAATGTGCCTTTGAAGGTCAGTTTGCGCAGCTGGTCCACTTCCAGCTGTTGTGCCAGCTGTTCGCGCAGGGCTGTGTCGGCGGTCAGATCAATCTGGGTTGCGCGCTTTTGCGGCAGGTCTGCCACGCGGAAGATCAGCGAAGGGTGGGACATGGTCGGGCCTCTGAGCATCTTTCTTGAACAGGGTCGCGTCCTTCTGTAAGCCTAACCAAAGCTAAAGAGCAAGGCGTGAGGCGGTGACATGACAGGCGTAAGCAACCGGAAGCGGGCTGGGATTTTGCCCGCACTGCTCTGCGCGGGTTTGATGGTTCTTACCGCCTGTGCCGAGATCGTCCGTCAACACGGCTATATCCCGCCCGAAGAAGACCTCAGCGCGATCCTCGTGGGGGTCGATACGCGCGAGACGGTTGAGGCAGCGGTCGGCAAGCCCTCTACCTCGGGGGTGCTGAATGAGGGGGGCTGGTTTTATATCGGCTCAAAGGTCCGCCATTTTGGCGCGCGCAAGCCGCAAGAGATTGAGCGCGAGGTTGTCGCCATTCGCTTTGACGGCACCGGTACCGTCAGCAATGTCGAGCGTTTCGGGCTCGAGCGCGGCCAGGTGGTTGTTCTGTCGCGCCGCGTCACGGAAACCACCGTACGCGACGTGACCTTCATTCGCCAGATCATCCGCAACTTCGGCCGGATCGACCTGGGCGAGGCGCTGGACGGCTAGCCCTCCTCGGGCTCAAATTCCAGCGCGACCCCGTTGATGCAGTAGCGCAAACCGGTGGGTTGCGGCCCGTCGGGGAAGACATGGCCCAGATGCCCGTCACATGCGGCGCAATGCACTTCGGTGCGCTTCATAAACCAGCTGTTGTCCTGACTTTCACCCACATTTTCCGGGTCTATCGGCGCATAGAAGGAGGGCCAGCCGGTGCCGGAATCGAACTTGGTCTCCCCGTCAAAGACCGGGGTGCCGCAGCCTTTGCAGAAATAAGTGCCGGGGCCTTTTGGGAAATTGTCGTTGGTAAAAGCCCGCTCGGTGCCGTGTTTGCGCAGCACCTTGAACTCCATGTCGCTGAGCTGCGCGCGCCATTCCTCGTCTGATTTGATGACCTTATCGACCATTTGGCCTCCTTCCTGTGGTAGGCTCGCGGCTGGATCCACGACCAGCGTTGCCTATTGCGGTGGTTACGCCATAGTTAGGCGTGATCAGCGCGCTGTCCAAGGGGCGGCAACGTGGGAGACCTGCGCATGGGGTTTGCGGTTCAAGATTTCGTCAAGGGACGCTACCGCGTGCGGTTTTCCTATGACCCGGCCGATATTGCGGCTGCGCAAAGATTGCGCGCAGACGTGTTTCGTGGTGACGCCCGGCTGGACGATGCCGACGCGTTTGACGCGCTGTGCTGTCATGCCCTTGTTGAGGAGGACGTCACAGGCACGCTGGTTTGTTGTTTTCGGATGCTGTTCTTGCCGGGGGGCGACGCGATTGAGCGCAGCTACGCGGCCCAGTTCTACGATTTGGCAAAGCTGCGGCGCTACCCGGGCAAGATGGTCGAGCTGGGTCGGTTCTGTGTCGTCCCAGTCCAGTCGCAGGGCCAGACGCAGGACCCATCGCAGGGCCAGCTGGACCCGGATATCTTGCGCAGCGCCTGGGGGGCGCTGACATCTCTGGTGGATGCTGAAGGGGTGGCGCTGCTTTTTGGCTGCTCGTCTTTTGAAGGCCATGACGCCACGCGCTATGCGGATAGCTTTGCCATGCTTGCCGCACGTCATCTGGCGCCGGAGCGCTGGCGGCCGGGTCTCAAATCCCCCGCAACATACCCGTTTGCGGCCCATGCCGAGGGCCAGCATTGTGATCGCAAGGCCGCACTGGCCGCCATGCCGCCTTTGCTGCGGACCTATCTGATGATGGGCGGCTGGGTGAGTGACCATGCGGTGATCGATGCCGATTTGGGCACAATGCATGTCTTTACCGGCGTCGAAATCGCGTCAATTCCGCCACATCGCAAGAAATTGCTGCGCGCAGCCGCCGGGGTATAGCAGTGGCATAGCGGCCCTGCGGGGCGGATATTTTTAG
>CAYLVP010000045.1:0-22720 GCA_964387155.1 uncultured Rhodobacterales bacterium | reverse complement strand
GCTGTTTGCCGTCGTAATTGTCCTGAAAATCGACCGTGTCCTTGTCGATATCGGCCAGGATGAAGCCCGCAGGCTTGTCCATCCGCACTTCGGTGTAGCGCATCGCGGCGGGGTTATCGCCGTCCATCGAGCCGAAATTGCCCTGACCATCCAAAAGCGGCAGCGACATAGAGAAATCCTGCGCCATCCGCACCAGCGCGTCGTAGATCGCGCCGTCGCCATGCGGGTGGTACTGGCCCATCACGTCGCCCACGGGGCGGGCGGATTTGCGGTAGGATTTGTCATGCGTGTTGCCGGTCTCGTGCATCGCGTACAGGATGCGCCGGTGCACAGGCTTCAACCCGTCGCGCAGGTCCGGGATTGCACGGGAAATAATCACCGACATTGCGTAGTCGATGAAGGAGGTTTTCATCTCATCCGTGATCGAGACTTGCGGCCCGTCATATTCCATGCGGACAGGCGTATTTTCATCTTCGTTTTCAGGGGTTTCCGGCGTGTCGTTCACGTGAGTTCCGATCTTGCTTTTGAGCCGTCTACATTTTGTTGTTCATAGTATAGCCCAAGCTAGGTTTTGGGTGCAATGCCTGTGCGGATGCGCTGTCAGCCACGGGGATTGAGTGCTAACATGATGTTATTGTTGATTTTTAATCTGTATGTGATTGCATGGGGCCGTTAGAAGTAGTTTCGAGGTGAAGATGACGACCAATGAGACCGAGTTGATGCTGTCAGGCTATGGGCTGACAACGGCAGAGATGTATTACCGGATGCCCGATTATAGACATGTGCTGAACACCTTCATCTGGCAGGATTACGACCTTGCGCCGGACTACCCCAAGCTCTTTGAATTTATCGCGTTTTGGCAGGATAAGATCGAAGGCCCGCTGCATTCCGTCCGTTTCGCGCATCGCAAGATGATCTCGCCGGGCGAGTGGCGTAATGTGACGGGCGAGTTTCTTTTGAACTGAGACAGGTTCAGCCGGAAAGACTGCAAAAGTCTTGCCCTCCGAACGGCTCCGCCCATGGCGCGCCAAAAGATTTTTTGGCGATCTGCGGTTTGTCGTGTATTCTGCGCGCATAGATTAATTTTGTTTTTATGGAGTTATGTTGATGTTTAAATCAATTTTCTTTGCCGTCGCGGGTCTCGCACCCGCCATGGCCTCTGCCGCGACGGTGGCCGAATTCGAAGTGTCCGTGGACATTTACCTGCAGACAACACCCGGGGAAGAACTGGTCTTCAATGGCGGTGGACTGCCTGCGCCCACGCGGCGGTCAACCTCGGGCGATGCTACAGTTATCACGGGCGATGACGGGGGGGGAACGACCTGTTGCGGCAGTGACCAACCGATCGTCGGCACCGACCCTGTCATGCTTGGCACGGTTTCGTTCTCCGCCTCGGGGGCGGTGAATTCCATCGGCTCAGTCGATGCGGAGGGCCAACGTCTTGCGCTTTTGAATATCGGGAATTTTGGGGCCAGTACCGAAAGCGTCTCACTCCTCTTCGACATTGATCTCACGGCGCAGCAAAACGTTGATCCGCTGGTTGGCGGTGCAGGCGCGTCGGGCGGCGGTCTTGTGATACAGCGAGACGGCGTCGATATTTTCGACGAAGAGGTGCTCTCCAGCGCCTTTGACGGCACAAATGGCGAGAGCCTGTCGACCCGGTTCAACTATGATTTTGACCTGCTGCCAATCGATGACTTTTTCACTGAATTCCGTTTTTCGCTCACTGGCGGGGTGATTGTGTCCTCTGACGCGGATGAGGTCGCCGCCGCGTTGAGCGCGGTTCCGCTGCCTGCCTCGGGGCTTTTCCTTCTTGCGGGCTGTATCGGGATGTTGGGCCTGCGCCGGCGCGCGTCTTAAAGAGGCTTGCCCTGTTCGGTCACTGTGGATTGGACGGGGCGCACCGCCGCCAGCACCCAGAGACCTGCCAAGGCCAGAGACAGGATCGCGTTCCACCCGGCCATAGAAATGCCGATGAACTGCCAGACAATATCGTCGCAGCGGACCACAGGCGCGGCCAGTATCTTCTCCATCAGCTCGTCCACGGACAGCCCGCCAATCCCGCCCGAACTGCAGCTGGCAGGCCCCTCCCACCAGTCACGTTCGACCCCGGCGTGGTAGAAACCCACGGCAGATGTGGCCAGCGCGGCGCACATGCCCAGCCACAGCAGAGCCCTTTGCCCCAAAGCGAAGAATGCGACCCCAATCACGATGGCCGCGGCATGGGGCCAGCGTTGCCAAAGGCACATCTGACAGGGGGGATAGCCGAAGAATTGAAACAGAAACGCGCCACCCAAAAGCGCGGCAGAGCCCGTGGCTGCCAAATAGGCAAAGGCGCGGGGAGGCAGGGTCACAGGAATTTAACTGCGTAGAACCCACCAATGAGCAAGACCAGCAGCACCGTGAAGACAAGACCCAAACGCCGTTCGATGAATTCCTGGATCGGCGCGCCGTATTTCCACAGCAGCCCCGCGATGATGAAGAAGCGCAACCCGCGCGCCAGGATCGAGGTGGCGATGAACGTGCCAAGCGGCATGCCGGTCCAGCCCGACATGATGGTGATGACCTTGTAGGGGAAGGGCGTGATGCCCGCACCAAGCACCGCCCAGAAGCCCAGATCGTTAAACCTGACATTGAACTCTGCCATGCGGTCGGCCTTGCCCAAGGCTTCAAGTATGGGCTGGCCCAGCCAGTCAAAGGCCAGCGCCCCGATGGCGTAGCCCGCAATCCCGCCCAGCACCGAGGCCACAAGGCAGACGCCCGCGATCAGGAAGGCGCGCGAGGGCGCTGCGATGATCATCGGGATCATCAGCAAATCCGGCGGGATCGGAAAGACCGAGCTTTCAATGAAGGACACGAAGGCAAGCGCCCAAAGCGCGTTGGGATGTGCCGATAACGACATGGTCCACTCATAAAGGCGCTTGATCATTGGGCTGCTCTGCTTTTCTTTGGGAGGTATATGGTCGGGGGTGCCGGTCTGGTCAAGACAAACCGGCCCGGACCCGCCAAGCCGGTGCAGGGGAGCAGCATATGAAATGGCGAGGTCGGCGCGGCAGCCGCAATATCGAGGACCGGCGGGGGCGCCGTTCGGTCGGCAAGGCGGGCGGTGTTGGCGGGTTTGGCCTGATCGCCATTCTGGTCATCGGCTATTTTCTGGGCATTGACGTCTCTCCGCTGTTGCAGGGGGGCGGGACGACCGGCGGCTCCCAACAGACGGTGAGCCAGGAGATCACGCCGGCAGACAGGCAAGCGGGGGAGTTCGTCTCGGTCGTCTTGGCAGATACCGAAGAGGTCTGGGCCGAGATTTTCCGCGATCAGGTGGGCCAGCCCTACAACCCTGCCACACTGGTGCTGTTCAAAGGGGCCACGCAAAGCCCGTGCGGCGGGGCCAATGGTGCGTCGGGGCCGTTCTACTGCCCGGCGGACCGCAAGGCCTATCTCGACACGGATTTCTTCGTAACGCTGGAGCGCCGCATGGGCGCGGGTGGCGATTTTGCGGCAGCCTATGTCGTGGCTCATGAGATCGCACATCACGTGCAGAACGAGCTGGGTATTCTGGGGCAGGCCAACCGGATCCGGCAGCAATCGAGCCAGGAACGGTCCAACCAGATCTCGGTGCGGATCGAGCTACAGGCCGATTGCTTCTCGGGCATCTGGGCGCGCTATGCGCAGGCGCGGTTTAATTCGCTGGAACAGGGAGACCTGGCGGAAGCCGTCAATGCGGCGCGTCAAATCGGTGATGATACGTTGCAGCGCAACGCGGGGCGGCTTCCAAACCCGCATACGTTCACCCATGGCACTTCTGAACAACGTCAGCGCTGGTTCGCGCGTGGCTATGACAACCCTACCATCCAAAACTGCGACACGTTCGGTGCAGAGCGCCTCTGATCTCTTTGCCGGTATCCTTCAGCCTTGCGCCGCGCCGATTGGGATGCTGTCTGGTCTAGTACCTGTCCGTCAGGGACGCTTCGACAGCTGAGGTGATGCGGGCGCTTTCGGGTTTCGTGGTGGAGCGCCATGTCGCCTGGACCTGCCCATCCGGCCCGATCAGAACCTTGTTGAAATTCCAGTCAGGGGCAAAGCCGGTTTGGTCCTGCACCCAGGCGTAGAAGGGATGGGCGTCCGGGCCTTTAACGGTACTCAGCATGGTCATTGGTAAGTCGAGGTTGAAATTCATCGCGCAGAATTGTTTGACCTCTTCGCCAGTGGCGAGCTCTTGCTTGAAGTCGTTTGACGGGACGGCGAGCACGACAAGGCCGGCCTCCCGGTAGCGGTCATAAAGCGCCTGCAACCCGTCATATTGATATGTGAAGCCGCAAAGCGAGGCGGTGTTGACGACCAGAACCGGCTGACCTTTCCAGGCGTCAAGATCGATTTCGCCGCCGTCGATAGAGGGGAAGGTGAAGGCCGCCAGTTGCACTGCAGAGGTGAGCAGACCGACCCCGGCCAATTTGAGAGCTGAAAATAGACGGCGCATAATAATCTCCTGCTGGCGTCAATGTTCTAACAGGATACGGTGCAAACCGGGGTTTGGTTTAAAAATGCCTCCAAGAAATGCGAAACGCCCCTGCAGTGATGAATTGACGCCCGCCCGATGCTTGGCTAAACCGCCGCTACCCTCATGGCGGCTACCGCGCCATGCGTTGATCGGGGCCCGAGTGGTGGAATGGTAGACACGACGGATTCAAAATCCGTTGCCGCGAGGCGTGCCGGTTCAAGTCCGGCCTCGGGTACCAACTTTTTCCAGCGTTTCCCAGCCGACCATGCTTGATGCCTGTCGCGCTTTGCCGCTCATAGCGCAGGCGGATTTTGGCCGGTTCTGATGGGGGGAGAAACAGTCCGATCCATGACGTGCAATTGGACCCAAATCACGAACAATTTTCGGTCCTGGCAGACTCACAAAGGCAAATGCACCGTGGATTGATTCGGAGCTATTGGTGCGCGTGTGAAGATAACTCTGGCGTAATTCTGAGATCGTTTTTCATATGCGCACAATGAATCGCGGCGCGTTAAGACTAAGTCATATTTATGGCGACAGTTTTTTTGGCGCGAAATCGGTAAATTCTCGCTAATCGCAAAAATTGTTTCGAGAATGATCTCCATTTTGAGCACTCTCGCTGCACTTATATAAATCAATAACTTAGCGTGCATCTTGCTCGCTTAATTCATCGAGGGCCGCGCTAAGAAAGAGTTAATTTTTCAAAAAATGAGCCTGTTTTGATGGCCCCCGAAAAGATTGTTTTCACAGTAAATGCAGCTTTTTTGGCCATGGCTCCGACAAGATCCGGCCATTTTTTGCTTTTGTGAATTGGGGTTGAACGCTAACACTCATGGCACCCATCTGGGGGGTGAAGATAAGGCAAAGGGGGCGGCCGCACGGTTGCGCATCAAGAGATGCGGAATTCGGAGAGTGCGACTGCAACGTGGCTCACTTAAGCCCGCCACTGTGGTCTTCCCGCCCCCAAACGGGCCTCTTTGCGTTCCTTTCTCTGACACTTCGCCAGCTTTGCGTCCGCTCAGCGCGCCCGTCTTTACCCGTCATTGGGAAGAGACCGAGGCGCCCGTAAAAGGAAACGACCTGCGTAATGAGTGACCTGGAAGAGTTGATCACAACTGGTGTTTGCAGTTGGTCCGGGGCTTCCAATGCCTCGGTCTCGCCCCGTGACGGGTTAGTGCCCAAACGCGTACCTCAAAAGGGTGCCCATGCGCGTCTGGTTGTTAAGGAGTGAACGATGCCTGAAGTGTTTTTGAGTTTTGAAGATCGCTCTGCGGGCGATCTTGTGAGTAACGAGTATCAGGCTCAGGGCGTGACCATTTCGTCGTTAAACAGCGACACCCCGCCTATGATTTTTGACAGCGCCAACCCGACCGGCGGCGATTATGATCTGGCGACGTCGAACCTGGGCAATCTGCTGATCCTGTCGGAAGATGGCGATAGCTCTGACCCGGATGACAACGCCTCTGGCGGGACCTTCGTTTTTGAGTTCGACGCGCCCAGCAAGGTGGTCAATTTCGTGGCTGTCGATATCGAACGGGCAGGATCCGTGCGCCTCTATGATGAGCACGGCGCGCTGATCGACACTGTTGCGATCTATCCGAATGGCAATAACGGGCAGAGCCTCGTACAGATCAACACACCCGACGTCGCGCGGATGGAGATCGAGCTTGCAGGCTCTGGCGCGATTGACGGCGTCTGCTTCATCACGCCTGAACCCGAAGGTGACGGTGTTGTCGAAGGCAGCGCAGGCGACGACCTGATTGATGCGGCCTATCTTGACGACCCTGAGGGCGACCGCATCGACAATGACGACGCGCTGCTGCCTGGCCAATCCGGCGATCAGGATATTGTTGACGCGTTTGGCGGGGATGACACGATCAAAAGCGGCGCTGAGGCCGATCAGATCTTTGCGGGCTCTGGCGATGACAAAGTCATTGCGGGCGACGGCGATGACACGATCTATGGCGACAGCAATTATGCCGGTCCCGGCGCGGGCGTGGTCCAGCGTGAAAGCCTGAACTGGTCGGAAGACCGAGGCTCTATCGGCGGCTTTACGCAGAATACCGGCTCGGTCGACGTGACCTTCAGCGTGTTGAACGAAGAGGGCGCGGCCGAGACACGGTTTGAAAGCGACAGCCAACTGACCAGCGGGATTGACGCAGGAGGCGCTGCCGTCAACGGGCACAGCTCACTTCATTCTGTCACCAACGGGCAGGGCAATGACACGGCCTACCGCCTGGAGTATTCCGCGCCGGTCGAAAACGTGTCTTTCCGCATCAATGATGTGGATGGTGACGGAATCGTGCGAGTGCGCGCCTTTGACGCCGATGGCAACCCGATCACGGTTGAACTGGATGCAGGCCGCGCGGTCACGCTGCGCGACACTGACGGGGTGGCGGGCGCGGATACGGCGGACAGCCGGGGCGGCTATGCTCCTGACACCGCGCCGCAATATTCCGTTCTGGTCAGCATTCCGGGCCCCGTCTCGCGGATCGAGTTCCTTCACGAGCAGAATGGCAGCGCGAATTCCGGGATCAATATTACGGATGTTTTCCATGATGTCGCTGTGGCGGACACTGGCGCGCCGGGCAATGACACGATTTTCGGCGGCCAGGGCGATGATGTCATCTTCGGGGAAGATGGCGATGACGTGCTTGAGGGCGGCAGCGGCGCAGATACGATTTCTGGCGGCGACGGCGCGGACACGATCACAGGTGGCACCGATGGCGACGTGGTCGATGGTGGTGCGGACGGCTATGATCGCGACGTGCTGGACCTGACGGCTGAGGGCCCGTTCCGTGTCATTGATGAGGTGACGGATGCGGATGGGGATTCGACCTCTGGCATCATCGAGTTCCTGGACGACGATGGTGCGGTGACAGGATCGATGAGCTTCACCGAGATCGAGGAGATCCTGGGCTCTCGCGTCAACACAGCCCCACAAGCCACAGACGATGCAGCGCGCACCGATGAGGATGAGGGCGTCATCATCGATGTGCTCTCGAATGATACTGATCTCGAAGGCGATACGCTCAGCGTCGCCTCGGTGACCCAGCCGCCCAATGGCGCGGTGGTGATCAATGCCGATGGCACGCTGACCTATACGCCTGATGCGGATTTCAGCGGGGAGGACCGCTTCACCTACACGATCACCGACGGCAATGGTGGCAGCGATACCGCAACGGTCACCATAGATGTTGCGCCGTTGAACGATGCGCCGGATGCGGTGGATGATGCGGCGCAGACCAACAATCTGACGCCCGTGGTGATCCCGGTTCTGGCCAATGACACGGACCCGGATGGCGACACGCTGACCGTCACTGCCGCCAGCGCCGATGTGGGCACGGTGGTGATCAATGATGACGGCACGCTGACCTACACGCCCGAGCCGGGCTTTGGCGGTCAAGCGACCCTCACCTATGACATCAGCGACGGCAATGGCGGCACTGATACGGCAACGGTCACCGTTGGCGTGCTGGACGGCATCGTTGAAGGCACCGCAGGCAATGACACGATCAATGCGGGCTATCTGGGCGATCCCGAAGGGGACCGGGTCGATAATGGCGACGCGTTCCAACCCGGCCAGGCCCCGCAGGATGACGTCATCGAGGCGGGCGCGGGCGATGATATCGTTGAGGCCGGTGCCGGAGATGACGCGGTCGATGCCGGACCGGGCGATGACACCGTCGATGGTGGCATCGGCGCGGATACGATCACCGGGGGCGACGGCTCTGATCGGGTGACAGGCGGCGACGGGGATGACGTGATCGATACGTCAGGCTCCGACCCGCGGCCCGATCTGGGCTATCCCGGCCTGTTCCCGGCTGACGCAAATCCCGGTGATGATCTCGACTTCGTCGATGGCGGGGATGGCGACGATGTGATCTCCACCGGTGATGATGCGGACACGATCCTGGGCGGGCTCGGCAATGATAGCATCGATGGCGGCATCGATGCCGACCAAATCGACGGCGGCGCAGGCGATGACCGGATTGTGGGCGGAGAGGGCTCCGACACGATTGAGGGCGGGGCCGGCGATGACACAATCTATGCCGGGATCGACCCTGATCTGGGCCTGCCCGACAATCTTGATATCGAGGATGACGGCTCCAACCCGTTCGGGCCTGATCTGGTCCCTGAAAACGGCCGCGACGTGGTCTCCGGCGGAGAGGGCAATGACGTCATCTTCGGCGCGGATGATGACGATCTGCTCATGGGCGATGCGGGCGACGACCTGCTGGATGGCGGCATCGATGATGACACGCTGATTGGCGGCACGGGCAATGACACGCTTATCGGCGGTCAGGGTGCGGACGAGATGCGCGGCGGCGATGGGGCCGACACGTTTGTCATCACCGATGCGCAGGACGGGTTTGGTGATACGGTCATTGGCGGGGCAGGTGGCGAGGATAACGACACGCTCGACCTAACCGGCGCGGGGCCGTTCCGCATTGTGGGCGAGACGGCGGATGCCGATGGCAACTCGACATCCGGGACAGTCGAGTTTCTCGACAGCCCGGGCGGTGAGGTGATCGGCACGCTTGGCTTCACAGAAGTCGAGACGATCGTGCCCTGCTTCACACCCGGCACCGCGATAGCCACGCCGCGCGGCGAGGTGCTGGTCGAAGACCTCAAGGTCGGCGACACGGTCATCACGCGCGATAACGGCATTCAGGAAATCCGCTGGATCGGTGCCAAACCAATGGACGGGCGCCAGCTGCAGAACAATCCGCATCTGCAGCCGGTGCTGATCGAAAAGGGGGCTTTGGGCAATGGGCTGCCGGAACGCGACACGCTGGTCAGCCCCAACCACCGAATGCTGGTCAATACAGACCGCGTCGCCCTTTATTTCGAAGAGAATGAGGTGCTGGTCTCTGCCAAGCATCTGGTCAATCCGAAAGCGGGGGTGCAATCGGTGACGTCCATGGGCCTGACCTATCTGCATTTCATGTTCGACAATCATGAGGTGGTTTTGTCGAACGGGGCCTGGACGGAAAGCTTCCAGCCCGGTGACTACTCCCTGAAAGGGATCGGCAATGCCCAGCGGCATGAGATCTTCGAGCTGTTCCCCGAGCTTCAGGGAAAGAAGGGGCGCGAAGCCTATGCCTCGGCCCGGTTGACCCTCAAAAAGCATGAAGCGCGCATGTTGTTTCGGTAAGTGATGCAGCCCGCCAGTCGCCCGGGTGGTTGGGCGACTGGCACCTTTGCGCCTTTTTTTGCCCCATCTTGCGGATGGGCGTTTCATCAGCTCTGCGTTTTGCGCCATGCCGCCCAGGCCTCGGGCGTATCTAGATCAAGCCGCGCGCGGTTTCCCGGCAGCGGGACGAGGGTAACGGCCTCCGGATGAGCTCTGAGCACGTCGCGGCCTGTTTGATCGTCGCGCAAAGCTCTCAATTGGCCAAAAAACGCCTGAGAAAACAGAACAGGGCTGCCCGCAAGCCCCTCCTCGGTCGCGGCGCGGATGATTTTGCGGGGCATACGCGCGCCCACCAGCGTTTGGATGTCGCTTGCCACCAGATCAGGCATGTCAGCGGGCAGGATCATGGCATATTCAATTGTGTCCGTCAGCGCGCCGGCCCCGGCAACGACAGAGCTGCCCATGCCGCGCGCCGCATTTGGGTTTGCAACACAGGTCAGGGCCAAGCCCTCAAGCGTGGCATTCCGGGCCGGGCGGTCAACGGGCAGCACCGCAATCACCTGATCAAAGCACCCAGCATCCAGCAGCATTTGCGCCCTGTCGCGCAGCAGCGGGACACCGCGCACGGGCTCCAACAGTTTGTCGCGACCGCGCATGCGGCGCGACGCCCCGGCGGCCAGAAGGATGGCGGCGACGCTCAATGCAGCCGGGCGGAGGAAAAGACGTTGATGACCACGATCCCCGCCACGATCAGCCCGAGCCCAAGAAAGGCCGGCGCATCCAGCCTTTGGCCGAAATAGAAATAGCCAATGGCGGCAATCAGGATGATGCCAAGCCCGGACCAAAGCGCATACATGATCCCCACCGGCATATATTTGAGGGTCAGCGCCAGCAGATAGAACGAGATCGCATAGGCCACCACCACCAGTATCGAGGGCCAGAGCCGCGTGAATTGCTGGCTGGCCTGCAGCGCAGAGGTGCCAATCGTCTCGGCAATGACGGCGGCAATAAGATAGAGGAAATGTTTGGGCATGTTGCTCGTCCTAAGGTGCAAATGAGCTTGACGGAACAGCGCCTCGCGCCTCTGTTGGCGTCGTGATCTCACCGATTCAAGCAGCAGCCTGAGCCCAAAAAGCCAACGAAAGCGGGGCTCAGGGCAGTGTGGGCTACATCGCCTTATTCAAATTCTCGTCAATCTTCTCCAGGAAGCCCTCGGTGGTCAGCCAGGCCTGATCGGGGCCGACCAGCAGGGCGAGGTCCTTGGTCATGAAGCCGCTTTCGACCGTGTCGATGATCACCTTTTCCAGCGTCTCGGCAAAGGTCTTGAGCTGCGCATTCCCGTCCAGTTTGGCGCGGTGCTTAAGCCCGCCGGTCCAGGCATAGATGGAGGCGATGGAGTTGGTGGACGTGGCCTCCCCCTTCTGGTGCTGGCGATAGTGGCGGGTGACGGTGCCATGTGCTGCCTCGGATTCGACGATTTTGCCATCGGGCGTCATCAGCTGCGAGGTCATCAGGCCCAGCGAGCCGAAGCCCTGCGCCACCGTGTCGGATTGCACGTCGCCATCGTAATTCTTGCAGGCCCAGACAAAGCCACCCGACCATTTCATCGCGGAGGCCACCATGTCGTCGATCAGGCGGTGCTGATACTCGATCCCGGCCTTGTCAAAGCGTTCTTTGAACTCCTCCTCAAAGATGCGCTGGAAGGTCAGCATGAACTGCCCGTCATATTGCTTGAGGATTGTGTTCTTGGTGCTGAGATAGACCGGCCAGCCCAGGTTCAAACCGTAGTTGAAGGAGGCGCGCGCGAAATCCTCGATGCTCTCGTCGAGGTTATACATGCCCATGAACACGCCAGAGCTAGGTGCGTCAAACACCTCGCGCTCGTCCACGGTGCCGTCCTCGCCGACAAATTTCATCGTCAGCTTGCCGGGCCCGGGGAATTTCATGTCGGTGGCTTTGTACTGATCGCCAAAGGCGTGGCGACCGATCACAATGGGCTGGGTCCAGCCCGGCACAAGTCGCGGCACGTTTGAGCACAGGATTGGCGCGCGGAACACGACACCGCCCAAGATGTTGCGGATCGTGCCATTGGGGGAGCGCCACATCTGCTTAAGGTTGAATTCCTCGACGCGGGCCTCGTCGGGGGTGATCGTTGCGCATTTGACGGCGACGCCCACCTCTTTCGTCTTCTCGGCCGCGTCAATTGTGATCTGGTCATTCGTCTCGTCGCGGCTTTCCATCCCGAGGTCGTAATAGAGAAGGTCGATGTCCAGATAAGGCAGGATCAGCTTTTTCTTGATGAAATCCCACATGATGCGGGTCATCTCATCACCATCCATCTCGACGATGGGGTTCTCTACCTTGATCTTGGACATGTGGCCTCCGGCTGCGTTGGACCCCTTGGCTCTTAGCGGAAGCGGCGCGGCCTGAAAAGGCTGCATGCGGCCCGGTACGGGCAATTGCCTATGCGAGGTCCCGGTAGCGCCGGTCGCCATATAATAGCGGCGTGCCCGCGCCATGCCTGACCAATCGCACCGCGCCGATCATGACATGATGCGTGCCGACCCGCTCGTGGCTTTTCAGCGTACAGTCGAAAGAGGCCAGGGCGGCCTCCAACGCCGGTGCGCCGGTGATGAGGGGCGCAAAATCTGCGGCCTGAAACTTGTCGCCGCCCTTTGCCGCGCTGCGTGAGGCGAAGACATTCGCAATCGCGGTCTGGCTTTGCTGCAACGCATTCACGCAGAAGCAGCCATTTTCAAGAATGGCTGCCGTGGCCGATGCTTCATGATGCAGGCAGACCAACAAGGTGGGCGCGTCGCCATCGGCGGAAACGCTCGACATGGCTGACACGGTGGCCCCCGCCAAACCGCCTGGTCCGTCCGTGGTCACGATTGTCACGGTGGACACGATGGTGCTCATCGCGTTGATAAAGTCGGTTTTAACGGCGCTCTCAGGCATGGCGTCTCTTTGCCCGTGACGGGCGGTGCGTGCAAGCCTTGCAATGCCGGTGGCGGTGTCACAGGGTGCGGCCATGACCAAGATCAATGACATTGCCGCGCTCGATCAGGCCCACGCTTTGCACCCCTGGACCCATTTCGACAGCTTCGCGGCGGAGGGCCCGCTGGTCATCGAACGGGGCGAGGGATGCTATCTGTGGGACCGGGATGGTCGTCAATATCTTGACGCTGTGGGCGGGCTGTGGTGCACAAATATCGGCCTTGGCAGGCACGAAATGGCGCAGGCGATTGCCGAGCAGGCCGAGACGCTCGCCTTCTCGAACAGTTTTGTCGACATGACCCATGGGCCTGCCGCCATGCTGGCCGCAAAGCTGGCGGATATCGCGCCGGGGGATCTGAACCGGGTGCATTTCACCACCGGGGGCTCCACCGCCATCGACAGCGCCTATCGCATGGCCGTCTACTATCACCGGTGTCGCGGGGATCAGGACCGGACCCATGTGATTGCGCGCGATGACAGCTATCACGGCTCAACCTTCGCCAGCATTTCCATCGGAAAACGGTCGGGCGACAAGGTGGCGGAGTTTCACTATAAGACTGACGGCATCCATCACCTTTCGACCCCGAACAGCTATCGTCGGCCCGAGGGGATGAGCGAGGATGAGTTCCGCGCGCATCTCGTGGCCGAATTTGAGGCCAAGATCGCGGAGCTTGGCGCGGATAAGATCGCAGCCTTCTTTGCCGAGCCGATCCAGGCCTCGGGCGGGGTGATCATGCCGCCAAGGGGCTATCTCAGCGCTATGGCGCAGCTCTGCCGCAGGCATGGGATTTTGTTCATTGCCGATGAGGTCGTGACCGGGTTTGGGCGGTTGGGCAAGTGGTTTGCCGCCAGGGACGTCTTTGACGCGCAGCCCGATATCATCTGTTGTGCCAAAGGGTTGAGCTCTGGCTATCAACCGATTGGCGCTGTTATCTTTTCCGACCAGATATATGAGGCGATGGAAGGGGATCGCTGGTATGCGTCCGGCTTCACCTATTCCGGCCATCCCGTCGCCTGTGCCGCTGCTTTGAAGAATATCGAAATCATCGAACGCGAAGGGCTTTTGGCCCATGCGGACGAGATTGGCACCTATTTCCAGACGCAGTTGCGCACCCTGTCTGAGCTGCCATTGGTCGGAGATGTCCGCGGCCAGGGCCTGATCGCCTGCGTGGAGAACGTGGCCGACAAGACCACCAAGGCGCTGCTGCCCGACGCGGTGGATGTGGGCAAGCGCATCTCCAACATGGCGGAAGGGTTGGGGCTTATGGTGCGTCCGATTGGCCATTTGAATGTCATGTCCCCGCCTTTGATCATCACGCGCGCGCAGGTTGATTTTGTGGTCGAGACGCTTGGCCGCGCAATCACCGACGTGGCCGATGCGCTGGTCAAAGAGGGGGTGAGGCTGAGCTGATGGGATTGGAAGACTCAAAGAACGAGGTCGATGCCGCCTGGCGGCGCGAGACCAATAAGGGGCTGGTCTTCGAGAACACGTTTGGCGGCGCCACTTCTTTTCTCAGGCGACGGTACACGCGGGATCTGGCGGGTGTTGATCTGGCCGTGACGGGCATCCCGTTCGATCAAGCGGTGACCAATCGGCCTGGCACACGGCTGGGGCCAAGGGCCATCCGCGAGGCCTCGACTCTGCAGGCATTTGATCCGCCCTATGGGTGGGATATCGACCCTCTCAGCGATTTCGAAATTATCGACTATGGCGATTTATCATTTGATTACGCAGATATACCCTCCTTTCCTAAAGCTCTGACGGCGCATGTTGCAGGCATTCTGGATGGGGGCGCCGGGGCGCTGTGCCTTGGTGGCGATCACTATATCAGCTTCCCCATCCTGCGGGCCTATGTTGCCAAATTCGGGCCGCTCAGCCTGCTGCAATTCGACGCTCATTCCGATACCTGGCCGGACGATGATATGGGCCGGGTGGATCATGGCACGATGTTCTACAAGGCCGTCAAGGAAGGGCTGATCGATCCCGCGCGGTCCGTGCAGGTGGGCATTCGCACCCATTGTGATGATTATCTGGGCGTGCATGTGATCGACGCGCCTCAGGTGCATGAGCTGGAACCGATGGGCGTTGTTGAGAAGATCAAATCAGTGCTCGGCGATCATCAGACCTATCTCACCTTCGATATCGACTGCCTTGATCCGGCCTTTGCGCCGGGGACGGGCACGCCGGTGTCGGGTGGTCTCAGCTCTGCGCAGGCGCTTGCCATCCTTCGGGGGCTCAAGGGGCTCAACATGGTGGGGGGCGATGTCGTTGAGGTGTCGCCGCCCTTTGATACGACGGGGGCAACCGCGATTGCAGGCGCGCATATTGCGACCGAGCTGATGTGCCTGTATTGCGCCAACCTGTCACGCCGCTGACAGCTGGCCGTTTTGTAGGCTTTTTGCATTCCGACGCTTGGGAGCCCTGATATGGGACTAATAATCCGCAAACCTAGCGCAACGCGAGAGATCAGCTACGCCCATTCCGCCAAGACCAAAGCCGGTCGTGCGGTGATCCGCACGATGGAAAACACCACCGGTCGCATCCAACTGATCCGCAAGGCGCGCGGCTATGAGGACGAGGTTGCGGCTGGCGCTGATTTCTGGCGGGTCATGATCGAACGCTACGGGTTGAGCATTGAATTCATCGGCGGCGGGCTGGATAATTTGCCTGATCAGGGGCCGCTGATCACCATCTCGAACCACCCTTATGGCATCCTCGACGGGTTGATCCTGGGCCATCTTCTCAACGAGGCGCGAGGCGATTTTCGTATTCTGGCCAATCAGGTCTTTGGCAAGGCCCCCGAGATCGACCGGGTGATCCTGCCCGTCAGCTTTGACGACACGCGGGAGGCGGTGGCGCGGAACCTTCAGACCCGCAAAGCGGCGCTGGATTACGTGAAAGCCGGTGGGGCGATTGGGGTCTTTCCGGGCGGGACGGTCTCAACCTCGGCCACGCCCTTCAGCCCGCCGCGTGATCCGGGATGGCGCAATTTTACGGCCAAGCTGGTGACACAGTCTGAGGCCGCCGTCGTGCCGATCTATTTCGATGGCCGCAACTCACGCCTGTTTCAGATCGCAAGCCATGCCCATGTCACGCTGCGCCTGGGCTTGCTGATCAATGAGTTCAAAAGGCAGGCGGGAAAGCCCGTGCGCATCGTCATCGGCACGCCTATCCCGCGCGCCGAACTGGACAAATACCGCAGCGCCCCCAAAGCAATGATGGATTTTTTGCGGCAGTCCACCTATGACCTGTCTCCAACCCCGCTGGGCCATGTGCCCCACGGGTTTGAGTTTGAGCATAAGCATAGAAGGGCGGCTGCGCATGGCAGTGGGCATATTTGATAGCGGTTTGGGCGGGCTGACGGTGTATGACCGCATCGCCAAAGACCTGCCTGATCTGCCGGTGTGCTACTTTGCCGACAGCGCCAACACGCCCTATGGCACCCGCACCGCAGACAATATCTACGAGCTGACCTGCAATGCGGTCGGCGCGATGTTTGATCGGGGCTGCAATCTGGTGATCCTGGCCTGCAACACGGCCTCTGCCGCCGCCTTGCGCCGGATGCAAGAACATTGGGTGCCTCGCGACAAGCGGGTGCTGGGGGTGTTCGTGCCGATGATCGAAGCCCTGACGGAGCGGAAATGGGGCGACAATTCTCCGCCGCGCGAGGTTGATGTCAAGCACGTGGCGTTGTTTGCGACGCCTGCGACGGTTTCCAGCCGGGCGTTCCAGCGGGAATTGGCCTTTCGGGCCATAGGGGTAGACGTCGAAGCGCAACCTTGCGGCGGGCTTGTTGACGCGCTTGAGGATGGCGATGAGATGCTGGCAGAGGCGCTCGTGCGCTCCCATGTTGACGCATTGAAGCGGCGCATGCCGCATCCGCAGGCGGCTATTCTGGGCTGCACGCATTATCCGCTGATGCAAGAGGCGTTTCAGGCGGCGTTGGGCGAGGACGTGAATGTGTTCAGCCAGGCCGGGCTCGTTTCGGCCAGTTTGGATGACTACCTTAGCCGTCACCCGGATATGCGGGGGGAGGCGAGCGAGACACGGTTTTTGACCACGGGCGATCCGCGTCAGGTGAGCGACCGGGCCACGCAGTTCTTGCGACGAAAGATCGAGTTTGAAGCGGCTTGATTGCCGCCCTGCCATCTTTCTTCTAAACCACCTGAAATTCGACTGCGGAGTCTGTCCATGACCCATAACATCGCCATCCTTGGCGCGTCCGGCTACACGGGCGCGGAGCTTGTCCGGCTGATCGCCACCCATCCCAACCTGTCCATCGCGGCGCTCAGCGCAGAGCGTAAGGCCGGGATGGAAATGGCGCAGGTCTTCCCGCATCTGCGCCACCTTGATTTGCCGACGCTTGTGAAGATCGACGAGATCGACTTTTCCCAGATCGAGCTGTGTTTCTGCGCCTTGCCGCATAAAACCTCGCAGGAGGTAATTTCGGCGCTGCCGCGTGACCTGAAGATCGTTGACCTCTCTGCGGATTTCCGGCTGCGTGACCCCGCGGCTTATGAAACGTGGTATGGCAACCCGCATAGCGCGGTGGAATTGCAGGGCGAGGCCGTCTATGGCCTGACGGAATTCTACCGGGAAGACATTGCCAAGGCACGGCTTGTTGCGGGCACGGGGTGCAATGCGGCGACCGGTCAGTTTGCGCTGCGGCCCCTGATCCCCGCCGGGTCGATCGATCTGGACGAGATTATCATGGACCTGAAGGTGGGTGTCTCGGGCGCGGGGCGTTCCTTAAAGGAAAACCTGCTTCATGCGGAGCTGTCCGAGGGCGCAAATGCCTACGCGGTCGGTGGCACCCATCGTCATCTGGGTGAGTTCGATCAGGAGTTCTCTAAACTTGCCGGGCGCGACGTCAAAATCCAGTTCACGCCGCATCTGGGCCCGTTTAACCGGGGCATCCTGGCGACCTGCTATGTGAAAGGCGAGGCTGCCGCGATCCATGACGCATTGACGCATGCCTATGCGGCGGAGCCGTTTCTGCAGGTGCTACCTTTTGGGGCGACGCCCTCGACCCATGATGTGCGCGGCTCGAACTATTGTCATATTGGTGTGACCGCAGACCGGATCGCGGGGCGGGCCATCGTCATTGCAGCCCTTGATAACCTCACCAAAGGGTCATCGGGGCAGGCGTTGCAAAATGCCAATTTGATGTTAGGTCTGCCGGAAGAGACGGGGCTGATGCTGGCCCCCGTTTTCCCTTAAGGGCGGCGCATGCGTGGATTGAAAAAGCAAAGACGTATTCAGATCATCGCGCTTGCGGTGGTGGCCTTGCTGGTTGCCACTGTGACGATTGGCTACGCGCTCAAGGACGGGATCAACTTTTTCCGCTCGCCCACCGAAGTGGCCGAAGACCCGCCGCCTGAAACAGAGACCTTCCGCATTGGCGGGCTTGTTCTGGAAGACAGTATCGTCAATGGCGACGGGTTTGCGTTCCAGTTTGTCGTTACCGACGGCAATGCCGAGATCCCTGTAAGCTACATCGGCAACACGCCCAAGCCTGATCTGTTTGAGGAAGGTCAGGGCACCGTGGCTACTGGAAAATACATAAACAACGTCTTTCAAGCCACTGAGATATTGGCCAAACATGACGAAACCTACATGCCCGTTGAGGTCATTGATGCGCTGAAGGCGCAAGGCGTCTACCAAGAGCCTGACGCCTAAGCGACGCCGCCTGCGCGCGCTGCAGTTTCGAGCTATTAACCAAGTCCAGCGACGTTCTCCCCCGAAACCGAGGGGAACGCCATGCAGACGATTCAAGACATTACCGAAGAGATCTTGCGCTCCGAAGGGGGCTTTGTGAATGACCCTGACGACCCGGGCGGGGCCACAAATCACGGGGTTACGATTCATACGATGCGCAGGCTTGGGCTCGATCTGACGGGTGACGGCGCGATTGATGTGGCCGATGTCAGGGCCTTGGGGCGCGCCCAGGCCGGAGAGATTTTTCAAGATCACTATTTCTACGGGCCGCGCATCAACATGCTGCCCGAACCGCTGCAGGCCAGTGTCTATGACATGTATGTCAATGCGGGCAGCAATGCGGTGAAAATCCTGCAGCGGCTGTTGGAAGATATGGGCTATGATATCGCCGTGGACGGCGTGATCGGGCCCCAAACAGCCCGCACCGCGTTCGCCGCCTTTGAGGAGGCGGATGCCTTCCTTGTCGATGCCTACGGGATTGCGCGGCGTAATTATTACTATGGGATCGGGGATAGGCGGCCTGCCTCTCGCAAATATGCGCGGCGGCGCAATGGCGGCAAGGGCGGCTGGATCACCCGGGCCGAAAAGTTCATGGACCCGCAATATCACCTCACCAATGCCGAACATGCTAATCGGGTGCGCAAATGGGTGTGATCGGTCAGCTTCTGGGCGGCGGTGCGCGCCAGATCAGCGATGCCGTCACCACCGTGGCCGACGGGTTTCGCCCAAATGCGACGCAGGCCCTGCAGCTGGGTCATGCCTCCTACCAGGCCGCGCTGGAGCAGCACGGGACCGAGTTTCAATATGGCCGCAGCGGGTGGTTTGACAGCCTGATGAACGGGCTCAACCGTCTGCCGCGCCCGATGCTGGCCTTGGGCACTCTGGGGCTGTTCGTCTATGCAATGGTGGAACCTGCCGGGTTTGCGATGCGCATGGTCGGGCTGGGCGCGGTCCCAGAGCCGCTCTGGTGGCTCTTGGGCGCGATAGTCAGCTTCTATTTCGGCGCGCGGGAGCTGCATTACGCGCGCGGCCCGGCGCGGCCAGCTGCAAGAAAGACCCGCACCCCTGCAAAAGCGCGGCACGCCGCCAAGCCATCCCAGAACGCAGCGCTTGAGGCCTGGCGCGCCAAGCGCGGGGGGTAAATTGACCCCGCCTGACGGAAGGTAGCCCTTTTCTAACCCAAGCAGTTCGTTATCCTGCAGCGTGATGGCGAGAAAAGGGCTGACAGAATGCAGTATGACACGATCAAGTATTCGGTGCGCAACAACACGGGCGTGATCGAATTCGCCCGGCCTGACGTGATGAACGCGTTGAATACGCAGATGCGGGCAGAGATCCTGCATGCGGTCAAAGCGGCGGAGAAAGAGGCGCGGGTGCTGGTGCTGACAGGGCGTGGCCGCGCCTTTTGTTCAGGCCAGGATTTGGGGGACCGCGCCAATGTCGCCAATCTTGATCTGGAGCGGACGCTACGCGACGAATATGTGCCAATGCTCATGGCGATCTATGGCTGCAAGATCCCCGTTATTTCTGCCGTAAATGGCCCCGCTGCGGGCGCGGGGGCCAATCTGGCACTTGCGGCTGATGTGGTGATTGCCACGCAAAGCGCGGTCTTCCTGCAGGCCTTCACGCGGATCGGGCTGATCCCGGACGCGGGCGGCACGTATTTCCTGCCGCGCCAGGTGGGGATGCCAAAGGCGATGGGCGCGGCCCTATTCGCAGAGCCAGTGACCGCGCAGCAGGCGTCTGACTGGGGTATGATCTGGGAGGCGGTCCCGGATGAAGATTTCGGCCGCGTCTGGAAAGACCGCGCGGCCCAATTGGCCAGCGGGCCAACGGCGGCGTATCAACGTGTCAAACAGGCCATCCGTTCAAGCTATGACAATTCGCTGGAGAAGCAGCTAATGCTGGAGGCAAAACTGCAGGGCGAGCTGGGCAAGAGCCACGATTTCCGCGAGGGGGTGCTGGCCTTCCTCGAAAAGCGCGCGGCGGCGTTTGAGGGGCGCTAGAGCGCGCGCCCCCCAAAAAGGTCTAGTGCTTACCCTCTGCGATATCATTGGCGAAGCGGTGGTTGGTATCGCGATGCTCTGCCTCATCTGCGCGGATCACGATCACCACATCACGTAGCGTCGCGTCATCGGGCAGGTTCCAGTAATCCTTCGCGATTTGCGGCGCGGGGACATTCTCCACCCGGCCGGCGTCAATCTCGGCCAGATATTGCGTGTAGCTGATCACCGCTTCTTCTTCGAGATAGCCCACCACGCGATGCGCAAGGCGCGGCGCGAAGAGATACATGAAGAAGTAGAAATTGTAGAAGATCGCCTGCGTCACCATGATCAAGATGCGCTCAAACCGCGAGGGTTGCGCGATATGGATGAAGGTCATCAGATGCATGCGCTCATTATCGGCCTCGTCAATCAGCTCCTTGATCCAGCCCTGATCATCGCGGATGTGGCGGATGGCCTTGAGGTGTTGCAGCAGCCCGCCCACCATGCCGGGGACGGCGGCCACGGTTTCAAGCACCACCGCGCGGTGCCCGTAGCGACCCGTAAAGAACTTATCCGCGAAAATGCGCATAAATTTCACAAGGCGCAGCGCGATTTTATCGCGCAAATCCTTGGGCTCATGATGGAAAGTTTGAAACTCGGCTTCGGCAGTCTGGAAGTCGGATACGTGTTTCATCGCGGGGGTGCAGGCTCCTTAGGGGTCAATTGCTTGCCATACAGATAGGGTTGCCTGAGTGTTTCTGTAGGGATCACCCCTGCGACATATGCGCCGCTTTGCGCGGATCAGTCTCGGCGGTGATCCGGGTCAGGCAAACGGCCTCAAATGCGTCTTGCGTAAGGACATGCGCCGAAAGCAAAAGGCCGCCCCGGGGGAGCGGCCTTTTTTCTGTGGGTCAGCGCTTTTCGATATCGACATAGTCGCGCTGCGTCTCGCCCATATAAAGCTGGCGCGGACGGCCGATTTTCATTTTCGGGTCTGCGATCATCTCTTTCCACTGCGAAATCCAACCCACGGTCCGCGACAGCGCGAAGATCGGGGTGAACATCGAGGTGGGGAAGCCCATCGCCTCAAGAATGATGCCGGAGTAGAAATCCACATTCGGGAAGAGCTTCTTCTCGGCAAAATAGGGATCGCTCAGCGCCTGCTTTTCAAGCGCTTTGGCAACCTGCAGCTTGGGGTTGTTTTCCACGCCCAAAAGCTCCAGCACCTCGTCGGCAGATTGCTTCATCACCTTGGCGCGTGGGTCGAAGTTCTTGTAGACCCGGTGGCCAAAGCCCATCAGGCGGAACGGGTCCTGCTTGTCCTTGGCGCGGGCGATGTATTCGGGAATGCGGTCAACCGTCCCGATCTCCTCCAGCATTTCAAGGCAGGCCTGGTTTGCCCCGCCATGCGCAGGCCCCCAGAGGCAGGCAATGCCCGCCGCAACGCAGGCAAACGGGTTGGCACCCGAGGACGAGGCCAGCCGCACCGTCGAGGTGGAGGCGTTTTGCTCGTGATCGGCATGCAGCGTGAAGATACGGTCCATCGCGCGGCTGAGGATCGGGTTGACCTGATAGTCCTCAGCGGGCACCGCAAAGCACATGCGCAGGAAGTTGGACGCATAGTCCAGATCATTGCGCGGATAAACGAAGGGCTGACCGATTGTGTATTTGTACGCCATGGCCGCGATGGTGGGCAGCTTGGCAATCATGCGGATCGAGGCCACTTCGCGCTGCCACGGGTCCGAGACATCGGTTGAGTCGTGATAAAAGGCTGACAGCGCGCCGACCACACCGGTCATGATCGCCATCGGATGCGCGTCACGGCGGAACCCACGGAACAGGTTCATCATCTGCTCGTGGATCATTGTGTGGGTCGTCACCCGGCTTTCAAAATCCTCCAGCTGCGCGGCAGAGGGCAGCTCGCCGTACAGCAGCAGATAGCACACTTCCAGATAATGCGAATTCTCGGCCAATTGGTCGATTGGGTAGCCGCGATGCAGCAGCTCGCCCTTGTCGCCATCGATGAAGGTGATCGTGCTGTCGCAGGCGGCGGTCGAGGTGAAGCCCGGATCGAAGGTGAACACACCGGCCTGGCCATACAGCTTCGAGATGTCGATCACATCGGGGCCAGCCGTTGGTGAATGAATAGGCAGTTCGAATTCCTTGCCGTCGAAGCTTAGTTTCGCGGTTTTATCGGCCATATATCACCTCTGTTTTGCATGTCTTGGGGCGGCCATAAATAAAGGCTGCACGGTCTTTGTTGCGAGGCCCGGCAGTCGGGCCCAAGTCTTTGTGTTGAACCGGGCAGCAGGGGTCAGCCCTGCGCATCCTCCAGCCGGGCGAGGGTTTCCTCACGCCCGATCAGCATCATCATATCGAAGACA
>CAYLVP010000044.1:12513-22918 GCA_964387155.1 uncultured Rhodobacterales bacterium | reverse complement strand
TACCAATGACTTTGGCCATGATGCAGGTCCTTCTTACTTGCGGCGATGTTGCGGAAGGCAGGCCCGTTTCGGCCCCCGCCTTCCAATCCCAATGAACCGGGGATGGCTCCCCTATCGGAGTTCTGGCGTATATAGGTGTGCGATATGGGTGCTGCAAGGCGATCCAACCTCCGAATCCGGCGATTCACCTGCATTTTTCTTGAGACGCCCGGCTGACCCGGGCTTTATACCGTCATGACGCCAAATCTTAACGTTCGCGGCTTTGAAATTTACGAGCAGCTGATCGGGGCGGAGACGCAGACGGCGCTGGTCTCTGAGCTGCGCGCGATCATCGTGGACACCCCCTTAGTTCAGCCGGTCACACCCAGCGGGAAGCGTATGTCGGTGCGGATGACGTCACTTGGCCGGATGGGTTGGGTGACGGACCGCCAAGGATATCGCTATGAGCCGTGCCATCCAAACGGGACGCCCTGGCCTGCGATTCCAGACAGCATCTTGCAGATTTGGCGCGACGTGTCGGGGGTTGCGCGTGATCCAGATTGTTGCCTTGTGAATTTCTATGGTGAGGCCACGAAAATGGGCCTGCACCAAGATAAGGACGAGGGGCAGTTTGACTGGCCCGTCGTGTCCGTCTCCCTCGGGGATGAGGCGCTGTTTCGCATGGGCGACACGACAAGGGGTGGAAAGACCGAAAGCCTTTGGCTGCGTTCTGGCGATGTGGTGGTGATGGGCGGCGCGGCGCGGCTGGCCTATCATGGCATAGACCGTATAAAGTTCGGAACCTCCCCGCTTCTACCAAAGGGCGGGCGGTTGAATCTGACGCTGCGCGTCGTCGCCTAGCGAGCCGCGTTCCAGCTGAGAGAGGCGTTTTTGCGTGCGTAGAATTCGCCCATCAAGCCGATGGCAAACAGGGCAAGCCCGACATAGAGCGGGTAGGTGGGGGAGCTCACCTCGCGGAAGTCGGAGTAGTTGATGAACGCATAAAGCCGCGCCTGATCGATGCAGTGAAACAGCGGGTTCCAGTCGAAGAAAGCGAGAAGGAAACCGGGCATCGTGTTGGCCACGAACATCTTGCCCGAGGCAATCATATTGGCGCGGCTGTAGACCATCATGATGGTCTGCGCCATGCCGGGATAAAACGGTTTGATCGCGAGCAACACCATGCCGACTGCCACTCCGCAGAACCACGCCAGGAGGAAGAACCAGATTGTTGGGATGACCTTATAAATCTCTACCGGGTGCCAGGCGACATGGACGAAGAACAGGATCAGCGCGGCAGACAAGACTTGAAGATAAAGCGATGACAACGCCGAGGATGTGATCGCAATCGCGGTGTTCATGGGCGCGTGTTTCATCATGGCCGAGGTCGGCCCTTCAGACCCCATTACGGCCGAAACCGCTTTGGTGTGGGTCAGAAACAGGAAGATGCCCGATAGCAGATAAAGGATGAAATCCCCGCGGATGGCATTTCCCCGCAGGCCCAGGACCGAAAACATCAGGTAGAACGCCGCGACGAAGACCACGGTTTGGAACATGTTGGAGGCCAGCCCCACAATCGCGTTGCGATGCGTTTTGCGAATCTGACGGACCGTCGAGACGTAGATCAGCTCCGCCAGCCCCAGGGCAGAACGAAAATGCGAATTGCGTTCTTCGACTCTAAACATCGTGGATCTGCCTTTTCGACACGCATCTCTGATCTTTGCGCCAGATAACTTGCCGTTCCGTTATCAAGGCACCATAAGAAGGGCAAATTTGTAAAGCAACTCACACCCCGGAGACTTAGAATGGACTATAACAAACTCGCAACGGTGTTCCGCACACTCGCGCTTGAGGCGGGCGATATCATTATGGATATCTACAACGCCGATGACTTCGAGGTGAAGTCCAAATCTGATGATAGCCCGGTCACTGCGGCGGATGAGGCCGCTGATGCGCATATCTCTGCCGGTTTGGCTGCGGCATTCCCTGACATGCTCGTCGTCACTGAAGAACAGGCGGCCAGCCACGCCGAAAGCGCCACAGACTTCATCATTGTTGATCCGCTTGATGGCACGAAAGAGTTCATCAAACGTCGCGGCGATTTCACGGTGAATATCGCCTTGGTGGAAGGCGGCACACCGACGCGTGGTGTGGTGTATGCCCCGGCCAAGAACCGACTGTTCTACACCGACGCCTCTGGCACAGCCGTGGAAGAGACGGGCCCGTTCGATGCGACACAGGCAGGCGCGGCAACACCGATCAAGGTGAAGACCCCTGACAATGATGCGCTGATCGTAGTTGCCTCCAAATCGCATCGGGATCAGGCGACGGATGACTACATCAACAAGTACAGCGTCGCGGATATGACCGGCGCTGGCTCCTCCCTGAAATTCTGCCTCGTTGCGACGGGTGAGGCTGATCTTTACCCCCGTCTTGGCCGCACGATGGAATGGGATACTGCGGCAGGTGACGCGGTCTTGCGCGGCGCAGGCGGCAAGGTTGTGCGCTTCGATGACCATACGGATTTCACCTATGGCAAGCCGATCTACGAGAACCCGTTCTTCATCGCATATGCACCGGGTGTTGATTTGAAATCGGCCTGATGCCGACAGCGATCATCATTCCCGCGCGCTACGCGTCCAGCCGATACCCAGGCAAACCGCTTGTGGCGTTGAAAGGCGCAACCGGGCAGGAACAGACCCTGATCGAGCGGTCCTGGCGCGCGGCGATGTCCGTCTCTGGAGTAGACCGGGTGGTCGTTGCGACAGATGATGAACGCATCTCGACAGCGGCAAAGGGCTTCGGCGCGGAGGTCGTGATGACCTCGCCAGACTGTGCCAATGGAACGGAACGCTGCGCCGAGGCCCACGCCCTGATGGGCGGGGGCTATGATATTGTCGTCAACCTGCAAGGCGATGCGCCACTGACCCCGCACTGGTTCGTTGAAGACCTGATTGCCGGGTTGCAAGCCGACCCCTCGGCCATGGTCGCAACTCCCGTTCTTGTGACAGATGGTGCCGCACTAAAGGGGTTCTTGGCGGATCGCCGCGAGGGCCGTGTTGGTGGCACGACGGCTGTTTTTGATCGCAACAGCCATGCGCTGTATTTCTCGAAGGAGGTTATTCCGTTCACCTCCGGGATCTATGCGGATGACGCGGCGACCCCGGTTTATCACCATGTTGGTGTCTATGCGTACCGCCCTGACCCTTTGCGCGCGTACCCGACCTGGCAGCCAGGCCCGTTGGAACAGCTCGAAGGTCTCGAGCAGCTGCGGTTCCTCGAAAACGGCCACTCCGTGCTTTGCATTGAGGTGGACGCGCGCGATCGGCAGTTTTGGGAGCTCAACAACCCACAGGACGTTCCCAAACTTGAAGAGATGATGCGAAAGATGGGCGTTACCTGAGCAGTTTCCCCCTACATCTTTCCCGCGCCATATGGGACATGAAGCCCGGAATGGCTGCGCCGACGGAGAAGACGATAATGACGAGGCATGATCTTAACTGTGCCGCGCTAGGTTGGAAGAATGCCTAGAATAGCATTCAAATTTCCGCGCTTGATGCGCCCATCTTCACATGGGCTAAATCCATTAGGTGACATACG
Source organism: uncultured Rhodobacterales bacterium (assembly GCA_964387155.1). Taxonomy (GTDB): domain Bacteria; phylum Pseudomonadota; class Alphaproteobacteria; order Rhodobacterales; family Rhodobacteraceae; genus Litoreibacter. The sequence goes on along the minus strand of CAYLVP010000044.1, from coordinate 19,339 downwards.
GTAACAAACAGGCCCATAAAGCGTAATCCTTGAGCGACCTGTTGCCTGAAAAATGAACAAAACTTGCCGAATCGGTTTACTTAGGGGAAGCAAAGCAACCTTTCCACCGTTGCCTACCGTCACACAGTCACCTTAGTTATCGTCAGATTGGCCACAAAGTTGACGTGATCCTTTGCGAGTAAGCATCTCGAAACCTTTGTGCCACATGTAGTTGAAAGAGGAACGAGGACCGAATGAAACGCAAAGTCACCAAAGCGGTATTTCCTGTTGCGGGCCTGGGAACCAGGTTCTTGCCTGCGACGAAGTCGATACCAAAAGAAATCATGACTTTGGTCGACAAACCTCTGATTCAATATGCCATCGACGAAGCCCGGGCGGCCGGCATTAAGGAATTCATCTTTGTGACCTCGCGCGGCAAGGGTGCGCTTGAAGACTATTTTGACCATGCGCCTGAGCTGGAAGGCGCGCTGCGTAAGAAGAAGAAAACCGATCTTTTGAACGCGCTGAAAAGCACCAATATGGAAAGCGGTGCGATTGCTTATATCCGGCAATATAAAGCGCTTGGCCTAGGCCATGCTGTCTGGTGTGCGCGTCGCCTGATTGGCGACGAACCTTTCGCGGTGATTTTGCCGGATGACGTGATCGCCGCTGAAAAGCCGTGCCTGCAGCAAATGACCGAAGCCTATGCCGAAACCGGCGGTTGCATGGTCGCCGCGATGGAAGTCCCGCCAGAAAAGGCTTCGTCCTACGGCGTGCTCGACGTGCGCGAAGATATGGGTGCGATGGTGTCAGTAAACGGCATGGTCGAAAAACCCGCCCAGGAAGAGGCGCCATCGAACCTGGCGGTGATTGGCCGTTATATTCTGACACCGAATGTCTTGCAGAACCTCAACAAGATCAAACAGGGCGCGGGCGGTGAAATCCAACTCACTGACGCAATTGCTCAGGAAATCCAGGCGGGGCGCGATGTCTACGGCTATCGTTTCCGAGGCCAGCGCTTTGATTGTGGCTCGAAGGCCGGATATCTTCAGGCGACTGTGTCTTTCGGTTTGTCGCGCGACGAGTTGAAAGACGAATTTGGCGCCTATCTCGATGACATGGCGTCCATGCGTCAGGCGGCCGAGTAGACTAGTTCCATGGTGGATGAGAAGCGCGTTTTGGTGACTGGCGGTGCCGGTTATATCGGCTCGCATGCATGCAAGGTTTTGGCGGCAGCTGGCTATGTGCCTGTGACGCTCGACAACCTCTCCACCGGCTGGGCGGATGCCGTGAAATTTGGCCCTTTCGAGCAGGCTGATCTGCTTGACCGCACGCGGCTGGATGAGATTTTTGCAAAACATCACCCGATCGCGGTCATGCACTTTGCTGCTTTCAGCCAAGTGGGTGAGTCCATGTCTGACCCGGGCCTCTATTGGCGTAACAATGTTGTCGGGTCGCTGACGCTGATTGAGGCGGCGGTTGCTGCTGGGTGCAAGAACTTCGTGTTCTCTTCCACCTGCGCAACCTACGGGGAGCAGGATGGCGTTGCCCTGACCGAAACAAGTCCCCAAGCGCCAATCAACGCCTATGGCGCGTCAAAACGGGCTATCGAGGATATCCTTGCCAATTTCGAGGCGAGCCACGGCCTGAACACTGTGATCTTCCGCTATTTTAACGTGGCCGGGGCCGACCCCGACGGAGATGTGGGGGAGTTTCATCAACCTGAAACCCATCTTATCCCCTTGGTGCTCGACGCGGTAGATGGAAAGCGGGATGCGCTGACAATTTACGGCACCGATTATGATACGCCGGATGGAAGTTGCGTGCGGGACTATGTCCATGTGATGGACCTCGTTGACGCGCATGTTCTTGGCCTGAGATGGCTGCTTGACGGCAAAGGCAGTGCTGCGTTCAACCTTGGAACCGGAACCGGGTTTTCAGTGCGCGAGGTGATCGATAGCAGTGCTGCGATTACGAATAAACCCGTCCCAACAGTCGAAGGCGCGCGCCGTCCCGGCGATTGCACCAAGCTTGTTTCCGGAAGCGAAAAAGCCCGAACTGAATTGGGGTGGACCCCGCATAGATCGACAATGGACGCGATGGTGAAAGATGCCTGGCGCTGGCACCAAAACGGGCATTACGACCGATAAGGCGCGGCTGGCGGAACAACCGCCGCTGGTCAGATTGGCGCAAGCCTACCGCATGCGATGGAAACGACGCCGCTACCTGTGGCGCGCGTTCCGCGCCCGCCATGGGCTGCGTTTGATCAACGGCCCCAAACGGCTTGGAAGTCGCCATGGTATATATCTGTTCTGCACCATTCGGAACGAGGCGGAGCGGCTCCCCTATTTTCTCGACCACTACCGTCAGCTGGGAGTGTCGCAGTTTTTTTTCGTCGAGAATGCGAGCGTTGATAACAGCCTGGCCTATCTTCTTGACCAACCGGACTGCGCGGTTTGGCAGGTGGAGGGCAGCTACAAAGCCGCGCGATTTGGGATGGATTGGCAAAATCACTTGCTGCGCAGATACGGCCATGACTGCTGGTGTCTGACCGTCGATGCTGACGAGTTTCTTGTATACCCGGGCATGAATAGGGCTGATTTAAAAGGATTAACGAACTGGCTTGATCAGGAAGGACGCAAGGTTTTCGGCACTCTGATGCTCGATATGTATCCTTCTGGCACAGTGAACGAGGTGAATTATCATCCCGGCGACAACCCGTTCAAGCAACTCTGTTGGTTTGATGCCGGGCCGTACCGTGCGGCGCGGCAGCCGTTGCTCCGTAATCTCTGGGTTCAGGGGGGCGCGCGTGAGCGGGTTTTCTTCGCGGACACGCCGTCCCGGTCCCCCACACTAAATAAGATTCCGCTGGTCAAATGGGACAAGCGAAACGCATACGTCAACTCCACCCACTCCATGCTTCCGCGGGATCTAAATGGGGCCTATATCTCGATGGATGGGGAGTTGGAGCCTTCAGGTGCGCTTCTCCACGCGAAATTCCTTCCCTCCGCAATGGCGAAATCTGCAGACCCATCCCACAAGCGAGAGCATTTTTCCAACAGTGCGGAGTTTGACGCTTATTTCGAAGCAGTCGCCAGCAACCCAACGCTCTGGTCCCCCAATTCAGTGAAGTACCGCGACCCGGAGCAACTGGCAGATCTGGGCCTGATCGCAGCTGGCAGTTGGATTGATAAACTTTGACAATCTTTCATAATTCTGGCGCATTGTTTCCATATCACGACCACCGAAGCCGCGCGCAAAACGGGCAGACAACGCATAAGGGCACTTAGTGTGGGCTACTTTCAGCAATACAGGCTCCGTCGGGAGCGGATCCGCTATCGCATGCGTGCCTATCGCAAACGTAGCGAGCTGACCTGCGTTGTTGACCGATCCGAGCAGGTCGGTCGCAATGATATCCTGCTATTCTGCACCCTTCGAAACGAGCGGACGCGCCTGCCTTACTTCATGCAATATTACCGCGATCTGGGCGTTGATCATTTCTTCTTTGTTGATAACGGGTCGGAAGACGGCTCGGGCGAATTTCTGACCAATCAGATGGATGCAACCGTCTACTACACGGATGCCGGATACAAAAAGGCGCGATTTGGGGTCGATTGGCTTAATTGGCTTCAGATGCGTTTTGCACATGGGCATTGGTCGCTGGTCGTCGATATTGATGAATTTTTTGTTTACCCTTTTTGTGATACGCGACCGATCAGAGCGCTCACCGATTGGCTTGATGCGTCCAGCGTCAAATCCTTTGGGACGATGTCACTGGACATGTATCCGAAGGGGCCAATCGACAGCACCAAATATGACGCTGGCGGCGATCCATTTGAGCATGCGCATTGGTTCGATAGCGGGAACTACACAATCGAGAAGAATCCGACATATCAAAACCTGTGGATTCAGGGTGGTCCCCGGGCACGTGCCTTCTTCTATGACGACGCGAAACGCGCCCCTGCGCTGAACAAAATCCCTCTTGTGAAGTGGAACAGAGCCTATACCTATCTCAGCTCGACCCATATGTTGCTCCCCCGTGGGCTCAATCTTGTCTATGATGACCTTGGGGGGGAGAAGACATCTGGCTGTTTGCTGCACGCGAAGTTCCTTGACACGTTGAAGTCAAAATCTGCGGAAGAGCTTGAGCGTCAGCAGCATTTTTCCAATAGCCAGGAATACCGCGCTTATCATGAAGGCCTGTCTGAGAAGCCGGATCTTTGGTGCCAATGGTCTGAGAAATATATCAATTGGCGCCAGCTTGAGATTTTGGGGCTTATGTCCAAAGGCAATTGGGCATGAGTGTCGGGTTTGTCATGCTGGTGCATCAGTCGCTGGACAGGGCGGCTCATGTCGCTCGCCATTTTTGTGATCACAACAGGCCTGTCGTTATCCATGTCGACCAGCGCGTGGCCGATGTGGATTTCAAATGGTTGCGCAACAAGCTGGCAAACAATCCAAATGTCAGGTTTTCTGAGCGCAACGCCTGCGAATGGGGCAGCTGGTCCATCGTAGAGGCCACTCAGACGGCTGCATCCTTGATGCTGTCAGAGTTTCCAGAGGTCCGGCACGTCTACCTTGCGAGCGGGTCGTGCTTGCCGCTGCGTCCCATCGCTGAGTTGGAGCAGTATCTGGCTGAGCGCCCGCGCACCGATTTCATCGAATCGGTCACCACAGATGAGGTGGATTGGACAGTAGGCGGCCTTGACCAGGAGAGATTCACGCTGCGTTTTCCGTTCTCCTGGAAGAAGCACCGCAAGCTGTTTGACGCCTATGTGCGATTACAGCGCCGTCTTGGCTTTAGGCGAAAGGTGCCCGATGGCCTGACCCCGCATCTCGGATCGCAATGGTGGTGTTTGACACGGCAAACCCTCTCCGCCATTTTGGAGGACCCGCGCCGCACCGAAATTGACCGCTATTTCAAACGTGTCTGGATCCCGGATGAGAGCTATTTTCAGACGCTAGTTAGGCTCTATTCTACCGAGATCGAAAGCCGCTCGCTAACGTTGTCAAAGTTCGACTTTCAGGGGAAACCGCATGTGTTCTACGATGATCATTTGCAGTTGTTGCGTCGTTCGGACTGCTTCGTTGCCCGCAAGATCTGGCCTCAGGCCGAGCAGTTATATCGCAGCTTCCTTGCACCCCCTGACAGGGCGCTCACCAAGGTCGAACCGAACCCGCTAAAGATCGACCGTATCTTCACTCGCGCGACGGAGCGGCGTGTTCGTGGACGTGCGGGCCTCTATATGCAGGGGCGTTTCCCCAAAGAAGGGTGGGAGAATGGAATTACCGCGGGCCGGTATTCTGTCTTTGAGGGGTTTGACGAATTATTCGCTGGTTTCGATGACTGGCTGGCGCGGCGGACTGGCAACCGGGTCCATCGTCATCTCTTCGCGAAGGAGCGGGCCGAGTTTGCGGGTGATGCAGTTCTTTACAATGGGGCTTTGTCCGATAGCGCTGCGCTGCGTGATAACAACCCGCGCGCTTTTCTCACGAACCTGACGTGGAACACGCGGGGCGAACATCAGTGCTTTATGTATGGACCGCGCGATACGCAGGATATTGGGCCGGTGATCGCCTCTGACCGCAACGCGCAGGTGTCTGTGATCACAGGCGCATGGGCCATCCCCCTATTTCATTCCAACCGCAATTTTGCCGAGCTGCGCAAAGAGGCCGCAATGCTGCAGCGTATTGAGGCACGGCATCTTGATCTGCTGCGATCTGCCCAGACCAAGGCGCGTGTCGGCATCTGGAGCCTTGCGGAATTTATCGAAGACCCGATGGAAAAGCTGCAATTCGTTCTGGATGAGCTTGGCGGTGGTGCACAGCGCCGATTGACAGAAGCGCCCCAAATGGCGGATCTGACCGGCTTCGGGAAATTCCTGCAGAACCTCAAGAACCAAGGTATGAGCCCACATCTGATGGGCGATTTTCCAATGACAGAGCCTGATAATCGCAGCGAAAGCGGTCAGAAACCGTATCTGGTGCAATAGATGTCATTCGACTATTTCGTTGTCCTGGCAGAGATGCGGACCGGATCCAATTTTCTCGAGGCCAGCCTCAACAGTTTCGATGATTTGACCTGCTATGGCGAGCTGTTCAACCCGGTATTTGTCGGGCATCACAACAAGGACGCGATGTTCGGAGTTGATCTGAATGCACGCGAAGACAACCCGCTTGAACTGCTGGACAAGATCAGGGAAGAGACGGTTGGAACGCCCGGGTTCAGACTTTTCAGTGACCATGATCCGCGTGTGTTAGAGTATGTTTTGGCCGATCAAAATTGCGCCAAGATCGTTCTGACTCGAAACCCGCTGGACAGCTATGTCTCACTCAAGATTGCGGCAGAGACCGGACAGTGGAAGCTGAGCGACATGAAGCAACGCCGTTCAGCCAAAGTGAGTTTTGATGATGCCGAGTATCGTGCTCATCTGGCGGCTCGGCAGGATTTTCAGCGCGATATCAGAACAGCCCTCCAACGCAGCGGGCAGACAGCGTTTTATGTTGATTACGAAGAGATCGCTGACGTCACGATTATAAACGGCATGGCTCGTTTCATAGGGTCTTCGATGCAGATTGATACTGTGGCGCGGAGCACAAAGAAGCAGAACCCAAGTAGCCTGGAAGAGAAGGTTGCCAACTATCCGGCGATGGTTCGCGCGCTTTCCGCGATGGATCATTTGGATGCCGCCGCAGATACCAGCTTCGAGCCGAAACGCGCACCGGGCGTGCCCGGTTTTTATATTGGGGCCGCAACGCCGCTTCTGTATATCCCTGTCCCCTCTGGTCCGGTCACACCGGTTCTGGATTGGATGGCTGGCCTAGATGGCGCAACAGCGGATGACCT
>CAYLVP010000044.1:4835-12413 GCA_964387155.1 uncultured Rhodobacterales bacterium | reverse complement strand
AGTTGCGCTGCCCGATCTCATCATTCGCGAGGAAGAGGCCGCGATACATTTCAGCCGTTTGGCACAAGATTTGGGCAGAACAGACCCTGTTTGGCAGCCTGATACCGCTGATGAGCCCTTTGAGCTCGCCGACATTTACGATGCAGAGATCGAGAAGTTGTGTTTCCAGGCTTACCGAAAGGATTACATCACCTTCGGGTTTGAAGCGTGGCGGCCTGACGCTTAGGCCGCCTGGCTGCTTTCGTCGTCCGTGAGGATCGTAAACAAAGTGTTCGCATCATCATTTGCGCGCAGCTTGGCGCAGACCTGTTGCTGGCGCAGGGTCCGCGAGACCAGTGCCAGCGCCTTGAGATGTTCGACCCCGGCATCGGTCGGGGCCAGCAGGCAGAAGAAGAGATCGACAGGCTGGCGATCAGCCGATTCAAAATCCACTGGCTTTTCGAGGCGCAGGAACACCGCAGAGACAGTATCGACCTGATCCATACGCGCATGAGGTAGAGCCACCCCTTGGCCCACGCCGGTGGGGCCAAGGCTTTCCCGATCTTGAAGGGCGTCAAACACCACGTCCTGAGGCAAGCCATAGCAAGAGGCGACCAGTTCGGAAAGCTCCTGAAACAGACGCTTCTTGCTTGAAATAGACGAAACGCTCCTGACAGCATCAGGTTGCAAAATGTCATTAATGTTCATGGCCGCTCTCTGTCACGCGGCCAGTCGCCGCTATGTACTGCTTGTCGGGTCAATCCAACCTATGTTCCCGTCATCGCGACGGTACACCACGTTGATTCCCTTGTTACCCTCGTTGTGGAAGACCAAAACCGGTGCTCCCGCAATCTCCATTTGCATAACAGCTTCGCCGACTGAAAGCGATGGAATCTTGGCTTCCATTTCAGCGACGATCATTGGCTGAAGGCTTTCAGGTTCCTCTGCTTCCGACTCGCCTGCTCCCGCGAGGATATATGAGGAAGCTCCAGAAAGTTCAACTGGCTGTGACCTCTCGCGGTGATGGTCTTTCAGCCGGCGTTTGTAGCGGCGCAACTGTTTGTCCATCTTCTCTGAACAGCTATCGAAAGCAGCGTAAATTTCGGGCTCATGGGCGCGGGCCTGGGCCGTCAGACCGGTGCTCAGGTGGACGGTTGCCTCGCAGACATGTTCATGCCCGCTTTTTGAGAAAACCACGGTCGCGTCGGTCGGACGCCCAGCATATTTACCCAGCATTTCAGAAAGCTGTTGCTGGACATGGGTTTGGAGCGCCTCTCCAATATCGATTTGTTTGCCGCTGATTTGATAGCGCATGGCGTCTCCTTCAATTGGGTATGGCGCAAAGCTCCGCCGGGGGCGGGGTCTGCACACGAGCTTAGGTTGATCAATGACATGCGCCCGGTTCGATGGGGCGGTTCCGCTGGGCCATATTGAAAAGGTGTGGCCAAAACCAAAGTGGTTCGCGATGTCATTGCAGACATTTGGCGACAGGAGGGGTGCCCCTGTCAACTGAGTCGTTTCCTACCTTTGATGTCAAATGTGAGGAACCCGTGCTGCGGTCACGTGATGCGGAAGTTCTGCCCAAGATAGACCCGACGAACATTCTCGTCCCTGACAACTTCCTCGGTCGTGCCGCTCATCAAAACGTGACCGTCATGCAGAATGTAGGCGCGATCAACGATCTCAAGGGTTTCACGCACATTGTGGTCGGTGATCAGCACACCGATCCCGCGCTTCTTCAGATCAGAGACCAGAGCCCTGATCTCACCGACCGCAATCGGGTCAACACCCGCAAAGGGTTCATCAAGCAGCAGGTATTTTGGATCGGCAGCGAGGCAGCGCGCAATCTCGGCCCGTCGACGCTCCCCCCCCGACAGGGAAAGCGCAGGTGCGCGCCGCAAATGCCCGATGGAGAACTCGTTGAGCAACTCTTCCAACCGCTCGCGTCGCTTCGTGCGATCGCGGATGGAGATTTCGAGGATCGCAAGGATATTGTCCTCAACGCTGAGCCCCCGAAAGATCGACATTTCCTGCGGCAGATAGCCGATCCCCATTTTCGCGCGACGATACATCGGCAAGAGGGTCACATCGCGACCATCAATCGTGACGGTGCCAGCCTCGGGTGTGACCAGGCCCGCGATGGAGTAGAAACAGGTCGTTTTACCCGACCCGTTTGGCCCCAAAAGTGCGACGACCTCCCCCCGTGCGAGGTGTAGCGAGACATCGCGGATCACCGGGCGGCGCTTGTAATTTTTGCGCAGCCCATGGACTTTCAGGCCGGACGAGCCATCGGTGACTTTAAATGTCGGGCCGCCATCCATCATTGGTTGCCGCCGGTCTGGAAGATCGTCTTCACCCGACCCGTCATGCGCCCCTGACCCGAGTTCAAATCGACAGTCAGCTTCTCGCCCGATAGCGCATTGGGGCCTTGGGTGAGGATCACGTCGCCGGTCATCACAATCTGGGATGACGCAACGGTGTAGACAGCCTCTTGGGCCTCGGCGGCCTCAGCACCGTTTACGAGGGTGACGCCGCCCGAAGCAATCAATTGGTTGATGTCGCCCGTCGATTGACCATCGACAACGGCGTATTGAACCTGAACCCGTGCGGCGCTCAGACGCATATCACCTTGCCCGGCGACAACATTTCCAATGAAAACGGCGGAGCCAGTGGTTTGATCCACGGTCAGCTCATCTGCCGTGATCTCGACCGGCTGGCTTGCATCATGCTTCAGCCCGCCAAAGGCAACATTCGCCCCCTGGGCAAGCAGTGCGGCGCTGGCGAAGAGGAAAAAGCCAAATCCAAGTGTGATGCGCTGAAAAACAGTCATAGGTACCCTCTAATCTTGCGGATCATATACCAGCTTCACGCCGTTTTTGAAATGGAGAAGCTGTGAACCCACTTCGCCGGTCAGCTCCATACTACCGGCGTCCAGCGTTCCGGCTGGTGCGAACCCACTGACTGACCCCGGCGCGGTGAGGCGCGTCACCCCTAGATCAGCCTCAAGCGCGTCGGTTTGCAGCTCATATCCGGTGGAGGTGTTGAACCGCACCCGCCCGGTCAGCGTCAGCGTGTTGCTGTTCCCATCGTACAGCGCGTCATCGGCAAGAACCAATATTTGCGTCCCGCTGGTTGTCAGGATGTCGGCTGCCACATTGGTGGCGCTCAGCCTTCGTGGATCGGTCAGGTCAGGCCGGGCTCGTTCAGCAGTGACCGAGATTGTTGACCCGTCGGAGGTCATACCGGAAAATTTAGGCGCGGCCAGGCTCTGCTCTTTCGCCATTTGCTCCACATCGATATCGGCGAAGGGGATGGCATCTTCAGGATTGATCGTCCGCGACACCAGAAACAGGGTAGACAGAAGAGACAGCGCCACCAGCGGCAATGCGACTTTCGCGACCTGCACAAAGCGAGAGTAGGTGTTATCCGCCATCTGCGCCTACAACACACCGGCGCGCAGGCAGTCTTGCAGCTTGATCAGCCCAAGGGGCCGCGTCTTGGGGCCATCTTCCGTGACAAAAAGCGAGGTGATGCTTTTTTTGTCCATGATGCCTACGGCGCGTTCGGCCAAAGCGTCGGGCTGCACCGTCATCGGGCCTTCGGTCATGACGTCTTCTGCACGCTGGTCCAAAAGGCCGGTCATATGACGCCGCAGGTCGCCATCAGTGATAATGCCGGCCAACGTACCGTCCGCGTTCAGCACGGCGACGACACCAAACCCTTTCTGGCTGATCTCGATCAACGCATCTGACATGGGTGTGTCCCGCTGGCAGATTGGCAGCGCCTCGCCGCTATGCATCAGGTCCGAAACCTTTGCGAGCTTCGCGCCAAGCTTGCCGCCCGGGTGGAAGTCGCGAAAATTCTCAGGCGTAAATTTGCGGTGCTCCATCATGGCGATGGCGAGCGCATCGCCCAAAGCCAGCGTCATGGTGGTCGAGGTGGTGGGGACAACGCCAGTCCCACAGGCCTCTTCCGCCGCAGGCAGCAAAAGCGCGACGTCGGCCTGGGACATCAATGTTGACTTGGCCCGGCTTGCAATGGCGATGAGCGGGATCGAAAACCGCCGGGTATAGGCGATCACATCTGCAAGCTCGGGCGTTTCGCCAGAATTTGACAGGACCAGCGCGACATCGCCCCGCGCCATCATGCCCAGATCGCCATGGCTCGCCTCAGCGGGGTGCACAAAATGCGCAGGCGCCCCGGTTGAGGCAAATGTTGCAGCGATTTTGCGGGCGATATGGCCTGATTTGCCCATGCCGCTGACGATCAACCGGCCCTTGGCTGCCAGCATTACCTCCACCGCGCGCACGAAATTTTCGTCAAGCGCCGCACCAAGCTGGCCCAAGGCGTCGGCCTCACATGCAATCACGCGGCGGCCGGTATTCAAGAAGTCATCAGAGGTCATCGGGTTGGTCATCCACCCCAGTTAATGCGCGAAGACGTCGATTTCAGGCCAGCCTGCCAAATCCAGCCGAGCGCGCATTGGCAGAAAGTCGAAACAGGCCTGCGCGATCTCTGCCCGCCCCTCGCGTTCCAGCATGGTGTTCAGCTTGTCGCGCAGTTGGTGCAGGTACAAAACATCCGATGCAGCATAGTCCAGCTGAGCGTCGGTCAGTGTTTCAGCCCCCCAGTCGCTGGATTGTTGGTGTTTCGAGATATCGATGCCCAAAAGCTCTTGCAGCAGGTTCTTCAACCCATGCCTATCAGTATAGGTCCGCACCAGTTTCGAGGCGATTTTGGTGCAGTAGACCGGGGTAGTCACAGTGCCGAAGGCGTTATGCATCGCAGCAATGTCGAAGCGGCCGAAATGGAAGAGCTTCAGCACGCTGGGATCCGCCAGCATGCGGCAGAGGTTTGGCGCTTCGGTCTGGCCTTGCCGCACCTGAACCATATGCGCGTTGCCGTCGCCGCCCGACATCTGAATGACGCAAAGCCTGTCGCGCTGTGGGTTCAGCCCCATCGTTTCGCAGTCAATTGCGACCACGGGCCCGAGGTCCAGATCATCGGGAAGATCGCCGATATAAAGATGGTTTGCCAAATCAGATATCCCAGATTGAGTTGATCGGGGGATAGTGTCTTTGCGCCTGATATTCAATAACGCCCGCATTCCGCATCGAGGCGGGTTCACACTTAGCTAGGACCTGTTGAAAATAGTGGTGCCCAGGAGAGGACTCGAACCTCCACGTCCATACGGACACCAGCACCTGAAGCTGGCGCGTCTACCATTCCGCCACCTGGGCAGGTGTCGTGGACGCGGTGATTAAGGTGGGTCTAAGGCGCTGTCAACGGGATTCGGTTCCCGCGCCTGCCGGAAATCAAACTTGTCTGGACGGCGCGCGGCGGATAAACCCGGACGCAGCCAATTCAAAGGGGTTTCACCATGTCCAAGCTTGCGACGGTTTACGGCGGATCAGGTTTCGTAGGTCGCTATATTGTGCGCAGGCTGGCCAAGGCGGGCTGGCGTGTGCGCGTGGCCGTGCGTCGCCCCAATGAGGCGATATTTCTCAAGCCCTATGGCGTCGTCGGCCAGGTGGAGCCGGTCTTCTGCAACATTCGCGACGATGCCTCTGTGCGGGCGGTGATGGAAGGCGCGGATGCGGTGGTCAACTGCGTGGGTACCTTTGATAAGGGCGGCAAGAACAATTTCGACGCGATCCAGCATGAAGGCGCGGAGCGCATCGCGCGGCTTGCCGCCGCATATGGGGTCTCTCGTCTGGTGCATCTCTCGGCCATTGGTGCTGATGTGAACAGCGATACGCTTTACGGCACCTCCAAAGGTCTCGGGGAGGAAGGGATTCTGCAGCACTTCCCCTCGGCCACCATCCTGCGGCCCTCGGTCGTGTTCGGCCCCGAGGATGAATTCTTCAACAGGTTTGCGGGCATGTCGCGGTTCGGACCTGTGCTGCCTGTCATCGGTGCAGGCACAAAATTTCAGCCCGTTTACGTGGATAATGTGGCGCAAGCCGCGATGGCTGGTATTGAAGGGGCAACCGGCACGTTCGAGCTTGGCGGGCCCGATGTGCACAGCTTCCGCGAGTTGATGAAGCTGATGCTTGGCGTGATTCGCCGTCGTCGGCTGGTTTTGAACATCCCGTTCTTTGTCGGGGCGATTATGGGCACCTCCTATGATATTCTGAGTGCTGTGACCGGTGGGCTTATCAAGGGCCCCGTGACCCGGGATCAGGTCCGCAGTCTCGCACAAGACAATATCGTTGCCTCTGACGCCAAGACGCTGGCAGATCTGGGGATAGAACCTACCGCGATGGAAGCCGTTCTGCCGTCTTATCTGTGGCGGTTCCGCCCTTCGGGCCAATATGACGCGATCAAGGAATCTGCAAAGAACCTGCGAGCCAATTAACTGTAGGCGTAGACCAGCAGCACAAGGCCCAAGGCGATCCGGTATATCACGTAAGGTGTGAAGCTGATCGATTTGAGCAATCGCATCATGAGTATCAACGCAAATAGCGCGGCAATAAACGAGAACACAGCGGCGATGGCAGCGTCGCGGGCGAGCGCGGCATTTGCCTCTCCAATCACATCGAGGCCCAGGACGACGCCGGATGCCAGGATTGTTGGGATCGACATCAACATCGCCAGCTTTGCCGCGTCCTCGCGCGCATAGCCCAGGGCCCGCGCGCCCGAGATTGTCGCGCCTGAGCGTGATGTGCCGGGGATCAGCGCGATGGCCTGCCACAGCCCCATCTGAAACGCGTCTTTTATCGACCATTGGGGTGCGGTCTTCGTTGTCGCGCCCTTCTGGTCTGTCCAGTAGAGCACGATGCCAAATATGATCATGGTCCACCCAATCAACGCGACGGAGCGAAGCTGATCATCCAGCCCTGTCATTTTCAGGATCAAACCGAAGGCCATGACGGGCAAGGTTGATAGGATGAGCAGCATTGCGAGCCATGCGCCTTGGGTATCAATCTTGCCTCGGATCAGGCGCGGCAACCCGTTGGCGGCCACCCGCACGTCTTTCCGGAAATACAGGATCACCGCGAACAATGTCCCGACATGGACGGCGATGTCGATGGCTTGCCCCTGATCTTCTAACCCTGCCAGCGCAGGCAATAGAATCAGGTGGCCGGATGAGCTTACCGGCAAAAACTCGGTAAGCCCCTGAATCAAGGCAACCAATATGAGATGGAAGAGCGACATTGTGCCTGCGTTTGCATTACGAATCTGCGCGACCCTAATAGATTGGAATTAAATGAAAAGTATTGATTTAGGTCCGATATGCGCTCTATTTTTTGAGGTCGCGGCCAAAAATACCGTACCTTGGGCAGGATTTTTCTTTAATAAGGTCAGCATTACTTACTTTTATTCCCGTTTCTCCCAAAGTAGACGAAACGCTCGGAAACAGGAGTGACCCATGGCAAAAGACCCGATGCTAAAATTCGTATCTGTCGAACGCGATATGCCAGAAAAGCGGCCGCCTGATCTCCGCGCGACTGATTTTCACGAGATCTACGCAGAATATGCCGAGGCCAAAGCGGAGGAGCAAGCCAGCCGCTGTAGCCAATGTGGTGTGCCCTATTGCCAGTCGCACTGCCCGCTTCACAACAACATTCCAGATTGGCTGCGGCTGACAGCCCAGGG